>DASPIH010000247.1:0-15169 GCA_035629195.1 Blastococcus sp. | reverse complement strand
GCGCCGGCGGCGACGGCGGTGACGAGGTCCGTCAGGGCGGCAGCCGCCCCGATGCCGGTCTCGGGCAGGACCGCACCGCCCAGGGCGGCGTCGACATCGGCGGTGATCCGACCGGGCGGACCGGCCGGCACCGGGCCACCTCGGGCCGCCCGCCCGGCGGCCAGTGCGTCGAGGGACACCGCCACCAGGTCGGCCAGCTCGGCGGCGAGAGCTGCCGGACGCGCGACGGGCGCCACCGCGGTCACGAGCGGTGCTCCCGCTCGGCCGCGGTCAGCGCGGCGTCGAGCCGGTCCAGGACGGCGCCGGCCTCCTCGTCGGTCATCACCAGCGGAGGCAGCAGCCGGACGACGGTGTCGTTGCGCCCGCCCAGCTCGACGATCAGTCCCCGGCGCAGGCACTCGGCGCGCACGGCGACGGCCAGCCCGGGTGCGCCCGGGCGGGCACCGCAGCGGTCGGTCGCGGAACCGGGCTCGACCAGCTCGATCCCGATCATGAGCCCGCGGCCGCGGACCTCGCCGATCGAGGGGTGCGTGGCCTGCATGGCGGTCAGCTGATCGAGCAGCCGTCGGCCCAGCGCCTCGGCCCGTTCCGGCAGCCGCTCGGCGAGGACGTGGCGCAGCGTGGCCGCGCCGGCCGCCATCGCCAGCGTGGTGCCGCGGAAGGTCCCGGTGTGCGCGCCCGGCGCCCAGCTGTCGAGGTGCTCGGCGTAGACCACCACCGCCAGCGGCAGGCTCCCGCCGATCGCCTTGGACAGCACCATCACGTCCGGCTCGACGCCGGCGGCCTCGATCGCCCACATGGTGCCGGTCCGCCCGACCCCGGTCTGCACCTCGTCGAGCACGAGCGGGATGCCCCGTTCGGCCGTGATGCGCCGCATCTCCCGCAGCCAGGGCAGCGGCGCCGGCACGACTCCGCCCTCGCCCTGCACCGCCTCGAGGATCAGGGCCGCCGGCGTCACCACCCCGCCGTTCGGATCGTCCAGCAGGCGCTCGGTGTACTGCGCCGACAGCTGTCCGTCGACGTCCCCGATCCCGAACGGGCAGCGGTAGGCGTAGGGGTAGGGCAGCCGGACGGCCTCGGCCGCGACCCCGGTCATCGGCTCCTTGACCGCCACGCCGCCCGACGCCGCGAGCGCGCCGGCGGTCATCCCGTGGTAGGCCCCGGTGAAGGCGGCCACGCCCGTGCGGCCGGTCGCCGTCCGCGCCAGCTTCAGGGCGGCCTCGACCGCGTCGGTGCCGGCCGGCCCGCAGAAGTGCACCCTGGCCCGCCGCGCCAGCCCGGGGGGCAGGGTGGCGAACAGCGCGTCGGTGAAGTCGTCCTTCTCCGGGGTCGCGATGTCCAGGGCGTGCCAGGGGGCGCCGCGCTCGATGACCTGCTGCACCGCCTCGACGACGACCGGGTGGTTGTGCCCGAGGGCGAGAGTGCCGGCTCCGGCGAGGCAGTCCAGGTAGCGACGGCCGTCGGCGCCGGTCACGGTCATGCCGGTGGCGTGCACGGGGACGATCCGGAGCGTCCGGGCGTAGGTGCGCGCGGCCGACTCCCGGGCCGCCTGACGGGCGAGCACTCCGGCGGGGTCCGGCGGCGCGGTGCGGGGCAACGTGAGACTCACGGGACGACCTCCAGGGCAGCGGTGGCGAGAGCAGGCGGACGGGCGGGACGGGTCTGGTCGCGGTGGCCGGTCGGGTCGGTCGGGTGGAGCGCGGACGGGATGACGTCGCGGGTGGCCGGGGGGTGGCCGAGGAACGCGGAGAGCGCGAACTCCCACCCGTAGGCGCCGGCCTGCGGGACGACCACCAGGTCACCGGCGCGGACGCGACCGACGAGCACGTCGCGGACCAGCACGTCCTCCGGGGTGCACAGCTCACCGGCGACGGTCACGGCCGTGTCGCGCAGCTCGGGGCGCGGCAGGCCGCTCGGCCAGGAGTCGACCGGGAGGACGGTCAGCGGGAAGGGGAAGTCCTCGGTGCCGGGCAGGGCGAAGCCACCGATGCCGCCGCGGACCACGACGTAGGCGGTGCCGTAGGCCTCCTTGACGTCGACGACCTCGGCGGCGTACCAGCCGCAGTCGGCGACCAGCCAGCGGCCCGGTTCGAAGCCGACCTCGGTCCCGGCCGGTGGGGTGAGCCGGGCGAGCTCGGCGCCGAGGACGTCGACGTCCAGCGGGGCCTCGCCGCCGTAGGCGACGCCGAGACCGCCGCCCACGTCGACCCAGCGCAGGTCCAGCCGGCCGGCCCGGGCGGTCCGCGCCGCCCAGTCCAGGCACCAGCCGACGTACGCGGCATGGGCGATCGCGTCCCGGTTTCCGCAGACGGCGTGCACGTGGAACCCGACGACGTCGATCCCGGGCAGCGTCCCGGCCAGGTCCAGCAGAGCCGGGACGTCGGCCTCGGGGACGCCGAACGGTGACGGACGCCCGGCCATGACCAGCGAGCCGCGCACCGCCACCGACGCCGGGTTCACCCGGAGGCCGACCTGGACGCGGCGCCCCCGCACCTGGGCCAGCGCCGACAGCCGGCACAGCTCCAGGGGGCTCTCGACGTGGACGACCTCGGTGTCCACGTCGAGGAGGAGCTGCAGCAGCGCCTCGGTCTTGGCCGGCCCGGCCGCCAGCAGGCGCGGCGCGCGACCGGCCTCGCGCAGCACCGCGAGCGCCGTCCGCGCCTCGGCGGCCGAGGCGACCTCGAAGCCGTCCACGCCCCCCGGCCCGGCCAGCGCGGCCAGGACCGGGCGGAATCCGTTGGCCTTGACCGCGAAGAACAGCGACGCCCAGGCCGGCAACGCGGCCCGGAGTGCCCGTGCCCGGGCAAGGGCGACGGCCGGGTCGTAGACGTAACCGCTCATCGCGCCCACCGCGACCCGGTCGCGCAGCCAGGTGCGGACTCCCGGCGGCAGGCTCTCCGGCGGAACGGAGCGGTCGCATCCGGTGCCGGTCGCGGACGGTGGAGCGAGCACCGAGGACCTCCTGGTCGGAACGGGCAGCCGTACCGGCTGCGGGACAGACGTGTGCCGCGGGCACACGGGCGAGGACGGAACCCGGGGCGGGGCGAGCCCCGACGCACACCGGGTCAGGGGCTCAGCGGCAGGCGCCGTCGCCCAGCGTGGCCTGGATGTCGTCGAGCACGATCCCTGCGCCGATGGGGCCGATGCCGAGCATCCACTCGCTGTCCTCGACGTCGAACTGGCAGCCGCGCTGCACCGCCGACAGACCGCCCCACAGAGCCGAGACGCTGCCCCGGGTGGTCTCCTCCGCGGGCCCGTAGGTCGTCGCGAAGAGGATGTCCGCGTCGGCCTGCGTGATCTCCTCCGCGCTCAGGTACGCCATGGAGTACTCGTCGTACTCGAGGTCCGGAAGACCGAACCCGACGTCGGTCAGGACGCTGCCGGAGAACGTGTCGGGCCCGTAGACGCGGGTCTCGTCCGGCAGGAAGCGCACGACGGAGGCCCGCAGGTCGGAGGCGCCGACCGCCTCGCCCACCTCGCCGGCGCGATCGCGGTAGTCGGCGAGCAGCTCCTCGCCCTCGTCCGCCCGACCGAGGGCATCGGCGGTGGTCCCGGCGATCGCCTCCCAGCCCTCCTCGTACTCCGTGAAGACCGTGGGCGCGATGTCACCGAGCTGCTCGTAGATCGCCTCGTGACGGACCTGGGAGGACAGGATCAGGTCCGGCTCGAGCGCTGCGATCGCCTCCAGGTCCGGCTCCTCGATCGTGCCGACGACCTCGATGCCCTCCGTCCGGTCCCCGAGATAGCCGGGCAGACCCTCGGCGACGTCGGACTGGACCGATCCGACCGGCGTGACCCCCAGGGCCAGAGCGGTGTCCAGGTGCGGGGAGTCCAGGACCACCACGCGCTGCGGCTCGACCGGGACCTCCGTCGAGCCCATGGTGTGCTCGACGGCGCGGACGTCGGAGGAGCTACCCCCCTGCTGACCGGATGTCTCTGCCGCGTTCCCGCCGGAGCTGCATGCGGTCAGGGTCACCGTCGCCAGCAGGCTGGCGGCGAGGGGGCCGGTGAGGGGTCGCAGCCGCATCGAGCACGTCCTTCGTTCGTGGGGGCACGCGCCGGGCCGGAGGGCCGTTGCAGGAGGCGCGTGGCTCGGACACCCGAGTGGGGCGAAGGGTAGCCTTACCTAACGTCGGGGGTGCAACAGGGTGCGTCGCGTCCCGGAAGCCCGAGTGGCGAGGTCCCCTGCACCGACCACGACCGCGCGTCCCGCCGGAGCAGGAGGCCGCGCGACGCCGGCCCGGCGGCGGCCGCGCCCGCAGCGACGCCTCCCGGACGTGCCGCCCCGCGGACCCGACCGCTCCCTCGAAGGAGCCGCCAAGTAAGGTTTGGCTCACCAAAGAACCTGCTCGCCGTCCCATGGAGCCCGCCGCATGGCGCACCCGAACGACGCGCCCATGCCGGCCGCGGGCCGCGGAGGACCCGGGGTCGGCGTGCTGCCGTCCCGGCGGCGGACTCCACCGGGTGGTCCGTCGCGCAGCCCGGGCGCCCCCTGGCTGGGCCTGGCGGTCCTCGTGGCCGTGCTGGTCGCGACCACCCTGGTCAGCATCGCCGTCGGCACGCGCTCCATCGGCATCGGCACGGTCTGGCAGGCGCTGACCGACTCCTCGCTGCGGACCGACGAGGCGATCATCGTGCGGGAGCTACGACTGCCGCGCACGGTCCTCGGCGTGATGGTCGGCCTCGCGCTCGGCGTCGCCGGCGCCCTGACCCAGGGCCATACGCGCAACCCGTTGGGCGACCCGGGCCTCCTCGGCGTGACGGCGGGCGCCTCGCTCGCCGTCGTCCTGGCGATCTGGCTGCTCGGCATCGGCGATCCGGCCGGCTACGTCTGGTTCGCCTTCCTCGGCGCGCTCCTGGGCACCGTCCTGGTGTTCCTGCTCGGCTCCGTCGGCCGAGGCGGCGCCGGCCCGGTCACGCTGGCGCTCGCGGGCGCCGCCCTGAGCGCGCTGTTCTACGCGCTGGTACGGGCCATCCTGGTCAGCGACGCCCAGAGCCTGGACAGCTTCCGCTTCTGGGTCGTGGGTGCGCTGGGCGGGCGCGGAGCCGACGTCGCCTGGCAGATCGCCCCGTTCATCGCCGTCGGCCTGGTGCTGGCCCTCCTCAACGCCCCCGCCCTCGACCTGCTCGGGCTGGGGGACGACGTCGCCCGCGGGCTGGGTCAACGGGTGTGGCTGGCCCGCCTGACCGGCCTGACCGCGATCACCCTGCTCTGCGGGGCCGCGACCGCCGCGTGCGGGCCGATCGCGTTCCTCGGGCTGGTCGTGCCGCACGCCGTCCGCGCGGTCACCGGCCCCGAGCACCGCTGGCTCGTGCCCTGCTCGGGACTGGTCGGGGCGATCCTGCTGCTGCTGGCCGACGTCGTCGGCCGGGTGGTCGCCCGTCCCGGGGAGGTGCAGGTGGGCATCGTCCTGGCCATCCTGGGCGGGCCGTTCCTCATCGCCCTCGTCCGCCGTCGGAAGCTGGCCGGCCCATGACCGCCCAGGCTCCCGAGCGCCCGACCTCCGCCGGCCGCGACGCGACGGCCGTCCGCGTCGGCCCCGTGTCCGGCCGGATCCGCGGACGTCAGGTGGCGGTGCCGCTGATCGCCGCGGCCGCCGTCGTCCTCGTCGGGGCCATCAGCCTCGGCCGCGGCGACTACCCCATCGGCCTCGCGGACGTGCTGCGCACGCTGGTCGGCCAGGGGGAGGCACGTCAGCAGTTGATCATCCTGGACCTGCGTGCGCCCCGGGTCGTCGTCGGCCTGCTGGTCGGTCTGGCCCTCGGGCTGGCCGGCGCGCTGTTCCAGACCTTCGCCCGCAATGCGCTGGCCTCCCCCGACGTCCTCGGCATCACCCAGGGCGCCTCGGCCGGTGGGGTCGCCGCCATCGTGCTCAGCGGAACCTCCTCGACCGGCTCGGTCCTCGGCGGCGTCGGGATCCCGCTCGCCGCCCTCGCCGGAGCGCTCGTCACGGGCGCACTGCTGTTCGGGCTCACCTGGCGGGCGGGCATCGACGGCCACCGTCTGGTGCTGGTCGGCATCGCGCTGTGGGCCGTCGCCGCCGCACTCACCGACTGGCTGCTGACCCGTGCCGACATCCACGACGCCGCGACGGCCTACGTGTGGATCACCGGGTCGCTCAACGCCCGCACCTGGAACCACGCCGCCCCGCTGGCACTGTCCCTGCTCGTGCTGGTGCCGGCGGCGCTGGCGGCCAGCCGGGTGCTCGGCGTGCTGCAGTTCGGGGACGACACGGCCCGCGGACTGGGCGTGCGGCTCGCCACGGCGCAGGCAGTCGTCGTCCTCGTCGCCGTGGGCCTCACCGCCACCGCGGTGGCCGCCGCCGGACCGGTCGCCTTCGTCGCCCTCGTCGTGCCGCAGATCGCCGTCCGGCTCGCCGCGTCGTCCCGGCCGCCGTTGCTGACCTCCGGACTGCTCGGCGCCGCGCTGGTGCTCACCGCCGACCTGCTCACCCGCACCGTCCTGCCCCAGGCGCTGCCCGTCGGAATCCTCACGGCGGCCGTCGGCGCGCCGTACCTGCTCTGGCTCCTCGTCCGCGGAAGGCGGCGATCGACGCTGTGACGACGCACCTCGTGCCATCCCGCCCCGCTTCCGCCGGACGCGTCCGCCTCGCCGCCGAGCGGCTGGAGCTGGCCTATGACGAGCACGTGGTCGTCGACGACCTGAGCCTGGAGCTGCCCGAGGGGTCGTTCACGGCGATCGTGGGCCCGAACGGCTGCGGCAAGTCGACCCTGCTGCGTGCGCTGGGCCGACTGCTCCGGCCCACCTCCGGCCAGGTGCTGCTGGACGGACGCGCGATCTCCCGCACCCCGACCCGCGAGGTCGCCAGGGTGCTCGGCCTCCTCCCCCAGACGCCGATCGCACCCGAGGGACTCACCGTCTCCGACCTCGTCGCCCGTGGCCGCCATCCGCATCAGACGTGGCTCCAGCAGTGGTCGAGGGGCGACGAGGCCGCCGTGGCCGAGGCGCTGGCCCGGACCGGCATGACGCAGCTCGCCCACCGACCGGTCGACCAGCTCTCCGGCGGACAGCGGCAGCGGGCCTGGATCTCCATGGCGCTGGCGCAGGGCACCGACCTGTTGCTGCTCGACGAACCCACGACCTACCTGGACCTGTCGCACCAGATCGATGTGCTCGAGCTCGTCGCCCAGCTGCACGCCGAGCACGGGCGGACCGTGGTCATCGTGATGCACGACCTCAATCTCGCCGCGCGCTACGCCCAGCGGCTGGTCGCGATGAAGGACGGCGTGCTGGTCGCCTCCGGACCGCCGGCGGAGGTCCTGACCGAACGCCTGATGGCCGACGTGTTCGACCTGGAGGCCCGGGTCGTCCCCGATCCCGTGGCCGGGACGCCGATGGTCGTGCCGGTCCGCCGGCTGCACCCCGTGCACCTCCCGGGCGAGGGGTGAGGGGTGGCCGCGGACGTGGAGACCTCGGGGTCCGCCACCGCGACGGAGGGGGCGACGGCGCCGCCGGCCGGGCCGCAGTGGCGCTTCTTCGGTGCCGTGGTCGCCGACGTCCGGCGCATCGGAGCGCACGTCGTCCGACTGACCCTCACCGGTGACGACCTCGGTGGATTCGGGTTCGCCGGGAACGACCAGCGCATCAAGCTCCTCCTGCCCCACGAGGACGACCACCTCGGCTCCGGCCCCCAGCAGCTCCTGCGCTCGACGGGGCCCTGGTCCACCTGCTACCGGGCGCTTCCGGACGGTCGACGCCCGTACCTGCGCACCTACACGGTCCGGGCGGCGCGTCCGGAGCGCGCCGAACTCGACCTCGACGTGGTCCTGCACGACGAGCACGCCGGCCCGGCCTCCCGGTGGGCCGCCCGCGCCGTCCCCGGCGATCCCGTCGTGCTGCTCGGCCCGGATCGCCAGGGCCGCGGGCGGGCGTGGGGCTGCGAGTGGGCTCCGCCGCCGACCGCGCGGACGTTGCTGCTGGCCGGGGACGAGACGGCGGTACCGGCCGTGTGCGCCATCCTGGAGGGGCTCGATCCGGGTTCCCGGAGCGTGACGGTGCTGCTCGAGGTGCCCACCACCGCCGACGTCCAGACTCTTGCCGCGGCGGACGCGGTGGCGGTTCGGTGGCTCCCCCGCGACGGATGTGCGCATGGCGGGCGACTGGTCCCAGCGGTGCACGCCGCACTGGCCGACCTGGGCATCGCCTCCGCCCTGCCGGGCCAGGACCCCGAGGACGTGGACGTCGACCGTGCCGTTCTGTGGGACGTTCCCGAGCACGACGGGGCCGCCGGCTGCTACGCCTGGCTCGCCGGTGAGGCCGGGATGGTCAAGCACCTGCGCAGATCGCTGGTCCGCGACCACGGCGTCCCCCGGGACGCCGTGGCGTTCATGGGCTACTGGCGCCGCGGCCGGGCCGAGTACTGAGTGGCCGTCAGCGCAGGCGGCGCACCGGCACGACCCTGATCCAGGTGTCATGCGTAGTCCGCCGTGCGCGCGCTCCATCCGCCGGTGCACGCGGATCGGCCCGGACTCACACGGCGACGCCTACCCTCCCGTCCGCACGGGGGCCTCGGCCGGCCGTTCCACGATGCGCAGCACCTCGACCAGGTAGCGGCGGACGAGGTCCGGGTCGGCCGAGTCCGCCACGAGGCCGAGGTAGCCGTCGGGACGGATCAGCGCGATGCCCTCCGACCCGAGCCCGTAGGCCCGGCGGAGGACGTCGTCGGCGTCGACGACCCAGTCGCCGTCGCCGGTGGCGGTCGAGGCGCGGTCGGCGACCCCGACGACCGTGCCCAGGCCCCCGACCACACGGTGCAGCTCTGCCATGCTGCTGGAGTTCCCGCCACGGGTCAGCACCACCAGGCCGGGACGAGTCCGGAGCTCCTCCACGGCCACCGGCGTCCCGTCCCGACGGGACAGTCCGACCGGGTCGGGCGCATGGTCCCCGGGCCGGGCGCCGCGGTGGGAACGGCCGTCCAGCCGCGACAGCGGGCTGTCGCGGTAGTGGACGGTCAGCTCGGCCAGCGTGGTCGCGGCGGTGTCACCGAGCCGGTGGACGTGGCCGACGACGAACATGGCCAGGTCGCGCATCGCGGCCCGCGGGCCCGAGGCGGTACCGACGTCGGTCAGCGCCGTGGTCGCACGGACGACCCGCGCTCCGACGGGGTGCCGTTCGTCGTGGTAGGTGTCGAGCAGTTCCGTGCCCGCCCGGCCCTGCGCCACCAGGGCGAGCTTCCAGGCGAGGTTTGCCGCGTCCTGGATGCCGGTGTTCATCCCCTGGGCCCCGGCCGGGCTGTGGACGTGGGCGGCATCGCCGGCGAGCAGCACTCGGCCGTGGCGGTACTCGGCGACCTGGGCATGGCGGACCTCGAAGTACGTCAGCCAGCGCGGATGCCGCACCGTGACCCGACCGCCCATGCGGGCGTCGGCCAGGGCCTGGATCTGCTCCAGGGTCGGGTCGCCCGCACCGGGGTCCGGCGCCTCGACGAAGAACATCACCCGGGCCCGGCTCCCGGCCAACGGGAAGAGGATGCCCATGCCATCGGGATGGGTGAACATCCGGATGGTGTCCGGGGAGAACAGGGTGTCGACATCCACGTCGGCCATCGCGAAGTGCTGGCCGTGGAAGCCGCCCTGCAGCTGCACTCCGAGGAGGTGCCGGGTGGTGCTGTGTGCGCCGTCGGCACCCACGACCCATCCCACGCGTGAGGTCCGGTCGCCGTCCCCGGTGCGCAGGGTGACCTCGACGCCGTCGGCGTCCTGGACGAGCGCGATCAGCTCCACCCCGCGGTCGAGGACGACGCCGAGCTCGGTGGCACGCTCGGCCAGCACCTCCTCGGTGTCGGGCTGCGCAACGTCCAGCACGTAGGGGTGCCGGGTGGGCACGGCGCCGAGCTCCAGCCGCGCCCGCGTCTTCCCGGTACCTCCGTCGACCACCTCGAGAGCGCCGATGCGCCGCCCCCGGGACTCCAGCCGGGGCAGCACGCCCAACGACGCGAGCATCTCCAGGCTCCGGGCGTGCACGCCCACGGCCCGTGACTCGGTGGTCGGACGCTCGAGAGCATCGACGACGCGCACCGCGACGCCCAGGCGGGCCAGCTCGCAGGCGGCCGTCAGGCCCACCGGACCGGCCCCCACCACCAGCACCTCGTCGGTGGCCCCGCGCTCCCGCTGCGGCTCGATCACCTCGACGGACATGATGTGGTCCCCCTCCCGGCGCCCGCTCGGGCAACCGATGTCCCACGGTCTCCGGGTCGCCTCCACGATCGGTCCAACCCTCCCGATCCTGCTCCCTCACATCGCGCGGTGGTGTCCCGACGTCGCGGCGCGGCTGCGGCTGTGGCCGCCCTGCGTCTGCGTCGTCCGCATCCGGCGGGATGGACCACGAAGACGCTCGGCACGGATGCTCCGAGCCCCGCTTCGACGGCAGCCGGTCCAGCCAGTGTTGGAGCGCGGTTGGAGGACCCGCCTCCATGGTCGGAGGCACGCAGCGGCACCGGCCGCGGGGCCGAGGGGAGAGCCGGTGGACGACGTCGTCTCGATCGACACCCTGGCCGCCGTGGTCGTGACGCCGCGCCGCCGCCCGCTCCAGCCGGCGCCCACGCGGCCGCCGCCCGACCCGGTGGGCCCGGCGCGATGACCCGGCCGTGACCTCCGCTGTGGACTCCGGCACCCTCGGCTGGCTCGCCGCCGCGCTGGCACTCCTCGCCGCCGCTCTCTTCGCGCTCGCGGCGGCGGTGCAGCAGCGGTCGGCGGCGACGGTGCCGGTGGGACAGGACCGCGGGCTGCGGCTGGTCCGCTCGCTGCTGCGCTCCCCGCGGTGGTGGACCGGCACGCTCGCCGACGCCAGCGGGTACGTCGCCCAGGCAGCGGCGCTCGGTCTCGGGTCGCTGCTGCTCGTGCAGCCGCTGCTGGTCACGACGGTGCTGTTCGCACTGCCCCTGGGTGCCCGGTGGGCCGGACGGCGGCTGGCCCGGTCGGACTGGGCCTGGGCCGGCGTGCTCGTGCTGTCCTTGGCTGCCTTCGTCGTCACCGGGCAGCCGACGGCCGGGGCGGAGCTGGCCGGCTGGCGGGTCTGGCTGCCGGCCTGGGTGGTGCTCGGCGTCACCGTGGCCGGTTGCCTGCTCGGCGCCGCCGTCCGGCGGGGCACCTCGCGCGCGGTGCTGCTGGCCGTGACGACCGGCGTGGCGTACGGCCTGGCCGCGGCGCTCACCAAGGGCGTGGTGAGCCTCCTCGACGACGGGCCGGCGGCAGTGCTGGGCCACTGGAGCACCTACCTGCTCGTTGCGGCCCTGCTGGGCGGGACGCTCGTGCAGCAGTCGGCGTTCCAGGCCGCCTCGCTGGGGGCATCGCTGCCCGCGGCGACGGTGGGCGAACCGGTGGTCGCCGTCACGCTCGGCATCACCGTGCTCGGCGAACGTCTGCACGCCGACGGCGCCGAGTGGCTGCTCATCGGGCTGCTGGTGGCGGCCATGGTCGCGGCGACGGTCGCCCTGGCGCGTTCCTCGGCCGCCGCTGCGGTCGGCCAGGAGGCGGGTCAGCCCACCGGTGTCGGCACCGGTTCGGGCTGACGGCGGCGGCTGAGCAGCGCGAACACGAACGGCGGCAGCGAGAGCACCACGGTCGCCAGCGCCAGCAACAGCACGTAGACGACGGTGTTGCCGGTCGCCAGCTGGCTGGGCGGGACGAAGCCCAGCACGAACGACCCCACGCAGCCGAGCAGCCCGACGCCACCGACGAGCCACACGCCGGGCAGTCCACCGGGGATGCGATAGGGCCGGGGCACGTCGGGGCGGGTGTACCGCAGCCGGACGAGGGCGGCGAACACCAGCGCGTACATCGCCACGACCACCTGCGCGGTGACCGCCGACAACATCCAGTACGAGGTGCTGACGCTCGGCACGACCACGAACAGCAGTGCGAACACGGTGCCGGCGGCACCCTGGACCATCAGCAGCGCCACCGGGACGTCGTTGTGGTTGGTGCGCCCGAGCCGCCGCGGCGCCAACCCGTCCCGCGCCACCACGGCGACCCCCTTGGCCGGGCCGAGCACCCACGGGGTGAGGTGCGCGATGCCGCCGAGGGTCACGATCACCGCCAGCGGCGCCAGCAGCCAGCCGACCGACAGGGTGTCGAGCACGCTGGAGAACAGCTGCATCGTGCCGGACACCAGGCTGATCTCGTGCTCGGGCAGCACGAACGCCATGAACAGCGAACCGAGCACCGAGAACGCCACCGTGATCACGACGGCGAGGGCGATCGCCCGCGGGACGGTGCGCCCGGGGTCGCGCGTCTCCCGGGCGTGGAAGCCGGCCATCTCCATGCCGGTGAACAGCAGCACGATCCCGCCGAGGAACGCCAGGTTGTCCAGGTGCACGTCGGGCACGAGCGCACCGGCGGAGAACGGGATCTCCGAGGCGTGACCCTGCAGCAGGAACACCGCCCCGAGCCCGACCACCAGCAGCGCCGGCAGGATCGATCCGGCCACGGTGCCGACCGCACCGATCAGCGCCGACGCGCGCACGCCGCGCAGCCCGGCGGCGGTGGTGCCCCAGAAGAAGATCAGCATCACGGCGAGCAGGTAGCGCTTGTCCGTGGCCAGCGCCGGGTCGATCGCATACGCCGACGAGGCGGCCATGAACGACAGCACGGTCGGGAACCAGGCGACGTTCTCGGCATAGTCGCACCACACCGCCAGGAAGCCGGTGCGTCCCCCGAACGCCTCCTTCACCCAGGCGTAGACCCCGCCGTCCCGGGGGAAGGCGGTGCCCAGCTCCGCCGCGGCCATCGAGATGGGGACGAGGAAGACCACGATGGACAGCAGGAACAGCAGCAGCATCGACCAGCCGTACTCGGCCATGACCGGCAGGTTCCGGGCGCTCACGATCGACGCGACGTTGATCATCGCCAGTGCCAGGACGCCGAGCCGGGCCGTGCGAGCCGGGCCGGTCACCGCGCGCCCTCGTGGCGCAGCACCTCGCCCAGCCGGCGCCGGACGTCGCCGTTCCCCGAGCCCTGCAGCAGCACGGTCGCGTCGGCCAGGGTGAACACGGCCCCGCTGCTGCGTGGCCGGACCTGCGACTCGAACTGCCGGGCGGCCGCGTCCCGGTCGCCGGCGGAGGCGAACCGGTCGACCACCACGGTGGCGTCGTCGCCGGGGCAGGAGACGGCGACCTCGTAGGCGCGGCTGCGGAGGCTGGACACGGCCAGCCCGTCGGGAGCCTCGGTGACGTGGCATACCTGCAGTCCGGCCTCGTCCACCGCGCGCTCGACGGCGTCGAAGGAGCCGGGCCCGAACGCGGCCCGGTCCCGACCGGCCCACTGGACGACGCCCAGGACGGCGAGCAGCGCCGCGAGCACGACCGCCGTCCCCAGCACCGTGCCCGCCCGGGTCACGCCGCCGCCTGCCCCGGCGGGTCCGACGGGGCCGGGACCCCGCCGACGGCCCGGGGGACGAGCAGCGGCCCCAGGCCGGGGACGGCGAGGAAGCCCTCGGCGCCGGCGTACCGCAGGCCGACCCGCGGCAGGTCGCTGGTGCGCCGGACGGCCAGCACCCGCGGCAGCCACTCGGGGTCGAACCGGCCGTTGAAATCCCGCAGCGATCGGATCTGGAAGAACGGGTTGAGCACGCCGACCGCCCAGCGGGCCACCCGCTGGGCCGGGGTGAACTCCACGTCGTCGGCGAACAGCCGGCCCCACATCGCGAAGTTCATCGACAGCCGCGCCACTCCCCGGGCGCCCAGCGCCGAGGCGGCAGAGGCGATGAGGAACTCGGTCATCCCGTTCGGGGCGTCGGGGTCGTGCCGCATCAGGTCGAGCGTGTAGCCGAACGAGGGGCCATAGGCGGGCACCAACCGCAGGAAGCCACCGGGCACACCGTGCTCGTCGACGGCGACGCAGAGCAGGAAGTCCGGCGCGGCACCGGCGCCGCGCACGTCCTGGGACAGCGACATGGTGAACCCCCGCTCGGGGTTCTTGCCGCGCCAGCGCTCGCTGATGGCGTTGAGCTGGGCGACCATGACCGGCGGTGCATCGGCCTCGGCGATGAGCCGGAAGCGGTACGTGCGGCCGACCCGGCGGACGGCGGCGCGCAGGCCCTTGCGGGCCGGGCCGTCGAGGGTGAAGCGCCGGCAGTCGATGATCGCCTCGTCGCCGAGGTAGACGGAGGTGAATCCGCGGGAGGAGTACAGCGGCATGCTCGCCTCGCGGACCGCCAGCAGGGCCGGCGTCCAGGCCCGCTCGTCGCACAGGGCGAGGAACTCGTCGAGCACCTGCACGACCGACTCCCGCGCCCCGACCGGGTCGCCGGACACCAGCGCGAACCCGTCGAGGTAGGTGTAGGCGAGGAACGCCTCGCCGTCGCTGGAGAAGAAGAAGCTCTTGTCGTCCCGCAGCGAGAAGTACGCCAGGGTGTCCCAGCCGTAGGTGTGCACCAGGCGGCCGGCCCGCGCCCAGTCGTCCTCGGTGTGCGGGCGGCGCACGGCCAGCGGGCGCGCCAGCAGCACCCCGAGCACGACGAGGCCGGTGACGCCCAGCGCCAGGAGGGCGGCCGGGAGGAACGCGGCCAGGAACGACGACCGGTAGGTGTAGGGCCCGTCGACCCCCACCAGCCCGCCGAGCACCGTCGCCAGGGCGCCGCCCAGGGTGAGGTCCGGCTCGATCCGGGATCGCTCGGCCCACAACGTCGTGACGCCGAACAGCAGCACCGCGGCCAGGTAGACCGGCAGGAAGTGCGCCAGCCGCAGCAGCGAGGGCGGGTCGGCCGGTGCGCGGAACGCCGACCGGTGGACCACCAGGGCGGCCAGCATCGCCACGCACAGCGTCGCGGCGACCGGATGCGGGCCCTTGACGACGTGGGCGACGGTGCCGACGCCGAACAGGGCCACCGCCAGCTGCCACGCCACGCGTTTGCGCCGCGCCAACTGGTCGGCGAGCAGCACCAGCAGCAGTCCCACGACGACCGATCCGACCGAGCCGGCCACAGGCACCCACAGCGGGTCGATCGCCGCTCCACCCAGCCCGAGGCGGTCGTGCACGACCGGCAGCCGGACGATCAGCTGCAGGACGCCGCACAGGGCCGTGAGCCCGGCCAGCAGCCGGACGGCGACCGGGTGCGCGCCTGCCCGGGGCGGCGCGGCCGGGACCGGGTGCGCCGACGGGGCCATGGCCGGCAGCGCGATCACCGAGGCGCCGGCCATCGCCGCAGCGT
>DASPIH010000246.1:0-2707 GCA_035629195.1 Blastococcus sp. | reverse complement strand
GTGGGAGAACCCGGACGCGGCCGGCACGGGCGGCGTCGGAGCACGCCTCCGGCTCGCCCGTCGCTGGTGCGCGGGCTGCTCGTGGCGGCCGGGCTGCTGGCCGCCCTGGCGACCACGGTGTGGGCCGGGAGCCGCTGGGGCGACGAGGCCGGCGCCGATGACGGCGTTCCTCCCGTCGCGGCGGCCACCACGACGATGCCCCCGCCGGTGAGCCCGCCGTTGACCCCACCCTCGCCGACGTCGCAGGCGCCATCGCCGGGCAGCGCCGGGCCCCCGCCGGCAGGCCTGCCGGAGACGGCCGGTCTGCCGGAGACAGCAACGCCCACGGACGCCGACGCGTGGCGGGCGCTGGTGGCCGAGCTGTACCAGCGGCGCGGCGAGGCCTTCGCCGGGGCACCCGAGCGGTTCGCCGCTGTCCACGCCCCGGGCAGCCCCCTCCTGGCCGCGGACGAGCGGCACGGGCGCGAACTCCTCGCCGGCGGCGAGGTCCTCAGCGGATTCGCGCCGGTCGTCGTCGACCTCGCGGTGGCGCACGTCTCCGACGGTCGCGCCGAGCTGCTGGTGACCGACCGGTGGCCGGACTACCGCGTCGTCCCGGCCGGCCGGACGGACGGCCCGGCGTTGCGCACGGTGCCAGGGCGGTCGGAGGCGGAGGTGCGGCTCGTGCTGACCCGCACGCCGGAGGGCTGGCGGATCGACACGGCCGAACGAATCGGCTGAGCCGTCAGGACCGGCCCAGTGCCGCCCGGAGGGCCGAGGTCAGGTCGCGATGGGTGAACCGGTAGCCGGACTCCTCCAGGCGCACCGGAATGGCGCGCTGGCCCGCGGTGACGCTGGACCGGCCGAACTCGCCGAGCGCGAGGTTGATCGCGAAGGCCGGCACGGGGATCACCGCGCGACGGTGCAGCTGCCTGGCCAGCTCGCGGGTGAACTCGGCGTTGGTGGCCGGCGCGGGGCCGGTCAGGTTGACCGGCCCGGAGACGTCGGCGGTCAGCAGGTGGCGCATCGCCCCGACCTCGTCGTCCACGCTGATCCAGGGCCAGTACTGCCGGCCGCTGCCCATCCGGCCGCCCAGGCCCAGCTTGGTCAGGGTGCCGAGAACCTTGACCAGCATCGCTCCGTGGCCGAGGACGAGGCCGGTGCGCAGGTGCACCACCCGGACGCCCGCGGACTCCGCCGGCGCGGTCGCCGCCTCCCACTCCACGCACAGCCGAGCCAGGAAGTCCGTCCCCGCGCCGTCCCGTTCGGTGACCGTCCGGGAGCCCGTGTCGCCGTAATAGCCGACCGCCGATGCCGAGAGCAGGACGCGTGATCGGCCGGGATCTGCCTCTGCGGCGACGGCGAGCGCCTCGCTGATCGTCGTCGTGACGTCCAGGCGGCTGCTCCGGAGCCGCTCCTTGTAGCCGGCGGTGAACGGTCGCGGGCGGATCGGCGTGCCACCGAGGTTGATCACCGCATCGACGTCACGGAGCAGCGCCGCGTCGATCCGCCGGTGCTGCGGATCCCAGCGGTGCTCCTCGGCCGTCCGGGGAGTGCGGCGCACCAGCTGCACGACGTCGTGCCCGTCCGCGCGCAGCGCAGGCAGCAGAGCGCTGCCGATCAGTCCGGAGGCACCGGCGACGGCGATCTTCACAGACGCTCCTCAGCTGCGACTCCGCGGCGAGCCACCTGGAGGAGGCCCGCCGCGAGCTCGCGGGTGGTGCGGGGCAGAGCCCTGCTCAGGCGAGACCGAGCTCGCCGTGGAACTGACCGGCCTCCAGCCGTTCCCGCACCGAGGTGAGGAAGCGGGCGGCGTCGGCCCCGTCGACGATCCGGTGGTCGTAGGTCAGCGCCAGGTAGACCATCGAGCGCACCGCGATGACCTCGCCGAGCTCGGGGTCCTGGACGACGACCGCACGCTTCACCACCGAGCCGGTGCCCAGGATGGCCACCTGCGGCTGGTTGATGATCGGCGTGTCGAAGAGGGCCCCACGGCTGCCGGTGTTCGTCACGGTGAACGTGCCACCGCCCAGCTCGTCCGGAGTCACCTTGTTCGTGCGGGTGCGCTCCGCCAGGTCGGAGATCTTGCGGGCGATACCGGCCAGGCTCAGGTCCCCGGCGTCGTGGATGACCGGCACCAGCAGGCCGCGCTCGGTGTCCACCGCGACACCGAGGTTCTCGCTGTCGTGGTAGGTGACCGTGCCGGCCTCCTGGTCGATCGAGGAGTTCACCGACGGGTGCTGCTTGAGCGCCTCCACCGCGGCCTTGGCGAAGAAGGGCAGGAAGGACAGCTTGACGCCCTCGCGGGCCTCGAAGTCGGCCTTGGCCTGCTGCCGCAGGTTGGCGATGCGGGTGACGTCCGCCTCGACCACGGTGGTCAGCTGCGCGCTCACCTGGAGCGACTCGACCATGCGGCGGGCGATGACCGCCCGCAGGCGGGACATCTTCTCCGTGCGGCCACGGACCGACGTGTCGACGGTCGGAGCCGGCGAGGCGGCAGCGCGCGGCGCGGCCGACGCGGCAGGTGCAGCCGGGGCTGCGGGCGCGGCCGCCTTCTCCGCAGCCGCGAGCACGTCCTGCTTGCGGATCCGGCCGCCGACGCCGGTGCCGGAGACCGTGCCGAGGTCGACGCCGTGCTCGGCGGCCAGGCGGCGTACCAGCGGGGTCACGTACCGGCCGCCGCCGTTGTCGGACGGGGCCTCCGAGTCCGACGCCTCCGAGTCCGACG
>DASPIH010000245.1:0-15384 GCA_035629195.1 Blastococcus sp. | reverse complement strand
CAGGTCGTGCTCGGCCAGCGCGGCGACCAGGTCCTCGACCCGCTCGTCGGGGACGTCGAGGATGACCAGCTTCTGCTGCGTCGTCGTCCGGATCCGGCCGCCCTGGGTGCCGTACTCGGCGGCCAGGTCGGCGATCCGGGTCAGCAGGGTGCCGCTGATCCGCCCGGTGCGCAGCGCGAAGCCCACGGCGTTGCCGCCGTCCTTCTGCTTGCTGACGCCGACGTGGTCACGCTGGTCGTGCTTGGCCGGGGCCGGGGCCGGGCCGTCGGGCAGCTCGGCGTGCAGGTACTCGTCCTGCAGCACCTGGCGGAACTTCTCCGGCCCCCAGTCGGCCATCAGGAACTTGATCCGGGCGTGGTTGCGCGACCGGCGGTAGCCGTAGTCGCGGAAGATCGAGGTGCAGCCCGCCCAGACGTCGGTCACCTGGTCCGGCCGCACGAACACCCCGATGCGCTTGCCGAACATCGGGTTGGTCGACAGGCCGCCGCCGACCCAGAGGTCGTAGCCCGCCTCGCCGTGCTCGTTCACGACGCCCACGAAGGAGACGTCGTCGATCTCCGGCTCGGTGCAGTGGTCCACGCAGCCGGACATCGACGTCTTCCACTTGCGCGGCAGGTTGCTGAACACCGGGTTGCCGACGTACTTCTCGACGGTCTCGGCGATGACGTCGGTGGCGTCGATGACCTCGTCCTCGAGGATGCCGGCCAGCGGGCGGCCGAGCATGACGCGCGGCACGTCGCCGCAGGCCTCCATCGTGCTCAGGCCCACCGACTCCAGCCGCCGCCAGATCTCCGGCACGTCCTCGATCCGGATCCAGTGGTACTGCACGTTCTGCCGGTCGGTGATGTCGGCGACGTCGCGGCCGAACTCGGTGCTGATGCCGCCGAGGACCCGCAGCGCCTCGCTGGTCAGCTGCCCGCCGTCGATGCGGGCGCGCATCATGAAGTAGGAGTCCTCGAGCTCCTCGGGCTCCAGCACGGCGGTCTTGCCGCCGGGGATGCCCTGCGCGCGCTGGGTGTACAGGCCCATCCAGCGCATGCGCCCGCGGAGGTCGCCCGGGTCGATGCCGTCGAAGCCGGTCTTCGAGTAGATGTCGAGGATCCGCTGACGGACCTCGAGGCCGTCGGAGTCCTTCTTCATCCGCTCGTTCGGGTTGAGCGGCTCGCGGTAACCCAGTGCCCACTGGCCCTGGCCGCGCTGCGGCCGGTTACTGGTGCGGGTGCTCACGTGGCGTACTTCTTCCTGCGCTCACCGACCGCCCGGCAGCCTGACCGGGGGCGGGGCGCTGCTGGATCGGACGCAGCAGGCGCTGCGGGGGTGAACCTGGCTCAGCGCGCGGCGCGACAGGCGGCGCTCGAGACGAGCGCCAGATCGATGTGCAGGCGCGCCACGAGTAGCGTGCTGCCGTCGGTCATACGTCGATGGTGCCACAACCCGGCCGCCGAGATGCGGCACACTGCCCGGAGGGGTATCCCGGGGTCAGTCGCGGTCCAACTCCGCCCGGATGCGGGCCACCGACTCCGCCAGCGGGGTGACCGAGGTGTCGATCACCAGCTCCGCCCGGGCCGGGGGTTCGTACGGGTCGCTGACGCCGGTGAAGCCCGGGATCTCGCCGGCGCGGGCCTTGGCGTAGAGCCCCTTGACGTCGCGGTCCTCGCACACCTCGAGCGGGGTCGACAGGTGCACCAGCACGAACCGTCCGTGCTTCTCGACCAGCCGGCGGGCCTCCTCGCGGGCCGCCTCGTAGGGCGCGATGGCCGCCACCACGGCAGTGCCGCCGTGCTTGACCACCTCGCCCGCGACCCAGCCGATGCGCCGGATGTTGAGGTCGCGGTGCTCCTTGGCGAAGGTCAGCTCGCTGGACAGGTGCGTGCGGACGACGTCGCCGTCGAGCACCGTGACCGGCCGGCCCTCGCCCTCGAGCTGGGCCACCAGGGCGTCGGCGATGGTCGACTTGCCCGCTCCGGACAGGCCGGTGAGGAAGACGGTGACACCGGGGCGCTGCGGAGCGGTCATGCGATCAGTGTCGCCGCAGGCTCCTGCGGCGGGTGGCACGGGGTCGGGCGTCAGTCGCGAGCCGGCTCGCTGAAGGATCGCCATGCGTTGTCGATCGCCACCAGCTCGGCGGCGTGCGCGGGCAGCCGGCCCTCGACGACGTCGGCGAGGGTCACGCCTTCGAGCACCTGGCGGTAGGCCTCGCGCGCGGCCACCCAGATGCTGGCGAGCTCGGCGGCCGCCCCCGGGTAGCTGACGTCCTCGGGCCGCTGTCCGTGCACCTCGGCGAGAAAGCCCTGCTCCACCCGCATGACACGGGCGATGGAGATCTCCGAGGCCGGAAGGGCGAGCCGGTAGCCGCCGTCCCGTCCACGCTGGCTGGTGACCAGCCGCGCGTGCTGCAGGTCGGCGAGTATCGCCTGGAGGAACCGGGAGGGGATGTCCTGCGCCGCGGCGATCTTGTCGCAGGTGAGCGCTCCCGGCGCGGCGGCGGCGAGTTCGAGGGCGGCTCGGACGGCGTAGTCCACCCTCGCGTTGATGCGCACGGGACCATAGTGCCGTCATCTGCCAGAGTGCCCCCGTGCCCCGGCTGCGTTTCACCACGTCGGTGGACGCGCCGCTGACCGTCGCGTTCGACGTCGCCCGCGCTCTCGGCCGTCCGTGGGCCTTTCCGCTCGAGGAGATCGAGTCCGTGCGGCCGGAGCGGGACCGCTACGCCTCCGGTCCCCGGCACGGGCGAGGTCGGGTCACCCACGTGCGGCGCTTCTCCGCCACCGGTACGGGCACGCGGGTCGACGAGGAGCTCGACTGGGAGACCGGTCTCCCCGGCCCGCTCGGCAGGTTCGTCGATCCGGTGCTGCGCCGCCGGGTCGCCCGTGCCATGCGGGCCCATCTCGACGCCTACGCCGCGGTGGCCGAGCGGCGCGCCCTGGACGTCGTGCAGGTGGTGGGGGCTGCGCTCGTCGAGGGGGACCAGGTTCTCGTCGCGCAGCGTTCGGGTGGCCCCTACGACGGCTGCTGGGAGTTCCCGGGCGGCAAGGTGGAGCCGGGCGAGCCGGAGCTGGCCGCACTCGTGCGGGAGTGCGCGGAGGAACTCGGCGTCGCCGTCGTCCCGCAGTCGTTCCTGGGCGAGGTGCCGCTCGACGGCGTCGTCGCCGGGGGGGCGCCGGGCGCGTCCACGATGCGGGTGTGGTGGGCGCGCGTCGCCGACGGCGAGCCGACCGCGCACGAGCACCGGCAGCTCCGGTGGGTCGGAGCGGGCGACCTCGAGTCGCTGGACTGGATCCCCGCGGACCGCCCGCTCCTGCCCGCCGTCCGGGCACTGCTCGGCCGCCTGTGACCCGGGCACGACGACCGGCGCCGATCCCCCGGGGGGACCAGCGCCGCGCGACGTGCCGGAACGGCCCCGTCCAGAGGCTCACCCCGAGCTAGCGAGGGGTGAGGAGGACGGAGTCCGTCACTTGAAGGCGTCCTTGATGTTCTCGCCGGCCTGCTTCAGGCTGCTCTTGGTCTCTTCCTTCTTGCCCTCGGCCTGCAGCTCGCGGTCGTCGGTCGCGCCGCCCACGGCCTGCTTGCCCTTGCCGGAGATCTCCTCGATCTTGTTCGTCAGCTTGTCCGTGCCGCTCATCGCACTGCCTCCATGCATCCGTCGTCTCGGGCCCGGCTGCACTACCCGCTGCCTGCGCTGGTGACACTCCGGCCACCGGCTGGCCGAGAGGCCCTGCGGCGGGTTCCGGCGGCCGACGGCAAGAGCGCCGTCCGCCGCCAAGAAAAGGCGTAGAACTTGCGGTTGCATCGCCGATCGTGACCACTGGTCACAACTCGATGACGGCCGTGGACACTCTCTTCGGGGCCTGCCTAGGGTCCACGCGTCGCCCACCGGGTTGCCCTTCGGTTGCGTTCGGCTTTGACCGATCGGTCGTCCGCTCGCCCACGAGGTCCTGGACGACCGGTCCGTTCCCCCGCTCCGCGGGATGATGGAGGCATCGCACGTGAAGGTGACCAAGCGAAGGAGCGCCCTCGTCGCGGCGGGGATCACCGCCGCGATGGTGCTGTCGGCCTGCGGCGGTAGCGACGACAGCGGGGAGGGTTCCGTCGCCGAGGGCGGCGGAAGCTTCAGCATCCACATCGCTCAGCCGGAGAACTCGCTCGTCCCTGGCAACACGAACGAGAGCGAGGGTGGTCAGGTCCTCGACTCGCTGTTCACCGGGCTCGTCCAGTACAACCCGGAGACCAACCAGGCCGACTTCACCGGGGTGGCGAGATCGATCGAGTCCGAGGACCAGACCACCTGGACCGTCGCGCTCAATGACGGCTGGACCTTCCATGACGGCACCGACGTCACTGCGAGCTCGTTCGTCGATGCGTGGAACTACACCGCGTACAGCCCGAACGCGCAGGGCAACTCGTACTTCTTCGCCAACGTCGTCGGCTACGAGGAGCTGCAGGCCCCGGAGGGCGGTGGTGAGCCTGCCGCCACCGAGATGAGCGGCCTGCGCGTCATCGACGACCTCACGTTCGAGGTCGAGCTCGCCGCGCCGTACGTCCAGTGGCCCACCACCGTCGGGTACACCGCGTTCTTCCCGCTCCCGCAGGCCTTCTTCGACGACCCCGAGGCGTTCGGCAAGCAGCCGGTCGGCAACGGCGAGTTCAAGGCCGACGAGGAGTTCGTCGACGACCAGGGCATCACCCTGACCCGCTACGACCAGTACGGCGGTGAGGAGCTCGCCAACGCCGACGAGGTCAGGTACGTCGTGTACGCCGAGCAGGACACCGCCTACACCGATCTCCAGGCCGGCGAGCTCGACATCCTGGACATCTTGCCGCCGGACGCCATCGCCTCGGCGCCCGACGAGTTCGGTGACCGCTTCATCGAAACCGCTCAGGGTGACATCACCTCGCTGGGCTTCCCCACCTACGACCAGCGGTTCGCCGACCCGGACGTCCGCAAGGCGTTCTCGATGGCGATCGACCGTCAGGCGATCAGCGACGCCATCTTCGACGGCACCCGCACGCCGGCCACGTCGTACATCAGCCCCGTCGTCCCGGGTCACCGAGACGACGCGTGCGAGGCGTGCGAGCTGGATGTCGAGCAGGCCAACGAACTGCTGGACGCGGCCGGCTTCGACCGCACCGAGCCGGTGGACCTCTGGTTCAACGCCGGCGCCGGCCACGACGCCTGGATGGAGGCCGTGGGCAACCAGCTCCGGGAGAACCTCGGGGTCGAGTACCAGCTCCGTGGCGAGCTGCAGCAGTCCGAGTTCCTGCCGCTGAAGGACGCCCAGGGCATGACCGGGCCGTTCCGGGACGCCTGGGTCATGGACTATCCGGTCGCGGAGAACTTCCTCGGTCCGCTGTACTCGTCGGCCGCGCTCCCGCCAGCCGGGTCGAACTACACCTTCTACAGCAACCCGGAATTCGACGCCGCGCTGCTCGAGGGCAATGCGGCCGCCGACGACGAGGACGCCGTCGCCGCCTACCAGGCAGCGGAAGACATCCTGCTCGAGGACTTCCCTGCGGCACCGCTGTTCTACCGCCTCAACCAGGGGGCGCACTCGGAGAACGTCGAGAACGTGACCATCGACGCCTTCGGTCGAATCGACGCCGCTGCTGTCCGGGTCGTCGGCTGATCCACTAGCAGGACCGCACCACTCGCCGGGGGCGCTGTCCTCGGGACCGTCGTCCCCGGCAGCGGGCGTCCCTCGTTCCGAGTGCACGACGGGCTCGCCCGGCCCGACACGCCGGCCGCCATCATCCGAGGGAGACCATGGCCCGCTACGTCGCGCGCCGACTGCTGCTCGCCATTCCGGTGATGATCGGCGCGTCGTTCCTCATCTTCGCGATGGTCTACGCGCTGCCGGGCGACCCGATCCGGTCCCTGGGCGGGGACCGCCCCCTGGCACCGGCCGTCGTCGCTGAACTCCGCGACGAGTACAACCTCGACGACCCGTTGGTCGTGCAGTACGCGAAGTACGTCGGCAACCTGGTGCAGGGCGATCTCGGTACCGATTTCCGCGGCCGAGAGGTGAGCGAGACCATCGCTCAGCGACTGCCGGTCACCGCGAAGCTCACCCTGGTCGCGATCGTGATCGAGGCGGTCATCGGGGTCATCGCCGGGGTCATGGCCGGGATCCGCCGCAACGGCTTCCTCGACAACGTCGTGCTGGTGTCGAGCACCCTCGTCGTCTCGATCCCGATCCTGGTGCTCGCCTTCGTGGCGCAGTACGTGTTCGGGTTCCAGTTGGGCCTGTTCCCGATCTCCGGGATCGGCGATGGGTGGTACAGCTACCTGCTGCCCGGTCTGGTGCTGGCGTCGACATCCCTGGCCTACGTCGCTCGCCTGACCCGTACGTCCGTGGCGGAGAACATGCGCGCCGACCACGTCCGGACCGCGAGGGCGAAGGGCCTGCCGAACCGAGCAGTGGTCGTGCGGCACACCCTGCGCAACAGCCTCATTCCCGTCGTCACCTTCATCGGAGCCGACATCGGGAACCTGATGGGCGGGGCGATCGTGACCGAGTCGGTGTTCAACCTGCCCGGGATCGGTCGGGCGATCTTCGACTCCGTCCGCCAGCAGGAAGGTGCGGTGGTCGTCGGCATCGTGACGCTGATGGTGTTCGTCTTCGTCTTCTTCAACCTGGTCGTGGACGTGCTCTACGCCGTCCTCGACCCGAGGATCCGTTATGACTGACCAGCAGCGGGACGACCTCCGCCACGACGAGGTCGGGGCCGGCACGACGACCGGCCTGGCGGCACCGTCGGTCGACGTCACCGACACCAGGCAGAACAGCCTGTGGAGCGACGCGTGGCGTGCTCTGATGCGGAATCCACTCTTCTGGATCGGCGGCGTCCTCGGTGTCCTCTTCCTGCTCGTCGCGACGTTTCCCGGAGTGTTCGCGCGCGGCGCGGACCCGCGGGACTGCAGTCTGAGCAACAGCAAGCTCGAGCCGTCGGCCGAGCACTGGTTCGGCTACGACCAGCAGGGCTGTGACTACCTGGCCAACGTGGTCTACGGCGCCCGGAACTCGCTGATCATCGGTGCCCTGGCCGTGGTGGTCATCCTGGTGCTGGGTGTGACCGTGGGCGCGCTGTCGGGCTTCTTCGGCGGCGTCGTCGACAGCGTTCTGTCGCGGATCGCCGACATCTTCTACGCTCTGCCGCTGGTGCTCGGCGCACTGGTCATCCTCCGGTCCGGCAGCCTCGGGCGCGGTGTCGTCGCGGTGGCGATCGCCCTCTCGGCCTTCGGGTGGATGACGGCCATGCGACTGGTCCGCTCGCAGGTCATCGCGGTGAAGAGCGCGGACTACGTCGCGGCGGCACGCGCGATGGGTGCGTCCAACTCGCGCATCCTGGTGCGGCACATCCTCCCGAATGCCGTCGCACCGGTGCTGGTCTACGCGACCATCACCGTCGGCGTGCTGATCGCGGCAGAGGCGACGCTGACCTTCCTCGGCGTCGGGCTGCAGCGGCCCGCGATCTCCTGGGGCCTGCAGATCGACGCCGGTCAGTCGCTGCTCCGGACGGCGCCGCACCTGGTGTTCTTCCCCAGCATCGTGCTGACGCTGACCGTCATGGCGTTCGTCATGATGGGCGACGCGCTGCGCGACGCCCTGGACCCGAGGCAGCGTTCATGAGCACCGCCTGGACGTCCGCACCGTCGGGCCAGGCCCGCCGGGGGCCAGGACCGATCCTGCAGGTCGACGACCTGCGGGTGCAGTTCCGCACCGGGTCGGGAGTGGTCAACGCCGTCAACGGCGTGAGCTACACCCTCTCGGAGGGGCAGACGCTCGCGATCCTGGGGGAGTCCGGATCCGGCAAGTCGGTCTCCGCCCAGGCGATCATGGGCATCCTCGACATGCCTCCGGCGGAGATCACCAGCGGCCGGATCGTCTTCGAGGGGCGGGACCTGCTCACGCTCTCCGCCGAGGAGCGGCGCAAGGTCCGCGGTCCCGGCATCTCGATGATCTTCCAGGACGCGCTGTCGTCGCTGAACCCCGTCTACAGCGTGGGTTTCCAGATCGGCGAGATGTTCCGCGCGCACCGCGGGATGTCCCGCAGGGACGCCAGGAGGCGCGCCGTCGAGCTCATGGACCGGGTGCGCATCCCGGCCGCGGCCCAGCGGGTGAACGACTACCCGCACCAGTTCTCCGGTGGCATGCGCCAGCGCGTCATGATCGCCATGGCGATCGCGCTGGACCCGCGGATCCTCATCGCCGACGAGCCGACGACCGCCCTGGACGTGACCGTGCAGGCGCAGGTCATGGACCTGCTCAAGGACCTCCAGCGCGACACCGGGATGGGTCTGGTCCTCATCACCCACGACCTCGGCGTGGTCAACGAGGTCGCCGACGACGTCGCGGTCATGTACGCCGGACGCATCGTCGAGCGCGGCACGGTCGACGACGTCTTCGGCGACCCGGCCCACCCCTACACCGAGGGGTTGATGGGGTCCATCCCGCAGGTGGAGTCCACGGGCGGGCGGTTGCGGCCGATCGGCGGCCAGCCGCCGAACCTCGCGGCCATCCCGTCGGGGTGCCCGTTCCACCCACGGTGCCCCAGGCGCCGGCTCGGAGCCGACGCACCACCCGGCCGTCACTGCGCCGGGGACGTCCCGCCGCTGCGGCTGGTGATTCCCGGGCGTGAGGCGGCATGCCACTACAGCGAGGAGGTGCTCGGTGTCTGACGACAGCTCCGGGAGCATCGCAGCGAGGGCGGCCGGCGAGGTGCTGCTCGAGGTCAAGGACCTGAGGAAGCACTTTCCGCTCACCCAGGGCATCGTCCTCAAGCGCACCGTCGGTCACGTCCGGGCGGTCGACGGTGTCGACCTGACACTGCGGCGCGGCGAGACCATGGGGCTGGTCGGCGAGTCCGGCTGCGGCAAGTCGACGGTCAGCAAGATGCTCGTCGCTCTGGAGAAGCCCACCAGCGGGCAGATCCTCTACAAGGGCCGCGACGTCGTGACGATGGGCAGGCGGGCGCTCAAGCAGTACCGCCGCGAGGTCCAGATCATCTTCCAGGACCCGTACGCCTCGCTGAACCCGCGCATGACGGTCGGCGACATCGTCGCGGAGGGCTGGTCGGTGCACGCCGACATCGCCCCCCGCAAGGGCCGCCTCGAGCGCACCCAGGAGCTGATGGAGCGCGTCGGCCTCAACCCCGACTTCGTCAACCGCTACCCCCACCAGTTCTCCGGTGGGCAGCGGCAGCGCATCGGCATCGCCCGGGCACTGGCGGTGCAGCCGGAGATCATCGTCTGCGACGAGCCGGTCAGCGCCCTCGACGTCTCCGTCCAGGCCCAGGTCGTCAACCTGCTCGAGGACCTGCAGGACGACTTCGGCCTGTCCTACCTGTTCATCGCGCACGACCTCTCGGTCGTCCGGCACATCTCCGACCGCGTGGCCGTGATGTACCTCGGCAGCATCGTGGAGGAGGGCACCGACGTGGAGGTCTACACCTCCGCCTCCCACCCCTACACGCAGGCGCTGCTGTCCTCCGTCCCGGTGCACGAGCCGCACCTGCGCGGGCTGAAGGAGCGGATCCTGCTGCAGGGGGACGTCCCGAGTCCCGCGAACCCGCCGTCGGGCTGCCGCTTCCGCACCCGCTGCTGGAAGGCGCAGGACATCTGCGCCACCGAGGCGCCGGCCCTGGTCGACCGCGGCCAGGGCCACCCGTCGGCCTGCCACTTCGCCGAGGCCCGCACCGTCGTGCCGCTCGACGGCTGAGCCGCCCTCCGCGCGGGACCCGGCGGACGCCGCGCCGGTCCGGCCGGGGAGAATCCGCGGCGTGACCGATCGCCGAATCCTCCTCGTCCACGCGCACCCGGACGACGAGACCATCAACAACGGCGCCACGATGGCCCGCTACGTCGCCGAGGGCGCCCAGGTCACCCTGCTCACCTGCACGCTCGGCGAGGAGGGTGAGGTCCTCGTGCCGGAGCTGGCCCAGCTCGCCGCCGACCAGGCCGACCAGCTCGGCGGCTACCGGATCGGGGAGCTGCGGGCGGCCATGGCGGCGCTCGGGGTGACGGACATGCGCTTCCTGGGCGGGGCGGGCCGCTACCGCGACTCCGGGATGATGGGGGTGCCCGCCAACGGCCACCCCCGGGCCTTCTGGAACGCCGACCTGGACGAGGCCATCGGCCACGCCGTCGCCGTGGTCCGGGAGCTCCGTCCCCAGGTCGTGGTCACCTACGACGAGAACGGCGGGTACGGCCACCCCGACCACATCCAGGCCCACCGGGTGGCCATGGGTGCGGTGGTGGCCGCCGCGGACCCGGCCTACCGACCGGACCTGGGCGAGGCGTGGGCCGTGGCGAAGGTGTACTGGTGCTGCGTGCCGCGTTCGGTGCTGCAGGAGGGGATCGACGCCATGGCCGCCATCGGGGAACGGTCCGTCTTCGACGGCGTGACCGACGCCGACGAGCTCCCGTTCGGCGTGCCGGACGACCAGGTGACGACGGCGCTCGACGGGCGTGCGTACGCCGGGCAGAAGGACGCGGCGATGCGGGCGCACCCGACCCAGATCGTGGTCGACGGGCCGTTCTTCGCGCTGTCGAACAACCTCGGCCTGGAGGTGCTGGGCATCGAGCACTACCAGCTCGTGCAGGGGGAGCGCGGTCCGGCCGGTCCGGGGCCGCAGGGGTGGGAGGACGACCTGTTCGCCGGTCTGCCCGGATGACGGGGGTCCGGCTGACCGGCTGGGCCCTCGTTGCTCTGCTGGTCGCCGCCTGGCTGGCCCTGGTGGAGGTCTTCTGGCTGCCACTGCGGCTGGGGGGTCTGCTCGTGCCGTTGTCCGTGCCCGCCGCCGTCGTCGGCAATGTCCTGCTGGTGCGCACCGCGCTGCGGGTGTCCGGTTCCCGGCTGGTCGCGGCGCTGCCGGCCCTCGTCTGGCTGGTCGTGGCCGTGGCGGCCATGGGCCGCCGGCCGGAGGGCGACCTGGTCATCACCTCCGGCGGCGCCGGAGGCGTGGTGAACCTGGCCTTCCTGCTGCTCGGTGTGCTCGCCGCCGCCTTCTCGGTGGGCCAGGCCATGGGGTCACCCCGCCATCCCCCCGGCGCTGCGCCCGCGCCGTCCGGTGCTGGTACCGGTGCCGGCGGCGCTCACTGAATCCTGGCAGGCGGAGAGCGTGGTCCCGAGCCGGGTGGCCCGGCGCACCCGTCGGGGTGGGCGGGACCTCCGGGGGTGGCCCGTCGAACGGCCTCCGACGCCGGAGGTGATACTAGATGCGCATCTGGCGCTCCGGTCCCGGCCGGAGGCGCTGCCCGCACGTCCCCGGGAGGGAACCCCGTGACCTACGTCATCACCCAGGCCTGCGTCGACGTGCTCGACAAGGCGTGCATCGACGAGTGTCCGGTGGATTGCATCTACGAGGGCGACCGGATGCTCTACATCCACCCCGACGAGTGCGTGGACTGCGGGGCGTGCGAGCCGGTGTGCCCGGTCGAGGCGATCTACTACGAGGACGACGTCCCGGACAAGTGGAAGGACTTCTACAACGCCAACGTGGAGTTCTTCTCCGACCTGGGCAGCCCGGGTGGTGCCGCGAAGACCGGCAAGGTCGGCAAGGACCACCCGCTGGTGGCCGCCCTGCCTCCGCAGGGCGAAGGCCACTGACCGCTCCGGTACCGGGCGCGCCCCGCGCGCTGCCGGACTTCCCGTGGGACTCCCTCGCCGGGGCGCGGGCGCGAGCCGCCCAGCACCCCGGCGGGGTGATCGACCTGTCGATCGGCACTCCCGTCGACGGCACGCCGGCAGTGCTCCGAGCGGCGCTCGCGGCGGCCGGTGACTCGCCCGGCTATCCGACCGCCCTGGGAACCTCGGCCCTCCGCGCGGCTGCTGCTCGCTGGCTGAGCCGGCGGCTGGGTGTCGAGGTGCCCGACCCGGTCGGCGCTGATCCGTCCGTCATCCCGACGGTGGGCTCCAAGGAGCTCGTGGCACTGCTGCCGACCCTGCTGGGTCTGCAGGGCAGTGCCACGACGGTCCTCCTGCCCGAGGTCGCCTACCCGACCTACGAGGTGGGAGCGGTGCTCGCCGGGCTGGCCGTCCGCCGCTGCGACGTCCCTCCGCCGGACGCCGCCGGGGTCTCCCTCGTCTGGCTGAACTCGCCGGGCAACCCGCACGGGCGGGTGCTCTCCGACGACCACCTGCGCGCCTGGGTGGCGTGGGGCCGCGGGCACGGCGTGCCGGTCGTCGCCGACGAGTGCTACATCACCCTCGGCTGGGACGTCACCCCCCGGTCGATCCTGCACCCGGCCATCGCGGGGGAGGACCTGCACGGCCTGCTCGCGGTGCACTCCCTGTCCAAGCAGTCGACCGCTGCCGGGTACCGGGGCGGCCTGCTCTCCGGGGACCCCGCACTCGTCCGGCAGGTGTGGGAGGTGCGGCGGCACCTGGGGCTCCTCGTCCCCGGGCCCGTGCAGGCGGCGATGGCCGCCGGGCTGGACGACGACGCCCACGTCGACGCCCAGCGCGAGCGCTACCGCTCCCGGCGGGAACGGCTGGCGGGGGCCGTACGGGCCGCGGGCATGCGCATCGACCACTCCGAGGCGGGCCTGTACCTGTGGGCCACCCGCGACGAGGACTGCTGGAGCACGATCGACCGGCTCGCCGAGGCAGGCATCGTCGCAGCGCCGGGGAGCTTCTACGGCCCGTCCGGTGCCCGGCACGTACGGCTGGCGCTGACGGCCACCGACGAGCGGATCGACGCCGCCGTGCAGCGCCTCGCGGGTTGACCGTCGCCCGGTCGCAGCACTCGTCCGCATCCGTCGGCAGCTGATCTCAGGCCCGTCGCCGCCGGCATCACTGCGGGGCGCTCAGCGGGTCACCTCGAGGCGCACGGCGCTGTCGTCGGCGTCCGACGGCGCCCATCCACCGGCCGGTGTCCACTCCGACCCCGCGAAGGACACCGATCGCAGCCCCAGCCGCTCGGCGTGCGCGACCGCCCAGGTCGCTGCCGGCCAGCCGGCGCCCGGGCCGACGTGCACAGCGCCGAAGCGCTCCGTGGCGGTCAGACCGAGCTCGGACTCGACAGCCGTCGCGGCAGCGGTGACCCGCGCGCTGAGCCGCCCCCCGGGTGCCTGGGCCTCGTAGCTGCAGGTCAGCCGTCCGGGCTCCGGGGCGGTGAACGCCGCGGTGAGCTGCTCGGCCATGGTGGAGTGCTTCTGATACGCCTCCGGAAAGCCGCTGCGCTGCACGCGCTGGGCGGCATCGGTCACGCGCAGCGACTCCCAGTTCGGCACCCGGACCAGGCCGTCGTAGAACTTGCCTGCGGCGTAGACCGGATCCTGCACCTGCTCCGGGGTGCCCCAGCCCTGCGAGGGTCGCTGCTGGAACAGGCCGAGGGAATCCCGGTCGCCGTAGTCGAGGTTGCGCAACGTCGACTCCTGCTGCGCGGTCGCGAGGGCGATGACGACGGCCCGCTCCGGCAGCCCGCGAGCGCGGCCGACAGCCGCGATCGTCGCGGCGGATCCGGCCTGCTCGGCGCTCAGCGCCAGGTCGGTGCCGGGGACCGTGCAGGACCCGGTGAGCGACACCGTGTCCGGATCCTCGATGCTGCGCACCAGCACCACGACGCCCAGGACGACGAGCCCGACCAGGCCCAGCGGCAACCACGAGCGCCACGAGGACGGCGGGGCACCCCGCTTACCGCGCCGGGTGGGCGGCCGCCGCTTGGCAGCCGTCCGGCGGGCCGGCGGACGGCGACCTGTCGTGGTCCGCCGTGCCGTCGTGCTCCGTGTACCGCTCATCGCCCTCGAACTGTAGGTCCGGTTCCTGGACGAACCCTGGAACGGCCGGATCTCCAGCCGGCCGCGCCGGGCCCGCGAGGAGGGGCGCGCCCGCCCTCACCGCTCGCGGGGCCGCGGTGCGATCTGCAGGCGGGCGTCAGTTGGCGTGCAGGTCCGCGTTCAGCTCGCCCCACGTGCCCTCGCGGAGGACGACCTCGAGTGCGCCGCTGACGCTGTTGCGGCGGAACAGCAGGCCGTTGCGCCCGGACAGCTCCCTGGCCTTGACCTCCGAGCCGTCGGGCAGCGTGATGCGCGACCCCGCGGTGACGTAGCAGCCGGCCTCCACGACGCAGTTGTCACCGAGGGAGATGCCGATGCCCGCGTTGGCGCCCAGCAGGCAGCCGGTGCCGATGGAGATGGTCTCCTTCCCGCCACCGGAGAGGGTGCCCATGATGGAGGCGCCACCGCCGATGTCGCTGTCGGCGCCCACGACGACGCCGGCACTGATCCGGCCCTCGACCATCGAGGGGCCGAGCGTTCCCGCGTTGAAGTTCACGAACCCCTCGTGCATCACCGTGGTGCCCTCGGCGAGGTGGGCACCCAGCCGCACGCGGTCGCCGTCGGCGATCCGGACACCGGACGGGATGACGTAGTCGACCATCCGCGGGAACTTGTCGACGCCGAACACGGTCACGTTGCCCACGGCCGCCCGCAGCCGGTGCGCGTTGAACCCGGCCGCCTCGACCGGGCCGGCACTGGTCCACGCCACGTTGGTGAGCAGTCCGAAGATGCCCGTGAGGTCCGCGCCGTGCGGCCGGATCAGGCGGTGGGAGAGCAGGTGCAACCGCAACCACACGTCGTGCGTGTCGACCGGCGGCCGGGACAGGTCGGGGATCACCGTGCGGACCGCGATGACCTCCACGCCGCGGGCCTCGTCCCGCCGGACCAGGCCGCCGTAGTCGGGCCCCAGTTCGCCGGAGAGCTCCAGGGCCCCCAGCCGCTCCGTCCCCGCGGCGGCACCGTCGGGCGCGCCGAGCCGGGGCTCGGGGTACCAGGTGTCCAGCACCGTGCCGGACGGGGTGACGGTCGCCAGACCGGCGGCGGATGCAGAGACGAGGGGGGCGTCAGTCACGGCGACGACGCTACCGAGCCGCTGCGCACGCCGCGGCAGGGGTCGTGAGGTGCGGGAACGCCTTCGTGCAGGGGCCCGCTGCGAGCGTGCGGGGGGCGGGGGGCGGTGAGGTGTTGGAACGGCCCTTCTGCAGGGGCCCGCCGCGAGCTTGCGAGTGACGGGGGGCAGAAGGGTCCTTCACCTAGGCTTCGTCGTCGTGAGCACACCGCCGCGGCTGGACCTCTCCACCGACGTCCTCGCGCTGACCCGGGCGCTCGTCGACGCCCCGTCCGTCTCCGGGAGCGAGACGGCCCTGGCCGACGCGGTCGAGTCCGCGCTCCGGGCCCTGGGCGGGCTGGAGGTCGAGCGCGTCGGCAACGCGGTGCTGGCCCGCACGAACCTCGACCGCTCCACCCGGGTGGTCCTCGCCGGCCACCTCGACACCGTCCCGATCGCGGACAACCTGCCCAGCCGGCTCGACGAGACGACCGGCCGGCTCTACGGCTGCGGCACCAGCGACATGAAGGCTGGGGACGCGGTCATGCTCCGGCTGGCC
>DASPIH010000244.1:0-9817 GCA_035629195.1 Blastococcus sp. | reverse complement strand
CACCCGTTCGACGGATACGGTCGCTGCCGTGTTGGTCGACTCGCTGCTGGTTGCCGGTGTCGTGCTGCTGGCGTTGCCCGCCCTCGTCCTCGGGGGCAGGGGGCTCCTCCGGCACCGGGGCTACAACCCGGCCGAGCCCGGCGACCGCGCGTCGGTCGTGACGATCGTGCTGCTGCGCACGGTCCTGCTGGTGCTGCTGCTGGTCGTCTCCGCGGTGGTGCTGCTGTCCACGATCGGCGCGATGGTGGTCGGCGTGGAGCTGCACGGGATGGTCTACGTGCTCTTCACCCTCGACCTGGTGATGGCGGCGCTGGTCCTGCTCACCTTCGGCCGGCGCGAGCGGCGACCAGCGCGTCGACGAGCGAGCTCTGCACGGCGGTGAGCCAGTAGTAGACCGCCAGCTGGTGGTCGGCCTCGTCGACGATCTCGTCGGGCGGCTCGGTGTCCTCGTCGATGTCCAGCCTCGTTCCCAGGGCCAGGCGCAGGTCGTTGCTCGTGCGCAGCCAGGCGGCCGCCTGGTCGAGGTCCAGCCGCACCTCCCCGCCGTCGGCCGGCAGGGTGGCACGGACGACGGCGAGGTCGTCGGCCTTGCCGCCGCGCAGGGTCTCCTCGGTCAGCTCGCGGTAGTCCTCGGCGAGCTCCTGGTCGGACCGGTGCCCGGCCGGGAACAACCGCGCCAGCACCGGGTCGTCCGCGATGTCGGTGGTGTCGGCGGCCAGCAGCTGCTCCAGCTGGTCCAGGAGCAGCCCGACGATCCCGGCCTCGGCCCGGTCCAGGCGGGCGACCAGCGAGCCGCCGCGGGCACGGAACGGCTTCACGAGTCGCGCTGGTAGCTGGCCCACAGCCCGTAGGCGTGCAGCCGGCTGGTGTCGTGCTCCATCCGCTCGCGCGGACCGGAGCTGACGATCGCCTTGCCGTCGTGGTGCACCTGGAGCATGAGCGTGGTCGCGGTCGGCTCGTCGTAGCCGAACAGCTCCTGCAGCACGAAGGTCACGTACGTCATGAGGTTGACCGGGTCGTTCCAGACGATCGTCACCCACGGACGGTCGAGGTCGCCGCGCTCCTCTTCCGTCGTCTCGGGCGTCCGAGTCGGAGCGAGCGGGCCGGCCACGACGTCCACCTTAGGACGCCGCCCGGCCGTGCATCGCGGGTCCGCCTACGCTCCGGTGCCATGCCGACGGCGACCGCGCTCCTGACCGACCGCTACGAGCTCACGATGCTGGCCGCCGCCCTGGCCGACGGCACAGCGGACCGGGACTGCGTGTTCGAGGTCTTCGCCCGCCGCCTTCCGCACGGTCGCCGCTACGGCGTCGTCGCCGGTACCGGGCGGCTCCTGGATGCCCTGCCGGGATTCAGCTTCGGCGACGAGGAGCTCGCCACCCTGCGCGCGCAGGGGCTGACCGACCAGCGCCTGCTCGACTGGCTGGCCGGCTTCCGGTTCTCCGGCGACATCGACGGCTACGCGGAGGGCGAGCTGTTCTTCCCCGGCTCGCCGGTCCTCACCGTGCGGGCCTCGTTCGCCGAGGGCGTGCTGCTGGAGACGCTGGCGCTGTCGATCCTCAACCACGACTCCGCCATCGCCTCGGCGGCCGCCCGGATGGTGGCCGCCGCCTGCGAGCGGCCGTGCATCGAGATGGGCTCCCGGCGCACGCACGAGGAGGCGGCCGTCGCCGCGGCACGCGCCGCGCACCTGGTCGGCTTCGCCTCGAGCTCGAACCTGGAGGCGGGCCGCCGCTACGGCGTCCCGACCACCGGCACCAGCGCGCACGCCTTCACGCTGCTGCACGACGACGAGCGGACCGCCTTCCGCGCCCAGGTGGACACCCTCGGCACCGGGACGACGCTGCTGGTGGACACCTACGACGTCGAGCAGGGCATCCGGACGGCGATCGAGGTGGCCGGCCCGGAGCTCGGTGCGATCCGGCTGGACTCCGGTGACCTGCCCACGCTCGCGAGGCGCGCCCGGCAGCTGCTGGACGAGCTGGGGGCCACGACGACGCGGGTGATCGTGACCAGCGACCTGGACGAGTACGCCATCGCGGGGCTGATGGCGGCGCCGGTCGACGGCTACGGGGTCGGCACCTCGCTGGTGACCGGCTCGGGGGCGCCCACGGCGGGCATGGTCTACAAGCTCGTGGCGCGCGACGGTGTCCCGGTCGCGAAGCGGTCCGAGGGCAAGAACTCCGTCGGCGGTCGCAAGTCCGCCGTCCGCCGGCACGACGGCGCGGACGGGACCGCCACCGCCGAGGTGGTCAGCAGTGCCCCGGTGCCGCCGCGCGAGGGCGACCGCGACCTGCTGGTGCCGCTCGTCCGAGGTGGGGAGCTGTGCGAGCCTGCCTCGCCGGCGGAGGTCCTGTCCCGGGCCCGCGCTCACCACCAGCGGGTCAGGGAGGCACTGCCCCCGGAGGCCTGGGCGCTCTCCCGCGGGGAGCCGATCCTGGAGACCCTGTCCGCATAAGGCGAAGGACCCCCTGCCCCCGTCCCTCGCAGGCTCGCGCCGGGACCCTGCAGGAGGCCGTTCCAGCCGGGCCGCGGGCACAATGGACGGGTGACCCGGGCCCTGATCGTCGTGGACGTGCAGAACGACTTCTGCGAGGGCGGCAGCCTCGCGGTGTCCGGTGGAGCCGCGGTCGCGGCCGCCATCACCGGGCACCTGCGCACGGCCGGGAACCGGTACTCCTCCGTCGTGGCCACCCGGGACCACCACATCGATCCGGGGCACCACTTCGCCGCGGACCCCGACTTCGTGGAGACGTGGCCGGAGCACTGCGTCGTCGGCACCGACGGCGTGGAGCTGCACCCCGCGCTGGACCGCGGGCCGATCCAGGCGGTGTTCGACAAGGGCGAGCACGCCGCCGCCTACTCCGGTTTCGAGGGCGCAGCGGACGGAACCGGGCTGGCCGACTGGCTGCACGGGCGGGGTGTGGACGCCGTCGACGTGGTCGGCATCGCCACCGACCACTGCGTGCGGGCCACCGCGCTCGACGCCGTCGCCGCCGGCTTCGCCACCCGGGTCCTGCTGCCGCTCACCGCGGGGGTGGCGGAGGCGACGACCGAGGCCGCGCTCGACCAGCTGCGGACGGCCGGGGTGGAGCTGGAGGGCGCGGTGCACCGCCCCTGACTCAGCCGGCGTCGAGCACCTCGTCGCGGGTGAACCCGAGCACCTGCAGAACGGCATCCAGGTAGGGCTGGTTCAGCGCGGTGTCGGCCTGCTCCCGCACGAACGGCTTGGCGTTGAACGCGATGCCCAGACCCGCGGTGTTGAGCATGTCCAGGTCGTTGGCGCCGTCACCCACGGCCACGGTCTGGTCGAGGGGGATGCCGTACTGCTCGGCGAACCGGACCAGCGCCCGTGCCTTGCCCGGCCGGTCGACGATCTCCCCGACGAGGCCGCCGGTGAGGCGGCCGTCCACCACCTCGAGCGTGTTGGCCGCGGCGAAGTCCAGCCCGAGCGTCTGCGCCAGCGGATCGGTGATCTGGGTGAAGCCGCCGCTGACGATGCCGCAGCGGTAGCCCAGCCGCTGGAGGGTGCGGATCAGCGTGCGCGCCCCGGGAGTGAGCACCAGGCGCTCCCGCACCTCGTCCAGCACCTCCTCCGGCAGGCCCGCCAGGGCGGCGACGCGGGCCCGCAGGGACTGCGCGAAGTCCAGCTCGCCGTTCATGGCGGCGGCGGTGATGCGGGCGACCTCCGCCGCACGGCCGGCCCGGGCCGCCAGCTCGTCGATGACCTCGCCCTGCACGAGCGTGGAGTCGACGTCCAGGACGATGAGCCGCTTGCTCCGGCGGGTCAGCCCCACCTGCTCGACGGCGATGTCGGCTCCGGTGGCGGCGGCCACGGAGGCCAGCGCGGTCCGCAACGCGGTGGCCTCGGCGCCGGACACGGTCAGCTCGAAGCTCGTGACCGGGTAGTCCGACAGCCGCCGGATGGCGTCGATGTTGCCGCCGATGCCGGCGACGGCGCGCGCCGCCCCGGCCACGGCCTCCGGCGGCACCGGCCGGCCGAGCACGATCACGTGGTGCGGCCGCCCGCCGTCGGTCCGCGCGGGCACCGGCCCGCTGGCGGACTCGACCCGCACCCGCACGCCCAGGGCGGCCTCGACGTCCCGGGCCACCGTGGTCAGGTGGGCGAGCAGGGTCCCGTCGTCGCCCGGTAGGCCTTCGCCGGGCAGCGCCCCGACCACCACGCCGAGGACCAGGTGCCCGTGCACGACCACCTGCTCGACGTCGAGGACCTCGACCGCCGGACCGCCGCCGGACTCCGCGGACAAGGCGGCGAACAGGTGCGCGGTCACGCCGGGCCGGTCGGCTCCGGTGACGGTGAGCAGCACCCTCGGTGCCTGCGGCTCCGGAACCGACGGGTGGCGGGGCATGGCGTCGAGCAGCACAGCCCCATCGTGCCGCACGCCTCCGGCGGGACCGGCCACTCCCCCTGGCACGACGAACGCCCCGCCGGCCTGAGGCCGACGGGGCGCCGTGACGTGCTGGAACGGCGGCCCCCTCCTGGCGTGCCCTGAGCGTGCGAAGGGCTCGGGGAGGGGGTGTTCCTCAGGTGGGGTCGGGGTCGTTCGGGCCCTGCCGAGGACCGGCGGTGCCACCCAGCTCGGCGGCGTACGGCTCGTGCCGCTTGCCGGCGTGCGCCTCGGAGTGCAGGCGCTCGAGGAGGTGCGGGTAGTGCGCCTCGAACGCCGGCCGCTCGGAGCGGATCCGGGGGATCTCGACGAAGTTGTGCCGCGGGGGCGGGGACGACGTCGCCCACTCCAGGGAGTTGCCGTGGCCCCACGGGTCGTCGCGGAGCGCGAGCTTCCCGTACTTCCAGGACCGCACCACGTTGTAGACGAACGGGATGGTGGCCGCGCCCAGCACGAAGGAGAAGACCGTGGAGATCGAGTGCAGGATCGTGAAGTTGTCCGTCGCCAGGTAGTCCACGTACCGGCGCGGCATGCCCTCGTTGCCCAGCCAGTGCTGCACGAGGAAGGTGCCGTGGAACCCGATGAAGGTCAGCCAGAACTGCAGCTTGCCCAGGCGCTCGTCCATCATCCGGCCGCACATCTTCGGGAACCAGAAGTAGACGCCGCCGTACGCGGCGAAGACGACGGTGCCGAACACCACGTAGTGGAAGTGCGCGACGACGAAGTACGAGTCGGTGACGGGCCAGTCCAGTGGCGGGCTGGCGAGCAGCACACCGGTCAGGCCACCGAGCAGGAAGGTGACCATGAACCCGATCGCGAACAGCATGGGCGTCTCGAAGGTCAGCTGACCTCGCCACATGGTGCCGATCCAGTTGAAGAACTTGATGCCGGTGGGCACGGCGATCAGGTACGTCAGGAAGGCGAAGAACGGCAGCAGCACGGCGCCCGTGGCGAACATGTGGTGCGCCCAGACGGCGACCGAGAGGGCCCCGATGGAGATGGTCGCGAAGACCATGCCCTTGTAGCCGAACAGCGGCTTGCGGGCGAACACCGGGATGATCTCGGTGATGATGCCGAAGAACGGCAGCGCGATGATGTAGACCTCGGGGTGCCCGAAGAACCAGAACAGGTGCTGCCACAGCATCGGGCCGCCGTTCTCGTCCGAGTAGACGAGCGCGCCCAGGTTGCGGTCGGCCAGCATGCCCATGATCGCGGCGGTCAGGATCGGGAACGCGAAGAGCACCAGCACGCTCGTGACGAGGGTGTTCCACGTGAAGATCGGCATCCGGAACAGGGTCATGCCGGGCGCCCGGAGGCAGACGATCGTGGCGATGAAGTTGACCGCGCCCAGGATCGTGCCCAGTCCGCTGACCGCCAGGCCCGCGAACCACAGGTTCGCGCCGGCACCGGGGCTGTGGACGGCGTCGGACAGCGGCGCGTAGGCGTACCACCCGAAGTCGGCGGCGCCGCCGGGGGTGATGAAGCCGGAGACCGCGATCAGGCTGCCGAAGAAGAACAGCCAGAACGAGAACGCGTTCAGCCGCGGGAACGCGACGTCGGGCGAGCCGATCTGCAACGGCATGATCAGGTTCGAGAACGCGAAGAACAGCGGGGTCGCGAACATCAGCAGCATGACCGTGCCGTGCATCGTGACCAGCTGGTTGTACTGCTCGGGCGAGAGGAACTGCAGGCCCGGTCGGCCCAGCTCCCCACGCATGAGCAGGGCCATCAGCCCGCCCAGGATGAAGTAGACGAACGACGTCGTCAGGTACATCAGACCGATGGTCTTGTGGTCGGTGGTCCGCAGCAGGTTGGACAGCCGCGAGCCCTTTTCGACCACGTGGGCCGGGCTGGGCCGGCTCACGATGGGTGCCGGTGCAATCGTCACGGCTCGCAGCTTAGACCGTGCAGGTCGACCGCTCATGACGGGCGTCGCGGGCGCGCCGGACCGTCACCGGCTCCGCGCGTAGCGGGCCACGTCGACCGAGATCGTGACCTCCGTCGACGACGGCAACCGGTCCAGTGCTGCGGCCAGACCGGCCGGCGTGACATGCCGCGCGTGCGGCCCCATGCCCACCAGCGTGGCGAGGTCGCGTCGCTCCAGGGCCACCGTCCACCGGTGCGCCGTGGCGGCCTCTCGCAGCAGGTGGGGCTCGAGCGTGGTGGCCAGGCGCTCGGCCTTCGCCGGGTCCACGCGCAGCAGGCCCAGCGGCCCGACGATCTCCTGCAGGTGGTCGGGCCTCGGTGTGACGACGACCAGCCGGCCTTCCGGGGCGAGGACGCGCGCGATCTCCGGTCCGTTGCGCGGCGCGAAGACGACGAGCACCCGGTCCGCGACCGCGTCGAGCACGGGCAGCCGGGCCCAGGCGTCCGCGACGACCGCCACCGCGCGGGGATGCGCCCGCGCTGCCCGGCGGGCGGCGTAGCGGGAGGCGTCCAGCACCACCCCCACGGCGTCGGGCAGCCCGTCGAGGACCCGGGCGAGATGGTGACCGGTCCCCCCACCGAGGTCGAGCAGCGTCCGCGGCGGCGGAGACGCCGCCGGGACGACGGCCTCCCGCAGGGCCGCCGTCAGGCCGTCGTAGTGACCCGCGGAGAGGAAGGCGACGCGGTCGGCCACCATCTCGGCCGAGTCCCCGGGAGGCGGCCGCCGGCCGGGAGGCAGGAGGGTGAGGTGGCCCTGGCGCGCGCGGTCCACCACGTGCCCCTGGGCACACCGCACTCCCCCGCCGCCGGACCCGATCGCGAACGACGACCGGCACACGGGGCAGGCCAGCAGCGCGACGGCCCGCGGCTCCAGCGGCAGGGCCGTCACCGGCGGGGCGGGACGGGGTGGAACTCGACGTCGCGCAACCGGCCCGCATCGGCGACGGCGGTGACGTAGGTGCCGTGCGGCTGGCGGCGGCGGTCGGTGGGCGATCCCGGGTTCAGCAGCCGCTGCCCCGCGGCCGTCGTGGTGTCCCACGGGATGTGGCTGTGCCCGAACACCAGGACGTCGACGTCGGGGAAGCGCGCGGCGCACCGCGCCTCGCGCCCCTTGGCATCCCCGGTCTCGTGGACGACGGCGAGCCGAAGCCCCTCGACCTCGAAGCGCGCCACCTCCGGCAGGCGCGTGCGCAGCTGCCCGTGGTCGTTGTTGCCGTACACCCCGACCAGCCGCCGGGACCGCTCCTCCATCTCGTCGAGCAGGGCGACGTCGACCCAGTCGCCGGCGTGGACGACGACGTCGGCTGCCTCGATGTCGATCCACAGAGCAGGGGGGAGGTTCCGCGCACGCTTGGGCAGGTGCGTGTCGGAGGTGAACACCATCGAGACCGGCACGCCGACATGGTCCCAGGCCGGTACCCCGCCCTCGGCGATCCGGCCCGCTCCGCACGACCCGGGGACTCCTGCTCGTCCCCAGCGGGTCACCGTCGCTCGGCGAGGGCTCGCAGCCGGGCGTTGTAGGCCTCGAGCTCGGCGTTCCCGGTGCGGTCGGCGGCGCGGTCCAGCGTGCGGGCCTGGCGCTCGTCCGACCTGGCCCAGGAGAAGAAGACGACGGCGAGCACGAGGACGGTCGGCAGCTCGCCGAAGGCCCACACGATCCCGCCGGCCACGCCCTGGTCGCCCAGCGGATCGACGCCCCATCCGGCCGGGGGCTCGGCGAAGCTGTCGACGACCAGCGAGCCGGCCATCATGATCGCGACGCCGAAGAACGCGTGGAAGGGCACCGGCAGGAAGAGCTCGATCATCCGGCCCGCGTGGCTGAGCGTCCGGGGCCACGGGTCCTGGGCGACGACCGGGCCGAAGAAGAGCAGCCCGGTGACCACGAAGTGGGCCAGCATGAACTGGTGCCCGGCGGGGTTGCTCATGAGCGCGTCGAACAGGGGCGTGAAGTAGACGCCGTAGAGGCTGGCGATGAACAGCGGCACGCTGAACAGCGGGGAGGCGACGAACTGGGCGGGCCTGCTGTGCAGGCCGTCGAGGAGGAGCGCCCGGGGAACCCCTGCCACGCCCTGCCCCCGCGGCAGCGTGCGCAGCGCCAGGGTGACCGGAGCAGCGAGCAGGAGGAGCAGCGGGGTGATCAGCGACAGGACCATGTGCTGGGCCATGTGCACGCTGAAGATCACCATGCTGTAGCCGTTGAACCAGGTGCCGGTGACGGCGAACAGCGACGCGCACCCGCTGATCCAGGCGACCGTGCGCCACCACGGCCAGGCCACTCCGGAGCGGCGCAGCCGGATGACCGCGGCGACGTAGAGGACCACGCCGATCAGGCTGAGGACGGCGAGGACCGACCAGGCATCCAGGTGGAGCAGGAACATCCGGCCCGTCGTCGGGGGGTCCGGGGGTATCCACATGCCCGAGTGGTGCCCGTGCTCCACCGCGATCTCCTCCTGCCGTCCGACTGGCCTCCCCACTGTCCCACTCGCGTCCGCGCCGCCGGGTACCGCTGCACCGTGCACGCACCCCTCCACGCGCGACGCCCCCTGCCGGAGCGTCGGCAGGGGGCGTCGGGACGGTGGTGCGGCGGGCGCTCAGATCTGGACGCCGCGCTCCCGGAGCCAGGGCAGCGGGTCGATCTTCTCGCCGTCGAGACCGCCGACGTGCACCTCGAAGTGCAGGTGCGGACCGGTGGACTGGCCGCGGTTGCCCAGCAGGGCGATGGTGTCCCCCGCCCGGACGACCTGGCCCGCCTGGACCAGGATCTCGTCCATGTGGCCGTACACGGTCACGTCGCCGTTCTGGTGCTGGATGTAGACCGCGAGGCCGTAGCCGCTCGCGGGACCGGCTTCCAGCACGACGCCGTCCATGACGGCGTACTCCGGCGTGCGCATGGGTGCGGCCAGGTCGATGCCGGCGTGCACGGTTCCCCACCGGGCGCCGAAGCCACTGGTCAGCCGGGCGCCGCTCACGGGGAGGACGACATCGGGCCGGGCCGCCTCCTCGGCTGCCGCGACGGCGAGCCGGTCGGCTTCGGCCTGGGCGTCGGCCGCGGCGGTGCGCTCGGCATCGCGGGCGTTGCGGCTGACCACCAGCTCTCCGAGACGGCTCGTCGCATCGACGTCGGCGATGCCGCGGGCCGCAACCGGGCCCTCGATGCCCAGTTCCTCGGCGACGCTGACCGACTGGCTGACGGTCGTCGTCCGCACCTCCGTCGGCTCGCCGATCGACGCTCCGCTGATGCCGAGCGCACCCACGAGCGCGGCAGCCAGGTAGAGCGAGCGACGACGGCGGGAGGACACCGGGCGGCGGGTGAGCAGGCTGCGACCGCCGGCCTCGTCCGGGACGACGCCGGCCGGCTCGGCGGCGGTCGTCTCGTCAGGGATCGCCGGCGAGGAAGAGACCGGACCGACCGGCGGCACCGGGGCGGCCGTGCGCTCGAACGGCGTGGGGCGGACGGTCGCGGGTGCGTCGGCCGCCACCTT
>DASPIH010000243.1:0-13674 GCA_035629195.1 Blastococcus sp. | reverse complement strand
ATCGCGTCCCACTCGACCTGCGGGATGATCCCGGCCCTGATCGGCCCCTCCAGGGTCCGGTCGACGAAGAGGATCTTCGTCAGGACCAGCCCGCCGGCGGCCAGCAGACCACCGATGAGGCCCGCGATCGCCGCCTCGAGGATGAACGGCAGCTGGGTGTACCAGCGGGAGGCACCGACCAGCCGCATGATGTTGGTCTCGTTGCGCCGGTTGAACGCCGCGAGCTGGATGGTGTTGGCGATCAGCAGCAGCGCCGCCAGGGCCTGCACGACGGCGACGGCGATGGTGGCGTTGCGCGCGCCGTTGAGCAGGCTGAACAACCGGTCGAGGAAGTCACCCTCGTCGCGCACCTGGTCGACGCCGTCCTCGCCGTTGGGGAACGCCGCGGCGATGACCTCGTAGCGCTCGGGGTTCTTCAGCTCGACGCGGAAGCTCTCGGGCAGCGCGTCGGGCGGGGTGTTCTCGACCAGCTCGGGCTGCTGGCTGAACTGCTGCTTGAAGCGCTCGTAGGCCTCGTCGCGCGACTCGTAGATGAAGGTGCTCACCTCGTCGGAGGACTCGAGCTCGGTCTGGATGGCCTGCCGCTGCTCGTCGGTGACGTCGTCGGCGAGGAAGATGGAGACCTGGACCTTGTCGTAGTAGATCTCCTTCATCTCGGAGATCATCCCGGCGATGAGCAGGCCGGTGCCCATGAGGCCGAGCGAGATGGCCGTCGTCAGGATCATCGCGACCGTCATGGTCAGGTTGCGACGAAGCCCGGTGGCCACCTCGGAGAGCACGAAGTTGACGCGCATGGATTCCCTATCTGGATTCGTGCACGAGGCGAGACGGGCGCCTCGACGTCATCGGCACGTGGTTGGACGTCCCGCGGCGGCCGCTGCTAGCGGCCGACGCCGTAGACGCCGCGCGACTGGTCGCGAGTGAGCACTCCGCCGTTGAGCTCGATGACGCGGCGGCGCATGGAGTCGACGATGTGGTAGTCGTGCGTCGCCATGATCACCGTGGTGCCGGTCCGGTTGATCCGCTCGAGGAGCAGCATGATGCCCTCGCTGGTCTCCGGGTCGAGGTTGCCGGTGGGCTCGTCGGCCAGCAGCACCAGCGGCCGGTTGACGAACGCGCGGGCGATCGCGACCCGCTGCTGCTCGCCACCGGAGAGCTCGCCGGGCAGCCGGTTGGCCTTGCCCTCCAGGCCGACCATCTCCAGCACCTCGGGCACCACCCGCTTGATGGTGCGGTGCGGCTTGTTGATCACCTCGAGGGCGAAGGCGACGTTCTGGGCCACCGTGCGGTTCCCCAGCAGGCGGAAGTCCTGGAAGACGCAGCCCATCGTGCGGCGGAGCTTGGGCACGTGCCACTTGCTCATGGTGTTGAGCGCCTTGCCGTTCACCACGACGGTGCCGGAGGTCGGGTCGTCCTCCTTGAGCAGCAGCCGCAGGAACGTGGACTTGCCCGAACCGGAGGATCCGATGAGGAAGACGAACTCCCCCTTGTCGATCTCCGTGGACACGTCGTCCAGGGCCGGCCGACCGCTCGCCGGGTACAGCTTGGTGACGTGTTGCAATTCGATCACGAGGCGCCACGGTACTAGCCCGAAGGCCTCCTCAAGCCCGACTGGCCACGACCTGCCGTGAGACGTTCTCGCTGAGAGTCACCACGCTCCGGCAACCGCCAGGTCGGTGCCCACGGACGGTCGCGCCCGTCGCTTCGGGAACCCGGAGGGTGACCTCGCACACCTCAGGAGGAAGGAACCGCCTCCTGCTGCCGGCGCCAGCGGATGCCGGCCTCGATGAAGGCGTCGATGTCACCGTCGAGCACGGCCGTGGTGTTGCCCGTCTCCTGCTCGGTCCGCAGGTCCTTGACCATCTGGTAGGGGTGCAGCACGTAGGAGCGCATCTGGTTGCCCCAGCTGCTGCCCTCCCCCTTGAGCGCGTCCATCTCCGCCTTCTGCTCCTGCTGGCGGACCACGAGCAGCCGCGCCTGGAGGACCCGGAGGGCCGCGGCGCGGTTCTGGATCTGGCTCTTCTCGTTCTGGCAGGACACCACGATGCCCGTAGGGATGTGCGTCATGCGGACGGCGGAGTCGGTGGTGTTGACGCTCTGGCCTCCCGGTCCCGAGGAGCGGAAGACGTCGACCCGGATCTCGTTCTCGGGGATGTCGACGTGGTCGGTCTGCTCCACGACCGGCAGCACCTCGACGCCGGCGAAGGAGGTCTGGCGGCGGCCCTGGTTGTCGAAGGGCGAGATGCGGACCAGCCGGTGGGTGCCCTGCTCGACCGAGAGGGTGCCGTAGGCGTAGGGCACCTTGACCGCGAAGGTCGCGGACTTGATGCCGGCCTCCTCCGCGTAGCTGACGTCGAGGACCTCGGTGGGGTACTTGTGCCGCTCGGCCCAGCGCAGGTACATGCGCATGAGCATCTCGGCGAAGTCGGCTGCGTCGACACCGCCGGCCTCGGAGCGGATGGTCACCAGCGCCTCGCGCGAGTCGTAGTCGCCCGACAGCAGCGTGCGCACCTCGAGCTCGTCGATCTCCTGGCGCAGGGACTCCAGCTCGCGCTCGGCCTCGGCCGTGGTGGCCTCGTCGCTCTCCTCGGCGGCCATCTCGTGCAGCAGGCCGACGTCGTCGAGCCGGCCGCGCAGCTCCTCGACCCGGCGCAGGTCGCCCTGCATGTAGGAGAGCTTGGAGGTCAGCGCCTGGGCGGCCTCGACGTCGTCCCAGAGGTCGGGGGCGGCGGCCTGCTGCTCGAGCTCGGCCACCTCCCGGCGCAGCCGGTCGACGTCGAGGACGGCCTCGATCGACTTCAGGGTCGTGTCGAGCTCGTCCAGGACGACGGAGAAGTCAGCAGCCACAACCGCCCAGGGTAGTGCGCCCGCGCTCCGGGCAGGCAGCCGTGCCGCCGCCGGGGCGGAGGCGCCCGCCGCGGACGCCGCCACACAGCGGCCGGAACCGGCTCAGCCGGGCCGCACGATCGACTTGGGACTGCGCGACAGGGATCCGGCGTCGGTGAACAGGGGCAGGGGCGCCGCCCCGCCGGTGTACGCCGCCATCCACGCCGGGACCTCGGCGGCCGGCATGGGACGGGCGATGTGGAAGCCCTGGGCGTAGGTGCAGCCGACGTCGACGACCATGGCCAGCTGCGCGGCCGTCTCGATCCCCTCGGCCAGGGTGCGCATGCCGAAGGCCCCCGCCAGCCCGACGACGGCGGCGACCGCTGCGGCGGTGTCATCGGCCCGGCCCTCGGAGCCGACGACCAGGCTGCGGTCGATCTTCAGGACACCGGCCGGAAGGGTCATGAGCTGGCTGAGCGAGGAGAAGCCCCTGCCGAAGTCGTCGATCCCCACCTCGACGCCGGCGCGCCGCAGTGCGCCGAGCTGCTCGGCGGCCCGCTCGGGGTCCTCGGCCACGCTGCTCTCGGTGAGCTCGACGATCAGCCGGCCCGCGGGCAGCCCGGAGTCGCGCAGCGCCGCGGCGATGTCGTCCTCCAGCGTCCCGGTGGCGAAGTGGGCGGCGCTGATGTTGACGCCGACGACCAGCTCCCGCCCCGCGGCGTGCCACGCCGCCGCCTCACGGGTGGCCGTGGCCAGCACCCACCGCGTCAGCGGGACGATCAGCTCGTACTGCTCGGCGAGCGGGAGGAACTCCGCCGGCGGCAGCAGGCCACGCTCGGGGTGCTGCCACCGGACCAGTGCCTCCAGGCCGTCGCAGTCGCCGCTCGCCGCGTCGACGACCGGCTGGTAGTGGAGGACCAGCTGGTCGCCGTCGATGGCCTGGCGCAGCTCCCGCGCGAGCTGGCCCTTCCGCTGCACCGCGGTCCGCAGGTCCGGGCTGAACAGGCGCACGCGGCTGCGCCCGGCGGCCTTCGCGGCGTACATGGCCAGGTCGGCGTCCCGCACCAGGTCGGTGGAGCGGACCTTCGCCTTCGCCGCCGGCGTCACCGGCGCGATGCCGATGCTGGCGCTGAGCTGCACCACCCCGCCGTCGACCCGGAACGGCTTGTCGAAGATGCCCTGGCAGCGCTGCGCGAGCACAGCCGCGCCGTCGACGTCGCAGTCCGGGCACAGGATGACGAACTCGTCGCCGCCCAGCCGCCCGACGGTGTCCTGCGCGCGGGTGGCCTCGGCGAGCCGGCCGGCGAGCTGCCTGAGGAGGTCGTCGCCCACGTCGTGGCCGAGGGAGTCGTTGACGTCCTTGAAACCGTCCACGTCGAGGAAGAGCACCGCCATCGGCGCAGGGCCGCCCCGCCGCAGCTCTGCGTCGATCAGCTCGTGCAGGTGGGCCCGGTTGGGCAGTTCGGTGAGGTGGTCGTGCCGCGCCCGCCACAGCAGGGCCTTCTCCGCCTGCACCCGCGCGGTGAGCTCGACATGGGTGACGACGACATGTCCGGCCTGGTCCACCCGTGAGGCGTGGATCTGGTACCAGCGCGTGCCGGACGCCGAGCTCTGCGACACCGCGTAGTCGATGGAGACCTGCGTGCGGTTCCCGCGGGCCAGCTCGCGGAGCGACCGCATGAGCTCGCGGGAGGCGTCGTCGTCGCGGATCCGGAGGCTCTCGTCGTAGTAGCTCCTCCCCGAACCGACGGCGAGCCTGTCCCCGTGGGAGGCGGCGGCCTGCTCGTTCCAGGCGCGGTTGCCCAGCACCATGAGGCCGTTCGGGTCGAGGAGGACCGTCGGGAACGGCACGGCATCGAGGACGGCGCCCATCAGCACGGCATCGCGCTCGGGTGAGCCCGATCGACAGCTCACGTCGACGGGCAGTTCCGCTCGTCCCGATCCCTGGTGCACGTGCCCCCTGCCGGCCTCCGGCGCCTCGCGTGACGCCTCCGCCCTCGTCATCGGCACGAGCCACGGGAGCACAGTGTGCGGGCGTGCGAGCGCCCCGTAAAGGATGAGCCGGGCGCGTCGACTCATCCGGCCCTGGTCTCCGCCGCGATCCACGCCAGGTAGTCCGGGTTCCCGCCGATCAGCGGCAGGGCGATGACGCAGGGCACGTCGTAGGGGTGCAGCTCGCTGGTGCGGGCCACGATCCGGGGGACCAGCGACCGCCGGGTGTGCAGGGCGACCCGCGCCTCGGGTTCGTCGTGGACGGCGCCCTCCCAGCGGTACACCGAGCGGATCGGCGACAGCTGGTGCCCGCAGGCGGCCAGGCGCTCGTCCACCATCGTGCGGGTGTAACCGGGCAGCCAGTCGACCGCGCCGGTGACGACCACCTCGCAGCACTCCTCGTCCATGCGGGGATCCTCTCCCCCGCCGGGGGCTCCTCGCGTGGAACCCGGCCCCGTGCGGGTAGAGGCCGGGCATGACCGACGAGATGACGATCCAGCTGGACGGTGACGACTACGTGCTGCGGCCGGAAGGCGAAGGCATGCGGGTGGGGCGGCGGGTCGGCGGGAACGTGACGTGGCTCGAGACGGTCGACGGAAGCCTGCTCCCCGAGAAGGCCCGCTCGGCCCTCCGGAGCGGGAGCACCTCGGACGAGTCGCTGCTGCAGGCGGTGCGCGGGGTCGTGCAGGCCGAGGTCCATCGCGGCGGCTGACCGACGGCGGCACCGGGCCTGCCGGCCGACTCACCCCCATGGGTGAGGAGTTCAAGGGGTCGCCGCACCCTCCCGATGGGAGACGTGCTGAGGCGGTCACCCAGAGGAGCAGGCATGCAGGCGGCAACCATGTCGCGACGGGACTCGACGAGTGCCCTGCGACGGAACAACGTGCGCGTCGTGGGCAGCGGCGCCGGTCGACCCATCGTCCTGGCGCACGGTTACGGGTGCGACTCCTCGGTATGGGGCTCGGTCGTGCCGGCGCTGGGCGCCGAGCACCCGGTCGTCCTGTTCGATGCGGTGGGCGCGGGCGACAGCGACCCCGGCGCCTACGACCCCGGGCGCTACTCGACCCTCGACGGCTACGCCGAGGACCTGCTCGACATCCTGGACGCCCTCGACCTGCACGACGCAGTGGTGGTCGGGCACTCGGTGGCCGCGTCGATCGCCGTGCTCGCGGCACCCCGGGCGGCCGGGCGGATCGGCGCGCTGGCGCTGCTGGCCCCGAACCCGCGCTTCATCGACGACCCCGCGACCGGGTACCGCGGCGGGTTCAGCCGTGCGGACATCGACGGGCTGCTGGACACCTTGACCCACAACTACGGCGGCTGGGCGGCGGCCATGGCACCGGCGATCATGGCCAACCCGGAGCGCCCGGAGCTGTCGGAGCAGTTCGTCGACCAGCTGTGCCGGATGGAGCCGGCGATCGCTGCCCGGTTCGCCGCCGTCACCTTCCGGGCCGACTGCCGCGACGCGCTGTCGGCCGTGGACGTGCCGGCGCTGGTGCTGCAGTGCACCGACGACGTCCTCGCGGCGATCGAGGTCGGGGAGTACGTCCAGCGAGCCCTTCCCCGTGGCGAGCTCGTCGTGCTGCGCGCCACCGGTCACTGCCCCCACCTGAGCGCTCCGCGTGAGACGGCGGCCGCCATCCTCGACTGGGCGGCCCGGGCGTGACGTCGTCCGACGCGGGCGTCCTTTCCGACATGTACGGGCAGGCGCCGTGCGGCCTGCTGACCGGCCGGCCGGACGGCACGCTGGTCGACGTCAACGACACCATGCTGCGCTGGGCCGGAGCGGCTCGCGGCGACCTGATCGGCCGGCGCTTCGCCGATCTGCTCACCCCCGGCAGCCGCATCTACTGGTCTGCGGCCGTGGTGCCGCTGCTGCAGCTCAGCGGGCAGGTGTCCGACGTGGCCGTCGAGCTGCGGCGGCCCGACGGCTCCCTGCTGCCGCTGCTGGTGACCGCCGGGACGACCCTCGACGCGGGTGGAACGCCGGCGGTGCTGCGCATCGCCGCCTTCGACGGCACTGCCCGGCTGGCGCACGAGCGGGACCTGGTGCAGGCGCGGCGGGCGGCCGAGCAGGCCACCGACCGGCTCGGCCTGCTGCAGTCGTGCACGTCCGCTCTCGCCGAGGCGACCGCCACAGCGGGGGTCGTCGACGCCCTGCGCGCCGCTCTGGAGCGGCGGTGGCCCGCGGCCGAGATCCGGACCTGGCTGTCCTCCGGGCCCGGGAAGCCCCTGCGACCGGCCGACGGGAAGCCGAGCCCGTCCGTGGTGGCCGGCGAGCCCGATCCGTGCGTGGTCCGGGCCGCGGACGATCGCGTGGTGGTCATCAGATCCGTCGGGGGGAGCGCTGCCGAGCACGGGCAGCACCTCGACGGCCCCGTCACGGTTGCCGTGCCCCTGACCGCGGAAGGCGAGCTCATCGGGGTCTACCGCCTCACCGGGATGGTGTCGTCGGACGCGGCCGTGACCGACGTGGAGATGCACCGTGCCGTGGGGGCCGCCGCGGGGGCCGCCCTGAAGCGGGCGCGCCTGCACGAGGAGCTGAACACGCGTGCGCAGACCGATCCGCTGACCGGCCTGGCCAATCGCAGCGTGCTGACCGACCGGCTGGCGGGCGCCCTGGAGCGTGCCCGGATGACCGGCCTGCCCGTGTCCACGATGTTCCTCGATCTCGACGGCTTCAAGGCCGTCAACGACCGGTACGGCCACCGCGGGGGCGACGCGCTGCTGGTGGAGGTGGCATCGAAGCTGCGCGCTGCTGTCCGTTCGTGCGACCTGGTGGCCCGGCTCGGTGGCGATGAATTCGCCGTCGTCTGCGAGGGCATCCCGTCCGCCGACGTCGGCGCGCTCGCCGAACGCGTCCGGGAGGCCACTCGCGGCGCGGCACTCGACGGCCATGCATCGATCGTCAGCGTGAGCATCGGGGTGGTGGTCTTCGACCCCGCCGCCTTTCCGCGCTCGACGACCGCCGCGACCCTGCTGCGCGACGCCGACGCCGCGATGTACGAGGCGAAGGCGGCCGGGAAGAACCGGCACGTGATCTACGACGAGGCGATGGACGCCGAGCTCAACCGGCGGGTCCAGATCGAGGACCAGCTCCGGTCGGCGCTGGACGGGAACGGCATCGTCGTCCACTACCAGCCCGTCCTCGACCTGCGCGACGGACGCGTGGTGGGCGTCGAGGCGCTGTGCCGGCTCGACGCCGGGGACGGGCGCCTGGTCGGGCCGGACGACTTCATCCCGGTGGCCGAGGACCAAGGGCTGGTCCTAGCGCTCGGACGACAGGTCCTGGAGACGGCCTGCGCCACCGTCGTGAGCTGGGGGTCCGCCGCCGACGACGTCGTCCTGGCCGTCAACGTCGCGGCCGAGCAGGCGGCCCGACCTGACTTCGCCGAGATGGTCCTCGCCGTGCTGCGGAAGACCGGCCTCGCGACGTCGCGCCTGGTCCTGGAGCTCACGGAGTCGACGTTGCTCGATGCTTCCGACGCGACGCTCGAGGGGCTGCGCCGGCTGCGCTCCGAGGGCCTCGGCATCGCACTCGACGACTTCGGAACCCGCTACGCCTCGTTGAACTACGTGCAGCGGCTCCCGCTCACCGCGCTGAAGATCGACCGCTCGTTCGTCGCACCCCTGCCGGGCGGCGCGGCCGAACGCGCGATCGTGCGCTCCGTCGCACAGCTGGCCGCGGAGCTGCAGCTGACCTGCACGGCGGAGGGCATCGAGACGGAGGAGCAGCGCGCGTTCCTCGCACCGCTGGGCGTGCGGGGGCAGGGATACGCCCTGGCCCGGCCGCTGTCACCCGAGGGCTGCCTCGCCCTGCTGGAGCAGCGACCTCCCGCCGGAACGGTGCCCGGGAACGAGCCGGACTTCCCGGTGGAGTGGATGGACGCGGAGGTGCCGAGCCCGCGGATGCCGTCGGCCGCCCGGTGACCACCCGCTTCCCACGGCCCCGCTGTCGACCGTCCTGGCGACCGACCGGCCCGGCAGCAGCGTCCCCGCACTGACGACCGCATCGACATGTCGATGCGCCGTCGGCCTGCCCCGCCGAGGGGAACCCGCGGCGGAGGAGGACGTGAGCCCTCCTCCACCGCTGCCGGAGTTCAGCGACTGCCGCCTCCGATCATGGGGTCGTCCCCGGTACGGGTCGTGCCGGTCTCGACGCCCTCCGTGGAGGACGAGGCGGAGTAGCCCTCGGGCTCGGACTCCTCGAGGAGGACGTCGTCCCTGATCACGTCCGCCGGGGGCTGCGGGACGACGGCCACCTCCTGCGGCTGCACCGTCGTCTCCGTCTGCTCCTCCTGGCCGCTCTTCGAGGTGGCGGCGGCCGCGGCGCCCGCGGCTGCGACACCGGCGACCGCCGCCGCGGCACCGGCGATGACGGTCGTCGCCGACAGCCCGGCCTTGCCGCTGTCGCCCTGCGAGCCGAAGGCGTCCTGCACCCCGGGCGTACCGACGTCGAGGTTCTCGTTCACCGAGCCCCGCCACGCACCGCTGGCGTAACCCTGGTCCTCGATCAGCTTCTTGAACCGCTCCAGGTCGGACGTGACCTGTCGCCCCACGATGCCCAGCTTGTCGCCGATCTGCTCGACGACGCCCTCGGGCTCGTACTCCAGCTCCAGGTGCACGATCGTCGAGGTCGCGCCGGCCGGCTCGAAGCGGACCGCCCCTGCGTTGGTCGCGCCGCCGGTGGCGGCCCAGGCGACCTTCTGGTCGGGCACCTGCTCGAGGACCGCCGCCTCCCACTCGCGTCGGACACCGGCGATCTCCGCCACCCAGTGCAGCCGCTGGTCGTCGAGCTGGCGGACCTCCTTGACCCCGCCCATGAAGTGCGGGAAGTCCTCGAACTGGGTCCACTGGTTGTAGGCCGTGGTCACCGGCACGTCGACCTGGATCGACTTCTCGACCTTGGTGGTCATCGCTTCTCTCCCTCGACTCGGACATCGCTGAACAGCGCTTTCTCCGCGCTACCCCCGCTCGTCGTCCGTGATGCGCCGCACGGCGAAGTACCTCCGGTCCGGTGGTTCCGGCAACCCCGGCACTGCCGGCGCGGCAGCCGTTCCGTGCAGCCGTCACGGCACCGCCGTCCACGGGCGCCTCCTCCCCCGGTCGGGGCGTCACCCCTGCGGCCGTCTCGACCCGCGCTCCCGGGCGACGCTCGATACCGTCCTGGACCGTGAGCGAGCAGAGCCCCGCACCGACCACGGACGACGCCGGCATCCCGGCCGAGCGGATCGCGGCCGGGTACGCCGTCGCGGGACCGGCGGTGGAGCTGGGCGCGGTCGTCCACGACGGCCGGCCGCACCCCGGTGCGGGCGTACGCGTGCCGCTGGCGATGCTCAACCGGCACGGGCTGATCGCCGGCGCGACGGGCACCGGCAAGACGAAGACGCTGCAGCTGATCGTGGAGCAGCTGTCGTCGGCCGGCGTCCCCGTCGTGGTCGCCGACGTCAAGGGTGACCTCAGCGGCCTGGCGCAGCCGGGTGCGCCGAGCGAGCGCAGCCGGCAGCGCGCCGTCCAGACCGGGGACGACTGGCAGCCGACCGGGTTCCCGGTGGAGTTCCTCGCCCTCGGCGGGCTCGGCACCGGTGTGCCGGTGCGGGCCACCCTCACCGACTTCGGCCCGCTGCTGCTGTCGAAGGTGCTCGACCTCAACGCCACGCAGGAGAGCTCGCTCGGGCTGATCTACCACTACGCCGACAGCGCGGGCCTGCCGCTGCTGGATCTGCAGGACCTGCGCGCGGTCGTCCAGTGGCTGCTCAGCGACGAGGGCAAGGCCGAGCTGAAGAACCTCGGCGGCCTGTCGACGGCGACCGCGGGGGTCATCCTGCGCAAGCTGATCGCGCTCGCCGAGCTCGGCGGCGACGTCTTCTTCGGGGAACCGGAGTTCGAGCCGGCCGACGTCCTGCGCACCACCGACGACGGCCGCGGGATCGTCACCGCCGTCGAGCTCGCCGCCGTCCAGGACCGCCCCGCGCTGTTCTCCACCTTCCTCATGTGGCTGCTCGCCGAGCTGTTCGAGGAGCTGCCCGAGGTCGGCGACGTGGACACGCCCAAGCTGGTCTTCTTCTTCGACGAGGCCCACCTGCTCTTCAACGGGGCGAGCAAGGCGTTCCTCGACTCGGTCACCCAGACCGTGCGGCTGATCCGCTCCAAGGGCGTCGGCGTCTTCTTCGTGACGCAGAACCCCACCGACGTCCCCAGCGCGGTGCTCGGCCAGCTCGGCAACCGGGTGCAGCACGCGCTGCGCACCTTCACCCCCGAGGACGCCAAGGCGCTGCGCAGGACGGTGAGCACCTTTCCCAAGACCGAGGACTACGAGCTGGAGGAGCTGCTCACCTCGCTCGGCATCGGCGAGGCGGCGGTCACGGTCCTCTCCGACCGCGGCACCCCGACCCCGGTCGCCTGGACGATGCTGCGGGCGCCGCGCTCGCTCATGGGGCCGATGGAGCCCGCGGCGATGGCCCAGGCGGTGCAGTCCTCACCGCTGCAGGCGCGGTACGGGCAGCCGGTCGACCGCGACTCGGCCTACGAGCGGCTCGCCGCCCGGCTCGCACCGCCCCCGGTTGCCCGACCCGGGCGCCGGGAGCCCGACGACGCCGGTGAGCGTCCGGAGGCGACCGGGGGGCGTGTGAGGTCACGCCGGCCGGTGGAAGCCCCACCGCAGGACGGCGCGCTCGGCCGGGTGCTGGGCTCAGCGGCCTTCCGCTCGTTCACCCGCTCGGCGGCGTCCGCGCTGGGCCGCGAGCTCACCCGGGGCCTGCTCGGCACGCGGCGGCGCCGCCGGTGAGGCGTCGTCCCACCGTGCCGCTGACCTCCTCCGTCACCGCCCGGGCAGGCGGACGGACTGGGCGTGGCGGAACTGGTCGGTGGGGTCCCACCGCGCCTTGACCTCCTGCAGCCGGGGGTAGTTGGGCCCGAAGTAGAGCGTGGCCCAGTCGCGGAGGTCGACGTCGGGGTAGTTGACGTAGCACCCGTCGGTGACGCCGTCGCGGGCCGGCTCCCCGCCGGTGCCCGCGTAGACCGACGCGTAGCAGCGCCGGATCCAGTCGAGGTGCACCGCGTCCTCGGCAGGGTCGGTCCAGTACGTCTGGTACTGCAGCTTCATGATCGACGAGCGCTGCGAGACCGCGGTGGCGTCCGGTGCGACGCCGTTGACGCGGCCGCCGTAGGTGTCGACCTGCACCAGCGCCTGCGGGTTGTCGTAGGAACGGTCGGTGAGCGCGGCCCAGATGGCCGCCACCTGCTGGGCCGGGAACGGCCGGCGGTGGTAGGCCGACTTGTACTTGCCCCGCTGGTTGGGCCCCGAGCCGTTGAGCGTCTGGGTCGCCTGCAGCCACGGCAGCGTGCGTCGCGTGGTCGAGGGGAGCGCGGCGGAGGGCATGCCGGCGTCCAGGGCGGCCAGGAAGTCGTCCAGGACGGCCGCGTCCTCCGCCGGGACCTGCGTCACCAGCGCGACCGTGCCCGCGGAGACGTGGGTGAGCTTGAGGAGGCCGAAGAGCGTGCGGGCCGGGCTGTCCGGCGCGCTGTTGGCCGCCAGCCAACCGCCGTAGTTGCCCAGCAGCGTGGCGAAGGCGGCCTCGTCGAGGGAGTTCCACTGCCAGGTGGTGGTGGCCAGCTGCACGGTGGGTGGCGGTGCCGGGAGGTCGCGGAACTCGTAGGCGGTGATGACCCCGAAGGTCCCGCCCCCGCCGCCGGTGTGCGCCCAGAACAGGTCGGCGGTGTCGGGGTCGTCGGGCCGGGCGGTCACCGCGCGCACCGAGAGGTCGGCGTCGACGACGAGGACGTGGACGGCGGACAGGTGGTCGACGGTCAGGCCGTGCTGCCGCGACAGCAGGCCGTATCCCCCGCCGACGATGTGGCCGCCGAGACCGACCGAGTAGCAGGAGCCGGCCGGCAGCGTGACGCCGTAGCTCTTGTACAGCAGCTCGTAGACGTCCCAGTTGGTGCAGCCGCTCTGCATCGCGATGCCGCCGTCCGGGGTGCGGGTGACGGCGCGCATCCCGGAGACGTCGAGGATGACGCCGTCCGGGTTGTCGGTGACGAAGCCCTCGTAGCAGTGCCCGCCCGCGCGCACGGTGACCCGCCGGCCGGCGGCGACCGCTGCGCGGAGCGCCGCCAGGCACTGCTCGGGCGTCGTCACCACGACCACGGCCGAGGGCGTTCCGGTGAACCGCTGGTTGAAGCCCTCCACGAGCGCCGGGTACCGCGGGTCGCCGGGACCGACCTCCACCGCGGGCACCGCGGCCCCGCCGGGCGCACCCGGCGGGTCGGCTGCCGCCGGCCGGGCGGCCGGGATCGCCGTGGCGACCGCGGCGCCCACGGCCGCGGTGCCGGACCCGACGAGGAAGCCGCGCCGCGACAGGTGGCTCCGTCGGCGCTCTCCCCCGTCCATGCCTTCACGGGTGTTCCACGGGTTCGTCACGGGCTCCCCCTCGGGTCGGCGGCCCACCGCGGCGGTGGGGCGTTCGGTGGAGCCGAGGCCGCTGCCGTGGCTCCACAGCCACTCCACGCCGTCCACCCCGTCCGGACCGTCGCGGTCGGGGCGGGCTCGGACCGCTGGTGGGCACAGTCTGCACGTCCGGAGGGCACGCCGGTGGGCTGCGGTCCCGCCCGGATCGACCGGCTGAGAGGGGGCCGGACCGTGCAGTCCCTCCTCGAGGACGACGGCCCGTCAGCGGTCGGAGCCGGCGCAGGCGTGGCGGCGGCTCCGCACGCCGTCGCCGACCACTGACCGCGCCGACGGTCGCCCCGGTGCGCGTCGAGGTGCGCTTGGATGGGGCCCGCTCCGGTCCGCGGCACGCAGCGGCACCGGCCGCGGGGCCGATGGGAGAGCCGGTGGACGACGTCGTCTCGATC
>DASPIH010000242.1:0-2329 GCA_035629195.1 Blastococcus sp. | reverse complement strand
CCCGCCGACCTGGTGGTGCTCGGCCTCGGCGTGCGCCCGGCGGTCCGGCTCGCCGAGGAGGCCGGCATCCCGCTCGGCGTCTCCGGCGGGATCGCCGTCGACGCGGGGATGCGCACCCTCGTCGAGGGCGTCTGGGCGGCCGGCGACTGCGTCGAGTCGGTGCACCGGCTCTCCGGCCAGCGGGTGGTCGTCGCCCTGGGCACGCACGCCAACAAGCAGGGCCGGGTGGCGGGCATCAACATCGGCGGCGGCTACGCCACCTTCCCGGGTGTCATCGGCACCGCGATCACCCGCGTCTGCGACCTGGAGGCCGCCCGCACCGGGCTGTCCACCGCCGAGGCCGAGGCGGCCGGGTACCAGTTCGTCACCACCGTCGTGGACTCGACCACCAAGGCCGGCTACTTCCCGGGCGCGCAGCCGATCAGGCTGAAGATGATCGCCGAGCGGCGCAGCGGTCGACTGCTCGGCGCCCAGATCGTCGGCCGGGAGGCGGCGGCCAAGCGCGTCGACGCCCTCGCCATCTGCATCTGGAACGAGATGGGCGTCGACGAGATCCTCTCGCTCGACCTCTCCTACGCCCCGCCGTTCTCGCCGGTCTGGGACCCGGTGCTCATCGCCGCGCGCAAGGCCTTCGAGGCCGTGGAGGCCGACGTCCGGCAGCTCTGACAGGCCGGCCGCCGGCGCCGCACCCCGGAGGGCGCAGCGCCGGCGCAGGCCCCATCCAGGGCACCGCCCCGAGCGTGCGAGGGGCGGGGAGGACGGGGTCCTTCTTCAGGCCGGGTCGACGCGGTCGGCCTGCCGGCCGCGCTGGCCGTCGCTGGCCTCGAACTCGACCCGCTGGCCCTCGTCGAGGCTGCGGTAGCCGCCGCGGTCGGAGATCGCCGAGAAGTGCACGAACACGTCCGGCCCGCCGTCGTCGGCCTCGATGAACCCGAACCCCTTCTCCGCGTTGAACCACTTCACCGTGCCGTTGGCCCGGCCGCCGCCCGAGGGACGGCGACCCGCGCCCGCGCCGCCGCGCCCGGCGTCCCGGCCGGAGTCACGGTCGCGGTAGCCCCCGGAGTCACGGTCGCGGTACCCACCACCGTCACGGTCGCGGTACCCGCCACCTCGTGGGCCGGCGTCCCGGTAGCCACCGCCACCGCCACCCTCGGCGGAACGCACGTCCTCGGCCTGCGGCCCGCGCTGGCCCTGGGTGACGGCGAACTCGACCCGTTGGCCCTCGTCGAGGCTGCGGTAGCCGCCGCTGTCGGCGATCTGCGAGAAGTGCACGAAGACGTCCGGGCCGTCCTCGTCGGGCTGGATGAACCCGAAGCCCTTGTCGTTGTCGAACCAGGTCACCGTGCCGGTGCTGCGCCCGCCCCGCGACGAGGACCGGCCGCGGTCGCTGTCGCGTCCACGGCCCCGGTCGTCGTCCCGCCCACGACCGCGATCGCGGTCGTCGCGCCCGCGGTCACGCTCCCGGCCGTACCCGGCGTCCTGGCGTCGCGGGGCGCCGCCGACCGGCCGCACCGAGTCCGCCTGCAGCCCGCGCTGGCCCTGGCTGGCCTCGAACTCCACCTGCTGGCCCTCGTCGAGGGTGCGGAACCCGCCCTCGTCAGCGATCGCGGAGAAGTGGACGAAGACGTCCTGCCCTCCGTCGTCGGGTTCGATGAACCCGAACCCCTTCTCGGCGTTGAACCACTTCACCGTGCCCTGCGGCATCCAACTGCTCCTGCACTGCTCGTCGCCGGCGAGCCCGTCCCACCGACCGTCCTCCGGCCCCGCCGACCCCTCGGGGAGGCGCGGCCGCAGCCTCCAGCCTCCTCCACCCGCCGCGCGCCCGGGCGGGCACCCGGCAGGACACCGGTCACGCCGCGGACGCGGCGGGCGGGCCGGGGGAGGCGGTCATGCGGTCGAACCGGACGTCGAGCAGCTCGTTGAGCCGCGCCTCGGCCGCCTGGCAGGCGGTGATCGCGGCACCGCTCGGGGACTGCGCGAACGTCGACCGGGCCGCGCCGAGGTCGCGGTGCGCCTCGACGATGCCCCGGTCGATCTCGGACACGGGGACGACTGTGGGCGTCATGGTGATCTCCGCGGGGGCTCAGACCGGTCCGACTGTCCGGACCACGGCCACGCCGCCTCCTACCCCGCCGGAGTCGCTCCCACCCTCCCCGGCGCTTTCTCCGGCGTGTCACGGCATTCCCCGTTACCGGTCCGCAGACCCGGGTAGGGGCGGCCACTCCAGACGCGGACCCGATGCACCGGAGGAACAGATGACCAGCAACACCGACAACCACTTCGTGGCCCAGGCCGTGCACGACCTCGGCTCGGCCCTCTGGTTCGGCGG
>DASPIH010000241.1:0-17226 GCA_035629195.1 Blastococcus sp. | reverse complement strand
CGGGTCCTGGGCGGGGGCAGCCGGATCCGCTGACGGCCGGGCGGACAGGACCGCCCGGCCGGTCGCGCGACGTCCTCGGGGATCCGCGACCGGACCGCAGCCGGCCAGCAGACCGCCGAGGGCCAGCACCACCCCACCGGCCAGGACCGCGCGGCGCGGAGGCCGCGGACCTCCCGTCCCGTCCCGGCCGGCCGCGGACACCGTCAGAGACCGACGGCGACCGTGGCGGTGAGCTCGCGGCAGGCCTCGAGGTCCGCCGGCGACGGAGCACCGGTGAGGCTCAAGGGCGCAGCGACCCGCTTCCAGCGCAGCGCGTCGGTGATCCGCTCGATGCTGCGCAGCGCTCCGGCGGTGTCGTCGTTGCCGTGCACGTAGACGCCGTAGGGCAGCCCGGCCGTCGCCTCGAGGCACGGGTAGTAGACGGTGTCGAAGAAGTGCTTCAACGCCCCGGACATGTAGCCGATGTTCGCCGGTGTGCCCAGCAGCACGCCGTCGGCGGCGAGCAGGTCGGCCGGACCGGCCGACAGCGCCGGGCGCAGGCACAGCTCGACCTCCTCGACCAGGGCGGCGCCCTCCTTCACCGCCTCGAGCACCGCCTGCAGGGCCGGTGAGGGCGTGTGGTGGACGACGAGGAGACGGGGCACGCCGGCCATTCTGCTGCCGGACCGGGCCGGGGCGCATGCACCTGCCGCCGGGAGGGTGGCCGACGGATGACCGGGTCACCGCTCCGGGCGCAGCTGCCGGTAGATGCGGGCGAGGTCGGGCAGCTGCACGTGGGCGTTGAGCCCGCTCGGGTTCGGCACCACCCAGGTGTCGGCGCCACCCACCCGTTCCGCCTGCAGCCCGGCGACGGCCTTGGGGCGGGCGAACCCCTGACGCCAGGCCGTGATGCCGAGGACGGCGAGGACCCGGGGCCGGTGACGGGCCACCAGGTCGGCGAGCGCGTCGGCGCCCGCGCGCAGCTCGTCGGGCGAGAGCTCCGCGGCGGTACGGGTGGGCCGGTCGACCAGGTTGGTCACGCCCAATCCGTAGCGGAGCAGCTCGCCGTCCTCCTCGGGCGCGAGCCGCCGGGGTGTGAAGCCGGCGAGGTGCAGGGCGGGCCAGAAGCGGTTGCCTGGCCGGGCGAAGTGGTGGCCCCGCTCGGCCGACATCAGCGACGGGTTGATGCCGCAGAACAGCACGTCCAGACCAGGCGCGATCACGTCGGGCAGCGGCTTGGCCGGCGGTGGCTCAGCGGGCACGCCGTCCATCCTCCGCGGCCTCAGCGGTAGCTGAGCAGGTGGCGCCGTTCGCCGGAGACGAAGGCGTGGTCGTTGAACGACAGGAGGGACAGCCCGGAGCCGCCCGCGAGGAGCGAGGTCACCCCGACGTTCACCGCGGCCCGGTTGAGCGCGACCACGCCGTCGGCCGGAGCGCCCAGCAGGGCCGCGACGACCGCGGCGATCACCCCGCCCGAGCTGACCACCACGCCGTCCCGGCCGGATCCCAGCCCGGCCGCCAGGTCGGCGACCGCCGTGAGCGCACCCGAGGAGAAGGCCGGCCAGCCGTCGGCGTCACCGGCGGCGATCCACGACCGCAGCGCTCCGTCGAGCAGCCGCTGCACCTGCCGCGAGCCGGACTCCCCCGCCGGCTCGTCGGAGCCGTCGGCCGGATAGCGCTCCAGCAGGTCCAGGTGGTCGTACTCGTCGAACCGCGGGTCCGGGTCCTCCGTTCCCGCCCAGCCGGCCGCCCCGGCCAGCAGCGACGCGGTGTCCCGCTGCCGACGCAGGGTGCCGGAGAGCACCAGCGGGTCGCGCAGCCCGCGCCGGCTCAGCTCCTCGCCCACGCACGACGCCTGCACGCGCCCCAGGTCGCTGAGCACGTCGTAGTCGTCGGCGCCGAAGGATGCCTGGCCGTGCCGGACGAGGCAGATCAGCGGCATCCGGCCAGCGCCTCGGCGCGCTCGATCAGGACGGCGGTGGCGGAGCCGAAGGTGGCGAACCGCGGGTTGGTGCTGTTGCCGGAGCGGTACCGGGCCCAGATCTGCTGGAGGATCACCGCGAGCCGGAACAGGCCGAACACCTCGTAGAAGGTCCAGTTGGCCGGCCGCAGCCCGGTGCGCGCCAGGTAGCGCTCCACGAGCTCCTCGCGGGTCGGCATACCGGGCAGGGTGCTCGGCTGCATGGACACCGTGCCGAACTCCTCGTCGTCGTCGGCGGTCACCCAGTAGGCCAGCGAGGCGCCGAGGTCCATGAGGGGGTCGCCCACGGTGGCCATCTCCCAGTCGAGGACGCCGGTGATCCGCGGCGTGCCCGACAGGTCCAGCACGAGGTTGTCCAGCTTCCAGTCGCCGTGCAGCAGGCTCGCGCGCACGTCCTGCGGCTGGTGCTCGGCCAGCCAGGCCATCAGCTCCTCGGCCGGCGGGACGTCGTCGGTGCGCGCGTCGCGGTACCGCCGCGACCACCCCTGCACCTGGCGGCGCACGTAGCCGGGCCCCCTGCCCAGATCGGCCAGGCCGGCGGAGTCGACGTCGATGGAGTGCAGGTCGGCCAGGGTGTCGTAGGCGGTCTCGCCGAGCGCCCGGGCCTGCTGCGCCGAGAGGTCGACGCCCTCGGGCAGCTCACGTCCCAGGACGGTGCCGCGCAGCCGCTCCATGACGTAGAAGTCGCTGCCGATGACCGAGTGGTCCTCGCAGAAGCCGTGGATCTGGGCGACGACGTCCACGTGCGGGCGCAGGCGTTGCTGCACCCGCACCTCGCGGCCCATGTCGTGCGCCGAGGCCGCCTTGTGCCCGTGCGGCGGCCGGCGGAGCACCAGTTCGAGATCGCCGTAGTCCAGCAGGTAGGTGAGGTTGCTGGCGCCGCCGGAGAACTGCCGCACGGAGGGCACGGGCTTTCCGTCGAGCGCCGGAACGCGCGGGACGAGCCACGCGTGCACGGCGGCCACGTCGAAGGTGTCCTCGGGTCGGACCTCGCGCAGTGGGCTCGCGTTCTCGCTCACGGGCCCATCCCACCACGGGCCGCCGCTCCGGGGCGCGGGCACCGACGTCAGCGCACCGGAGGGGCGGACGAAGACCGAGACAGGGCGGCCCCGTAACTGCTAACGTCGTCCGCGGGTCGAAGCTCCGGCCCGAGCAGCGTCATCACGGGGCGCCTGCGCTGCCGGAGTCCTGCTCCGTGCAGCCCCGCTCCTCAGCTGGGAGTTCGGCATGAGTCTGCACGTACCTTCCCTGCCCGCGGGTCCCCTCCTGGACGCCGGCGAGCTGTCGCCCTTCTCCGTGACGGTCGACCGGCCGTCCGGCTGGGTTCGCGTGACGGGGGAACTGGACCGGGAGACGGCCCACCACGTCCTGGACGCGCTCGGGACGCTGGCCGCCACCCGGCACGCGCAGTGGACGCTGGACGCACAGCCGATCACTTTCTGCGACGCCGAGGGACTGCGGGCGCTCGTGCTCGCGCACCGCCTGGCGCTCGGCCACGGGCGGACGCTGTCGGTGCTGCCCAGCCCGTGCATGCACCGCCTGGTGCTCCTCGTGGGGTTGGACCAGTTGCTGGAGATCCCGCCCCCGCCCGCGACCGTGCGGGCCGGTGTGGCCCAGAGCCTGCGCGTCCGCAGGTCGCTGGCAGCCGTCCGGGACGTGCGCCGGCCGACGTCGGTGCCCGAGGAGGAGCTACCGGGCTGACCGGTGCGCAGCTACGGGACGGGCTACTGGACGGCGGCGTCGGGCGGCGGCAGCCGGTAGGTGAGCTGCTCGTCCACCGACACCACGCCGGCGACGCGGGCGAGCTCGCCGGCGGCGCCCGGGGACACCGAGCCGGTGATGATGCCCAGGCCGTCCAGCACCTGCTCCACCTGCATGCCACGGGCGCGCAGCCCCTGGACCACACCGTCCAGCGCGCCCAGGTGCCCGTCGTCGATGGTGACGCTCACGTGGGTCATGCCGCGCAGGTTACGCGGCGGAGCCTCACTCCGGCGCGACGGCGAGCCCGCTCCCCGCATCGAGCGACGACTGCGCGAGCCGCTCGCTCTCCTGCAGCAACGTGGCCCACAGCTCCAGCCCGCGCCGCCCGGTCGCCTCGGCCCACAGCGCGGCGAGGCCCGCGACGTGCGGCGTGGCCATGCTGGTTCCGCTGATGGTGTGGTAGCGGGTGGGCATCGGCCAGGCCGAGTACACCTGCCAGCCGGGAGCCGCGATGTCGACCTGCCCGCCGCGCGCCGGCAGGCTCTGCGCGGAGAAGTCCGCCATCGCCATGGCCTCGTCGAGCGCCCCGACGGCCATGATCTCGACGCTGTTGGCCGGAACGCCGACGAAGCCGGAGTTCCCGGACCGCCGGTCGGCGTTGTTGCCCGCGGCCGCGATGATCAGCGATCCCTGCTGCAGTGCCCGGCGGCCGGCGGCCGAGTAGGGCGGGTGCGCCTGCATGACGTCGGCACCCAGCGACATGGAGATGACCGGGCACCCGCTGGTCACCGCCCAGTTGATGCCGGCCAGGATGCCGGCGTCGGTGCCGCTGCCGTCGGTGCCGAGGACCTTGCCGGCGTAGATCTCGGCCTCGTACGCCACGCCGTACCGCGGGCCGGTGGAGGGACTGCGGGGGCCGCACGCCGTGCCGATGCAGTGCGTGCCGTGCCCGTGTCCGTCGGAGGCGTCCTCCCCCACCACGAACGACCGGGTGGTGACCGCGCGACCGGCGAAGTCGGGATGCGCCGCGTCGAAGCCGGTGTCGAGGACGGCCACCCGGATACCGCGTCCGGAGCGGGCCGAGGAGTCGGCCCGGACCGCCTGGATACCCCACGTCGCCTGGGCCGTGTCCTCGAACCGGGCCTGGGCCGGGCCGCCCGACTCGCCTGCCCGCCCGCCCGGAGCGAGGAGGCGGCCGGCGAGGTCGGCCACCCCGTCGCGGTAGCCCGCCGTGTACGGGCCGGCGGACCCGTCGGCGAGCACGTGGTGGACGAGCTCCGGGGAGACCGACAGCACCGGCCGGCCGGCGACGCCGGCGGACTGGAGCATGCCGACCTGCTCCGGCTCCGCCGACACCACGGCGATGCCCAGGGCGCTGAAGACCGTCGCCTCCGCCTCGGAGAGCGCCGTCGGGGAGACGTCGCCGTCGGCGAAGTCCCGGGAGTCGGCCACCCGGTGGACGCCCATCCGTTCCCAGTCCACCCGGGCGTCGTCGCCGGTGCCGGCGAGGACGACGATCTGCCGGCCGGTGACCCGAGGCGGCGACGGTCGCACCGCCCCATGCCGCACGCTTCCCGGGTTCTCGGCGCTGCTCGGTCCGATCATGGCTCCCCCTCGGCGAGATCAGCGGCGTCGACGGCCGCTGCGCCGCCGGCCGTGTGACAGCCGGCGACCTCAGCGTCACCGAGAGCGGGGCCGCTCGCCAGCCGGGCCCGCGCGTCGCAGTCTGGCGTGGGGGTGTGACGATCCCGGCGCGGACTATTCCAGCGCGGACGATCCCGGCGTGCAGCCGCGGGTCAGCCCTGGACCGCCGCGGGGTCCATCCACATGACCTCCCAGACGTTGCCATCGGGGTCGGCGAAGCTCGATCCGTACATGAAACCGGAGTCCTGAGCGGGCATCCACGGCTTGCCGCCCGCGGCGATCGCGCTCGCCACGAGCTCGTCGACCTCCTCGCGGCTGCCTGCCGACAGGCAGTTGATCACCGATGTGGCCTGGGCCGGGTCCCCCACCTGGCCGGGGACGAAATCGGCGAAGCGCTTCCGCGTCAGGAGCATCACGACGACGTTCTCCTCCACGACGTAGGAGACGGCCTGGTCGTCGGAGAACTGGTCGTTGCGCCGGAAGCCGAGAGCGCCGTAGAAGGCGTCGGTCCGCGCGAGGTCGGTGACGGGGAGGTTGACGAAGATCATGCGCACGGGAAGCTCCTGGTTTCCAGCGGTGCGGCCGCCGCCGTCGGCGGCCGGCCCTGTCGAGAGGTAGACGACCCGACCACGGAGAACTCATCGCACCCGGGCCCACGGCCAGCCGGGAACCGCTCGGGCCCATGTTTCGGGGACGACGCCGTCCCCGACCGGCCCCCGTGACCGACACGGCGGATCCGCGTGTGCCGGGAGCGACGCCCCTCGGCGCGCGGATGCCGGCTCGGGGAGGATGCCGGGGTGGGCGTGGAGACCGTGCTGCTGCTCGTGCTCGCCGCCGTCGCCGTGATCGTGGCCGTGCACGCCGTCGCCGAACGGTCCGGCCTGCCGGCGGCCGCGCTGCTCACGCTCGTGGGCCTGGGCTACGCACTGCTGCCCGGCCCGGAGATCGAGCTCGATCCCGAGGTCATCCTCACCCTCGTGCTGCCGCCACTGCTCTACAGCGCGGCCCTCGAGTCCTCCCTGGGCGGCATCCGCCGGAACCTGCGCACCGTGGCCAGCCTCTCGGTGCTGCTCGTGCTGGTCACCGCCCTGGTGATCGGTGCCGGGTTCGCGCTGCTCGTCCCCGCGGCCACCCTGGCCGCCGGGATCGCCCTCGGGGCGGCCGTCGCCCCACCGGACCCGGTCGCAGCGCTGGCGGTGGGCCGCAAGGTCGGCCTGCCCCCACGGCTGATCACCCTCATCCAGGGCGAGGGGCTGCTCAACGACGCCACCGCGCTGACCATCCTCACCGTGGCGATCGCCGCGGCCCAGGGGGACGGCTACTCCACCCCGGGCGCCGTCGGCCAGTTCCTGATGTCCGCGATCGGCGGCGTGCTCGCGGGGCTCGCCGTCGCCTACGGGGTGCGACCGCTGCGCCGACTGCGCCGCGATCCGCTCACCTCCAACGCCATCAGCCTGGCCACCCCGTTCGTCGCCTACCTGCTCGGGGAGTCGGTCCACGTCTCCGGCGTGCTGGCCGTGGTCGTGGCCGGGCTGGTGCTGGGTCACCACAACCCCCGATGGGCCTCGGGCGCCAGCCGGCTGCAGACCAATGCCGTCTGGCGGCTGGTCAACTTCCTCCTGGAGGGGTTCGTCTTCCTGCTCATCGGTCAGCAGCTGCCGGCCGTCATCGCCGGACTCGACGAGTACGACGCCGGCACCGTCGTCACCGCCTCGCTGGTCACCGTGGGCGGGATGCTGCTCGTGCGCCCGCTCTGGCTGGTGCTCACCGAGTCCCTGCCCCAGTCACTGCACAGCCGGCTGAGCGAGGACCGGGCCGTGGACGACGGGAAGCGACCCGGACCCGCGCGGCGGTTGAGCGGCCGCGAGATCGTGGTGCTCAGCTGGGCCGGCACCCGCGGCGTGATCAGCCTCGCCGCGATCTTCGCCCTTCCCGTGGCCACCGAGGACGGGGAGCCGTTCCCCGCCCGGGGGCTGCTCCTCTTCTGCGCCTTCCTGGCCGTGCTCGTGACGCTGGTCGGCCAGGGAGTGACGTTCGCGCCCCTCGTGCGGGCACTGGGGTTGCGGGCCGACCAGGCCGACCAGGCCCGGCTGCGGAACCAGGCGCGGATCGCATCGGTGAAGGCGGCGCTGGCCCGGCTCGACGAGCTGGCCGACGAGGAGACCACCGACGAGGTCGAGGGCGAGGCGCTCGACGTCCTCCGCTCCCAGCTCCGGACCCGCCTGACCGCGTACCGGAAGCGGGAGGACCTGCTGTCGGGCGCCGAGCCCGGCGAGGTACCGCTCGCGCCGCAGTACGAGGCCGCCCTGCGGTTCCGCCGGGCGGCGCTCGATGCCCAACGTCAGGAGCTGCTGCGCTGGCGGGACGCCGGCCGGCTCCCCGACGAGGGCCTGCGCGCGCTCACCCGGGAGCTCGACCACGAGGAGGGGCGGCTGCCCGCACGGTCCTTCCGCTGAGTTCCCGCTCAGGAGAGGCGTTCCTCCAGCCGGACCATCACGCTGTCCCCGGCGTCCTTGCCGATCGCCCGCAGGGTCGCCGCGGGAACCGGCAGCTTGTGCGTGCCGTCGCCCAGCGCCATGAAGGACGTGCGGAACGGCCGGCCGTCGACCGTGCCCCGCACGGGCACCCGTCCGCGCGTACCGAAGTACTCCGCCGATCCCGCCATCCGCACGTACGTCCAGCCGCCCTTCGCGGAACTCCGCACCAGCGGAGCGGTGAACTCGGTGTCGAGGGCTCCCACGGCTCCCTGCGCCTGTCCGGTCATGGCGGCTCCTCCTCCTACGGCCCCGCGCGGGACCGTTCCCGGAGAAGACCGCCGGGCGGCGCCGGACTCATCGGGCGCCGGGCGCACCGCGCCCGGCGCCCCCGGACCAGCCGGTCAGCGCATCTCCCCTGCCCCGACGTACGGGAAGGGGCTGGTGAGCAGCGCTCCCTCGGCGAACCGCGAGAGCCGGAAGTCCGATTCCGGGATGTCCGCGTCCGAGCTCTTCCCGTCGACGACGAGGTCGGCGACGAGCCGGCCGACGGCCGGGGAGATCTTGAACCCGTGCCCGCTGAAGCCGGCCGCCACGATCAGCGACTCGACCGGCGTCTCGGAGATCACCGGGTTGAAGTCGGGGGTCACGTCGTAGCACCCGGCGTAGGTGCTGGCGACCGAGGCGTCCGCCAGGCCCGGGAACCGGTGCGAGATCTTCTCGACCGCCATCTCGAGGAAGTCGTCGGTGGCCCGGTTGAGGTAGTCGTCGGGATCGGCCGGCGAGGGGGTCGACAGGTCGCTGTTGCCGAACAGCAGCTGGCCCCCGCCCTCGGCGCGGATGTACTGCAGCGACACCAGGTCGGAGAAGACCGGCACCGGCCCCAGCTCGAGGCCGGGGTCCAGCAGCACGATCGGCTCGCGGTGGACCTGGATCGGCAGCTCGATGCCGTGCGCGGCCAGCAACGGCACCGACCACGGCCCCGCCGCGACGACGACGGTGCCGGCGGTGATGGTGGACCCGTCGGCGAGGCGGACGCCGGTGGCGCGGTCGCCGTCGGTCAGCACCTCGGCCACCGCCGTCCCCTGCCGGATGCGCACGCCGAGCCGCCGGGCGGCGGACGCGAAGGCCTGCGCCGTCTGGTACGCGTCGCCGTAGCCGCCGCGGGCCTCCCAGCCGAAGGCGGCGAAGTCGGCCAGATCGGCCGCCGGCCACATCCGCGCGACCTCGTCGCGGTCGATCTCCTGCGTCTGCACACCCAGCGCCCGCTGGTTGGCCAGCGACGCCCGCAGCGCGTCGACGTTGGGCTCCCCCACCCCGACGACGTAGCCGGTCTGCCGGAAGCCGACGTCCTCGCCGAGGATGTCGTCGGCGTTCTCGAACAGCTCCAGCCCCGCGTTCGCCATGGCCGCCAGGGACGAGACCCCGTAGTGGCAGCGCACGATCCCGCTGGACTTGCCCGTGCCGCCCGAGCCGACCGTGTCGCGCTCGCAGACCACGACGTCGGTCACGCCCCGGCGGGCCAGCGACCAGGCGATCGCGGTGCCCTCGAGACCGCCGCCGACGACGACGACGTCCGCCGTGCCGGGGGTGCTCACAGCCCCTGCCCCGGGATCCAGCTGGTGCCGGCCAGCGGCACGCGGGCCATGGCCGCCGCCTCGATGGTGAGGGCGACCAGGTCCTCCGGCTCCAGGGAGTGCAGGTGCGCCTTGCCGCAGGCGCGGGCGATGATCTGCGCCTCCATGGTCATGACCCGGATGAAGTTGGCCAGCCGCCGGCCGCCCTGCACCGGGTCGAGGCGCTGCGCCAGCTCGTCGTCCTGGGTGGTGATGCCGGCCGGGTCGCGGCCGGCCTGCCAGTCGTCGTAGAACCCGGCCGCGGAGCCGAGCTTCCGGTACTCCTCGTCCAGGGACGGCGAGTTGTCGCCCAGGGCGATGAGCGCGGCGGTGCCGATCGCGACGGCGTCCGCGCCCAGCGCCATGCACTTGGCGAGGTCGGCACCGTTGCGGATGCCGCCGGACACGATCAGCTGGACCTGCCGGTGCAGCCCCTCCTCCTGGAGCGCCTGCACCGCCTGCGGCAGCGCGGCCAGCGTGGGGATGCCGACGTGCTCGATGAACACGTCCTGGGTCGCGGCGGTGCCGCCCTGCATGCCGTCGAGCACGATGACGTCGGCGCCGGCCTTCGCCGCGAGCTTGACGTCGTAGTAGGTGCGGGTGGCGCCGATCTTGACGTAGATCGGCTTCTCCCAGTCGGTGATCTCCCGCAGTTCCCGGATCTTGATCTCCAGGTCGTCGGGGCCGGTCCAGTCCGGGTGCCGGCAGGCGCTGCGCTGGTCGACGCCCATGGGCAGCGTCCGCATGCCGGCCACCCGCTCGGTGATCTTCTGGCCGAGCAGCATGCCGCCGCCGCCGGGCTTGGCGCCCTGGCCCAGGACGATCTCGATGGCGTCGGCCTGCCGCAGGTCGTCGGGGTTCATGCCGTAGCGCGACGGCAGGTACTGGTAGACGAGGTGCTTGGACTGGCCGCGCTCCTCGGGCGTCATGCCGCCGTCGCCGGTGGTCGTCGAGGTGCCGACCTCGCTGGCGCCCCGGCCGAGGGCCTCCTTGGCCCGCCCCGACAGCGCGCCGAAGCTCATGCCGGCGATGGTCACCGGCGTGGCCAGGTGCAGCGGGAAGGTCGCGTTGCGGTCGCCGAGGACGACGTCGGTGTCGCAGCGCTCGCGGTACCCCTCGAGCGGGTAGCGCGACATGCTGGCGCCGAGGAACAGCAGGTCGTCGAAGTGCGGCACCTTGCGCTTGGCGCCGCCGCCGCGGATGTCGTAGATGCCGGTCTCGGCGGCGCGCTGGATGTCGGCGATGGTGGCGCGGTCGAAGGTCGAGGACTCGCGCAGGGTGGGATCGGTCATCGGTGCTCGTCCTCTCAGTACGCCGAGGCGTTGTCGACGTGGAAGTTGTAGAGGCTGCGGGCGGAGCCGAAGCGGCGGAAGGAGGCCGCATCGGCGTCCATGCCGGCGGCGCGGAGCAGGTCGGTCAGCTCCGCGAGGTGCTCGGGCCGCATCTCCTTCTCGACGCAGTCGGCGCCGAGGCTCTTGACCGTGCCGGCGACGTAGATGCGGGTCTCGTAGAGCGAGTCGCCGAGCGCGTCGCCGGCGTCGCCGCAGACCACCAGCCGGCCGGCCTGGCCCATGAAGGCGCTCATGTGGCCGACGTCGCCGCCGACGACGATGTCCACCCCCTTCATCGAGATGCCGCAGCGGGCCGCGGCCGAGCCCTCGATGACCAGCAACCCGCCGTGCGCGGTGGCGCCGGCCGACTGCGAGGCGTTGCCCCGCACCCGCACGGTGCCCGACATCATGTTCTCGGCGACGCCGACGCCCGCGTTGCCGTTCACCGTGACCGTGGCGGACTTGTTCATGCCGGCGCAGTAGTAGCCGACGTGCCCGTCGATCTCGACGTCGATCTCCGCGTCCAGGCCGACCGCGATGCTGTGCCGGCCGTCGGGGTGCGTCACCCGCCAGCGGGTGGCCTTGTCGGTGACGTCGGGCGCGTGCAGCGCCTTGTTCAGCTCGCGGACGTCGGAGAGGGACAGGTCGACGAGGGCGGGCTCCACCGCCGTGTCGACGGTGCTGTCGATGCTGCTCTCGACGGTGCTCAGCGCTGCCATGCGTAGACCTCTTCCGGCTCGGGCTCGAAGATGCGGGCGGACTCGATGCCGGGCAGACCGGCCAGGGCGCGGTACTCCGAGGCCATCGCCACCCACTGCGGGGTCTCGGCCACGACGGCCGGCTTGCAGGCGATGGCGTCGCGGACGACGGCGAAGCTGTCCCGGGTGGAGACCAGCAGCGTGTAGAAGCCGTCGAACCGCTCGCAGAGCAGCTTCAGCGACTTCTCCAGGTCGTATCCGGCGGCCAGCTGGGCGGCGACGAACCGGGCGCCCACCTCGGAGTCGTTGGCGCTGTCGAAGACGGCGCCGGCTGCCTTGAGCTCGCGCCGGATGGTCGCGTGGTTGGCGAACGAGCCGTTGTGCACCAGGCACTGATCGGTGCCGACGGAGAACGGGTGCGCCCCCTGCGGGGTCACCGCGGACTCGGTGGCCATCCGGGTGTGCGCGACGCCCTGCCAGCCCTGCGCCGCGGGCAGCCCGAACTCGGTGGCCAGCGCCTGCGGATGACCGACGCCCTTGAGGACGGCGAGGTCCTCGCCCTGGCCGATCACGACCGCGCTCGGGACCGCGCTGCGGACCGCTGCGACGAGGGTGTCCGGATCGGTCGCGGCATGCACGACGAGGGTCTGGCCGGCGTCGACGACCACCGCCTCCGGGAGAACGGCGCGGACCGCGGTCGCGACGTCGTCCGCGGGAGCGCCGCCGGGCAGCAGCGACACGGTCGACTCCCCGGGCGGGGACCAGCGGGGGTCGCCGTAGACGGCGACGCCCGCGGAGTCCGGTCCGCGCTCGGTGACCTGGCAGAGCATCCCGGTCAGCAGCTCGCCGAGCCGGGGGTACAGGGAGGGCTCCCGCAGGTGGAGCCCGACGATCCCGCACATGGGTGGTTGCTTCCTCTCGGATCGGGGGGTGGGGCAGGAAGGGCGGGACTCAGAAGGCGGTGACGTAGCGGTCGACCTCCCAGGAGGTCACCTGTCCGTGCCACTCGAAGAACTCGTCGCGCTTGAGATCGGCGAAGTAGCCGGCCACGCCGGGGCCCGCGGCGTCGAGGGCGCCGGCGACGACGGGGTCGGCCTCCAGGGCCTCGACCGCGTGCAGCAGCGTCGGCGGGAGGGGACCGCTGGTGGTGACGCCGGGAGCGCCCGGGTCGAGTTCCCGCCGGACGCCGTCCAGCCCGGCGGCCAGGGCGGTCGCGGCCGCGAGGTACGGGTTCGCCGAGCCGTCGCCGCCGCGCAGCTCCACCCGGTTCCCGTCCGGCACGCGCAGCAGGTGGGTGCGGTCGTTGCCGCCGTAGGTGGCGGTGCGGGGTGCCCAGGTGGCGCCGGACCGGGTGGAGCTGGCGTTCGTGCGCTTGTACGCGTTGACGGTCGGGGCGAGCACCGCCTGCAGACCCTGGGCATGATCGATGAGGCCGGCCACGAAGGAGTAGGCCAGCGGCGAGAGGCCCAGGCCGCGCGCGTCACGGGCGTCCGGGAACGCGGGGGCGCCGTCCCGCCAGAGCGACAGGTGCATGTGCAGCCCGCTGCCGGTCCGGTCGGTGAACGGCTTGCCCATGAACGTCGCCGTCATGCCGCGCTGCTCGGCGATGACCGAGAGCAGGTACCGCAGGGTGACCACCCGGTCGGCCGTGGTCAGCGCGTCCGCGTAGGCGAAGTTCTGCTCGAACTGGCCGTTGCCGTCCTCGTGGTCGTTGGCGTAGTTGCCCCAGCCGAGGCCGTTGATCGCCTTGGAGACCTCGGTGAGGTGGTCGTACATGCGGGTCAGCTCGCGGACGTCGTAGCAGGGCCGCGTCGAGGTGTCCTTGGCGTCGGCCGGGCGCAGGGCGCCGTCCGGCCCGCGCTCGACGAGGAAGTACTCGACCTCGGCGCCGACCTTGAGCTCGAGGCCGAGCTCCGCGGCGAGAGCCAGCTGCTGCTTGAGGATCACCCGTGGGGCGTAGTGCCAGGGCCGGCCCTCGACGTGCGGGTCGCAGTGCACGATCGCCAGGCCGGGCTTGAGGAACGGCACCGCCATGTACGAGGTCGGGTCGGGGATGGCGATCAGATCGGGATCCTTGGGCTCCTGGCCCATCGCTCCCACGGCGTAGCCGGCGAACCCGACACCGTTGGTCTGGAGCTCCTCGATCGCCTCGATCGGCACGAGCTTGGCGCAGGGCTTGCCGGTCAGGTCGACGAACAGCGCCATCACGAACTCGATGCCGTCGGCACGGGCCCGGGTGGCGAGGTCCGGCGTGGCCGGGGACGCCGCGTCGGAGCGCGGGCCGGGAACGCCGGCGACCTCCGGAGCGGGCGGAGCGTCGGGACGGGCGGCGGTGAGCGACACGGGAACCTCCGGAGCGGCATGTCCACTGGCGTGAACCTCTGTCGCATATGAGTAGACGCCGCTGAGGTTACCGCAGCGTTACCGCGCTGCGGAGTTCGTGTTGCCGCGCGCCACACGAGCCCACCCGCGGTGCCGCGCGAGCCGTCCAGCCGGCCGCCGGGTCCGTCCCGGCATGGAACGGAAGCCGGCGGCGGTGGACCCCGCAGGGAGCACCGCGCCGTCCGGTTCTCCTCGCCGTCGCTGCGCGGCGGCTCTCCGCCCCTAAGCTTCGCCGCGTGGAGGTCACCCCCGGAGAACCCCCGGACCGCGCTCCCGGTTCCGATGCGCCCAGCGGTCACCTCGAGGACGTCATCGCCCTGCGGGTGCGGGAACTGCGCATGGCCAAGGGCATCTCGCTGGCCGAGCTGGCCCGGCTGACCGGCATGAGCAAGGCGATGCTGTCGAAGATCGAGAACGCGCAGACGTCATGCAGCCTCTCGAGCCTGGCCCGGCTGGCCGACGGACTGGGCGTGCCGGTCACCGCGCTCTTCCGCGGCGTCGACGCCGAGCGGGAGGCGGTGTTCACCCCCGCCGGGCACGGTGCGCGCATCGTGCGGCGCGGCAGCAACCACGGTCACCTGTACCAGCTGCTGGGCTCCCTGCGCGGCGAGCACAAGCGGCTGGAGCCGCTGCTGGTCACGCTCACCGAGGCCAGCGAGGTCTTTCCGCTGTTCCAGCACCCGGGCACGGAATTGATCTACATGCTCGAGGGCGCGATGGTCTACGGGCACGGGGACGCCCGCTACGAGATGCACCCCGGCGACTCGCTGGTCTTCGACGGCGAGGGGCCGCACGGGCCCTCCGAGCTCATCGAGCTGCCCATCCGCTTCCTCACCGTGACCGGCTACGGGCACGTGGCCTGAGGAAGGGCCCCTGCGCCCCACGGCTCGCAGGCCCGCCGCGGGCCCCTGCAGGGGGCCGATGTGCCGGAGGCCGGTCCCCTGAGGGGGACCGGCCTCCGTGGTCCTTCGTCCTGGGCAGTCAGGCGGTCAGGCGGTCGCCCCGCCCTCCTTCCCTGCGCGGGCCGAGCCGGCCACCAGCCGCTCGGCCGAGGCGACGACCGCCTCCGGCGTCGGCGCCGTTCCGGGGGTGTGCGTGCCGCCCCCGAGGTCGTAGGCGACCTCCGCGTGCTCGGCCAGGTCCAGGCCGGCGACCTCGGCCTCCGTGGCGGCGCGCAGCCCGATGGTCCGCTTCACCGCCAGGGCGATCAGCAGCGTGACGACGAACGAGTAGCCGACCACCGCGACCACCGCGACGGCCTGGGTGCCGAGCAGGCCGAAGCCGCCGCCGTAGAACAGGCCGGCCTTTCCGCTGGGGGCCTCGGCGGAGCCGAAGAGGCCGACCAGCAGTGTGCCGACGACGCCGCCGACGAGGTGGACGCCGACGACATCGAGCGCGTCGTCGTAGCCGAACCGGTACTTCAGGGAGATGGCCAGCGGGCAGATCGCGCCGGCGATCGCGCCGACGGCCAGCGCGCCCATCGGCGTGACGGCGCCACAGGCGGGCGTGATCGCGACGAGGCCGGCGATGGCGCCGGACATCCCGCCGAGGGTCGTGGCGTGCCCGTTCCGGAGCTTCTCGACCAGCAGCCAGGCGAGGATCGCCGCGCAGGTGGCGTTGAAGGTGTTGAGCATGACCACCGAGGCGCTGTTGCCCGCCGCGAGAGCCGAGCCGCCGTTGAACCCGAACCAGCCGAACCAGAGGATGCCCGCGCCCAGCGCGACGAACGGCAGGTTGTTGGGCCGGGCCTGGCGGGGCCAGCCGGTGCGCTTGCCGAGGACCAGCACCAGCGCCAGGGCGGCGATCCCCGCGTTGATGTGGACGGCGGTGCCACCGGCGAAGTCGACGGCGCCGAGCCCGTTGGCGATCCAGCCGCCGATCACGCTGCCGTCGGCCGAGTCGAACGCGAACACCCAGTGGGCGACCGGGAAGTAGACCAGGGCGGCCCAGAGGCCGGTGAAGACCAGCCACGGCCCGAAGCGCACGCGGTCGGACACCGCACCCGCGATCAGCGCGGTGGTGATCACGGCGAAGAGCGCCTGGAAGATGGCCACCAGCGCCGGCGGCAGCGCGGCCGCCTCGTCACCGGCCACCAGTGAGCCGAGACCCGGGTACTCGGTCACGTCCCCGAGCAGGCCCAGGCCGCCGTAGGAGTTCCCGAAGACCGCGGAGAACCCGAAGAGCGTCCAGAGGACGCCCACGACGGCGACGGCCCCGAAGACCATCATGATCATGTTGAGCACGGAGCGGGAGCCGACCATGCCGCCGTAGAACAGGGCGAGGCCGGGGACCATGAGGGCGACGGCCATGGTGGCCGCCAGGATGAATGCGGTGCTGCCGACGTCCACGGCACGTCCTTCGTCTACTGGTGGTGGTTCATGTCTTGCGTCAGTAGACGATCACTGTGTTGCCACTGGCGTCTCGGCCACGTGACGATTGCGTGACACGACCCCCGGGCCGCTGCGTACCGCGCCGTGCGCGGGCGGGGTCAGGCGCGCTCGGCGGGCTCCGCCGCGGCTGCCTTCGGCGCGGACGCCGGCGCCTCCCGGAGGAACAGGTACCAGTACGAGGTCGCGACGAAGACGACGGCGCCCACGAGGTTGCCCGCTCCGGCCAGCAGCCAGTTGTAGAGCGCGTCCTCCCAGCCGACGCCCGGCACGTCGGCCCAGATGCCGGCCGGGATGAAGAACATGTTCGCCACCACGTGGTCGAAGCCCATGGCCACGAACGCCATCACCGGGAAGAAGACGGCCATGATCTTGCCGCTCACCGAGGTGGCGGCCAGCGACATCCAGACGGCCAGGCAGACAAGCCAGTTGCAGCCGACCCCGCGCAGGAACGTCTCCCACGCGGTGTGGCTGGTCTTGCCCTCGGCGATCGAGGCGAGCCGCTCGTAGGTGAGCAGCGAGCCTCCCTCGGACGCCGCATCCCCGATCACGTCGGTCTGGATGGCGAGGAAGAAGGCCACGAACAGCGCGCCGATGAGGTTGCCCAGCAGCACCAGCGTGAGGTTCCGGATGACGTCGCCGACGTCGATCTTGCCGCGCATGGCGCTGAGCGGGACCAGCATCATGTTGCCGGTGGCGAGGTCGGAGCCCGCGATGAGCACGAGCACCAGGCCGAGCGTGAAGGCCGCTCCCATGAAGAGCGTCGGCAGCGTGCCCCACGTCCCCGGGTCGAGTCCGGAGCTCACCGTGATCGCCACCAGGGCCCCGAAGGCGATGTAGGCCCCGGCCAGGAACGCGCTGACCAGGACTCGGTCCCAGGTGCGGTGCGTCTTCTTGGCTCCGGTCTCGACTGCGACCTGCGCCATCTCCTGCGGTTCCCTGGCGGCCACGGCGTCCTCCTCGGGCTGTCCGGCGCTGCCGCCTCCGGATGCCCGCTGCAGGCCGGTTCCACGCCCTCGCTGTCCCGGTACGG
>DASPIH010000240.1:0-7167 GCA_035629195.1 Blastococcus sp. | reverse complement strand
CCCGATGCCAGCCGCCCGGCCCACTTGTCCTCGGTCAGCACGAGCGGCCGAGGATCGGCGAGGTCGGTGATGCCCGGGTCCAGGACCACGGCGAGCCCCTGCCTGCGGCCCGAGGGCACCCGGATGACGTCGCCGGGGCGCAGCGCGGCCAGGGTCTCGGCGGCCTCCATCCGGCGCTTGGCCTGCGAGTCGCGCGACAGCTCCTTCTCCCGGTCGGAGATCTCCCGGCGCAGCCGCGCGTACGCGCCGACGTCCCCCCGGTCCGAGCGCATCTCCGCAGCGGCCCGTGCCGCCTCCTGCTCGTGCCGGGCCGCCGCCCGCGCGAGACCGACGACGGACCGGTCGGCCTGGAACTGCGCGAAGGAGCTGGCCAGCAGTTCCCGCGCGCGGGCCCGGCCGAACGAGCTCACCAGGTTGACCGCCATGTTGTAGCTGGGGCGGAACGAGGACTTCAACGGGTACGTGCGGGTGCTGGCCAGCCCGGCCACCACGGACGGGTCCATGCCCGGCGCCCACACGACGACGGCGTGCCCCTCGACGTCGATCCCGCGGCGCCCGGCCCGCCCGGTGAGCTGGGTGTACTCCCCCGGTGTGACGTCGACGTGCGCCTCGCCGTTCCACTTCGTCAACCGCTCGAGGACGACGGTGCGCGCCGGCATGTTGATGCCCAGGGCGAGGGTCTCGGTGGCGAACACGGCCTTGACCAGGCCGCGGACGAAGCACTCCTCCACGGTCTCCTTGAACGCCGGGACCAGCCCCGCGTGGTGGGCGGCCAGCCCGGCGAGCAGACCCTCGCGCCACTCCCAGAAGCCGAGGACGTGCAGGTCCTCCTCCGGCAGGGAGCCGGTGCGCTCGTCGATGATGGCGGCGATCTGCGCGCGCTCGGACTCGTCGGTGAGCCGCAGACCGCTCATCAGGCACTGGTGGACCGCGGCGTCGCAGCCGTTGCGGCTGAACACGAACGTGATGGCGGGCAGCAGGCCGGCCGAGTCCAACCGCTCGATGACGTCGGACCGTGCGGGTGGGCGGAAGCGGGGGCGATGGCCGCTCTCCCGCCGGCCGTTGCCGCCCCAGCCCTCGATGCGGCGCTCGTACTCGCGCACGTAGCGCACCAGCTCGGGGTCCACGACCGAGGAGCCGCGCTCCCGGGTGGACAGGCCGCGGGGGGTCTCCCCCTGCTCGCCGGCGTGCGCGGCCGGGCGCAGGGAGAAGAGGTCGAAGACGCGGGAGCCCACGAGCATGTGCTGCCAGAGCGGAATGGGCCGCACCTCGCTGACGACGACCCTGGTGTGCCCGCGGACGGTCACCAGCCAGTCGGCGAACTCCTCGGCGTTGCTCACCGTCGCCGACAGGGAGACCAGGGTGACCGACGCAGGCAGGTGGATGATCACCTCTTCCCACACGGCGCCGCGGAAGCGGTCGGCCAGGTAGTGCACCTCGTCCATCACCACGTAGCCGAGGCCGTCGATGGCCGGCGACTCGGCGTAGAGCATGTTCCGCAGGACCTCGGTCGTCATCACGACCACGGGCGCATCGCCGTTGACGGCGTTGTCACCGGTCAGGAGCCCCACCCGGTCGGCGCCGTAGCGCTGGACCAGGTCGTTGTACTTCTGGTTCGACAGCGCCTTGATCGGCGTCGTGTAGAACGCCTTGCGCCCCTCGGCCAGGGCCTTGTGCACGGCGAACTCGCCCACGACGGTCTTGCCGGCGCCCGTCGGAGCGCAGACCAGCACGCCGGCGCCCTCCTCCAGCGCCTCGCACGCCTCCACCTGGAACGGGTCCAGGGAGAAGCCGAGCTCGGCGGTGAAGTCGGCCAGCGTGGGGTGGGAGGTCCGCCGCCGGGCAGCGGCGTACCGCTCAGCGGGGCTGGACATGCTCCCCACAGTAAGGACCTCCCTGCCCTCCGCCACTCGCGCGCTCGCGCCACGCATCCGGAGGCTCGCCACCTCGTGGGGCTGCAGCCGCGCTCGCTCGGCGATCGACGGCGACGTCGTACCGCGGCCGTCTCAGCCGGTCGGAGCGGTCGGTGACCTGGGAGGGGATCCGCCGCGCCCGCGCGACGGCGACGTCCACCCGGTCAGCCGCGTCCCGACGTCGGGAAGGAGTCGAGCGGCTCGTCGAGCGTGGAGGGCCGGGCGTCCAGCGGGGAGGCCTCGTCGTCGTCGACGTCGTGGAAGTGCTCCACCGCGGCCCGGCGCGCGCGGCGCCGGTCGACGAACCGGGCCACCTGGATGGCCAGCTCGAACAGCACGATCATCGGCCCGGCCATCAGCAGCATGGTGAACGGGTCCTGCGTGGGCGTGACGAACGCGGCGAAGACGATGGTGAGGAAGAAGATCCAGCGCCGGCTCCGGCTCAGCACCTCGTGGCTCAGGACGCCGACGAGGTTGAGCGCCACGGCGATCAGCGGCACCTCGAAGCTGACGCCGAAGGCGATGAGGAGGGACAGGACGAAGCCGATGTAGTCCTGGGCGGTCAGCGCGATCACCACGCCGTCGCCCGCGAGGCCCAGCAGCAGCTCCAGGCCCGCGGCCAGGGAGACGTAGGCGAGGACGGCGCCGAGGGCGAACAGCGAGCTGGAGACGGCGACGAAGGCGATCCCGTAGCGCTTCTCGTTGCGCTTGAGCCCGGGGGTGACGAACGCCCACAGCTGGTAGAGCCAGAGGGGGGCGGAGAGCACCGCACCGGCGAGGAAGGCCACCTTCAGGCGGATGAAGACACCACCGAACACGTCGGTGATCAGCAGGCCGCACCCGCCGGAGTCGTCGCCGCCGTACCGCAATTCCTCGTCCAGGCCGCAGTAGGGCGCCCGGATGAACTCGCCGAGCCCGTGCTCGTACCACCAGAAGCAGACGGCGGTGGCCACCAGCAGGGCGAGCAGCGACTTGCCGATCCGGTTGCGCAGCTCGGTGAGGTGGGCGACGAGCGTCATCGTCGCCTGGGCGTCCCGGCGCGACCGCCGGCGCCCAGCGCCGCGCGTCGCCCCGCTCACCGTCGTCCCGCCCGGAAGGTGTGGATCAGCGCGGAGCGTCGGTCACGCGAGCCTGCTCGGCGCGTGCCCGCAGCTCCGCCGCGCGCGCCTCGGCGACCCGGGCCTCCTCGTGCAGCTGCCCGGCGAGGTCGCCGCTGGCAGGGGTCGCCGCGCTGCCGGGGGCGACGATCTCCCCGCGCGCCGGGGTGACGGTGGTCTGGGCGGCGTCCTTGGTGCGGACGGACGAACCGGCGTCGTCGTCCTTCATGCCCTTCATCTCGCCCTTGAAGATGCGCAGGGAGCGTCCGAGCGACCGGGAGGCGTCCGGCAGCTTCTTGTATCCGAAGAGCAGCAGGATGGCCAGGATGATCAGGCCGATCTCCAGCGGGCCGAGTCCGGCCATGGCACGTCCTCCAAGAGTTGATGGCACCGGGGATGCTACGCCGAACGGTGTCCGCGTCCCGGGCGCCGTCCGGTTCGGTGGGCTGCTGTTCAGCGCTCGTTCACGGAGGCCCGCGTGCGCTCCGCCGCGGCCACGGTGGCCTGCACCTGTTCGAGCACGGGGCGAAGGTCCCGCGCGCCGCCCTCCAGCTCCCGGCGCAGCCGCCCCAGGCCGCCGAGCACCCCGTGCAGCAGCACGGCCAGCACGACGAGCGCGACGACGGCCACGGCGAGGCAGATCCACAGCACCACGGGGCGACCCTAGCCCGCGTCCCTAGCCCGCGTCGCCCGGCGACAGGCCGTAGCGGGCCAGCGCGGCCCGGGCCTCGGCGGCCACCTGGGTGCCGATGTCGGCTGGTTCGTCGACGAGCGCGTTGCCGCCGAGCGAGGCCACCAGCCGGCGAGCCCAGGCCAGGTCGGCGGTGCGCACGGTGACCGCCAGCCCGCCCGGAGGGTCCTCGACCGGCGCCACGTCCTCGACCGGGTAGTAGTCGGCGACCCAGCGGGCGGCCCGGGCCAGGCGCAGCCGCACCGCGGGGGCGTCGGGCTCGGGCCGGTAGACGCCGTCGTCCACGTTCCGGCTCGTCGCCTCCGGTGGCGGTGCCGCCGGATCGTCGAGCACCGCGACGTCGTCCACCCGGTCCAGGCGGAACAGCCGGACGCCCTCCGCCCGCCGGCACCAGGCCTCCAGGTACCAGCGGCCCTCGACGAGCAGCAGCTGCATCGGGTCGACGGTGCGCTCCGTGCGCTCGTCCCGGGTGGGCACGTAGTAGTGCAGGTGCAGCGCCCGGCGGTCCTCCAGCGCGCCCCGGACGACGGTCAGCGTCTCCTCGCGGGCGTCCACGCTCACGGCCACGGGCGTGACCCGTTCGGCGGCGTCGCCCGTCGCCGTCGACACCTTGGCCAGCGCGCGGCCGACCGCGTCCCGCTCGGCGAGCCCGGGCAGCTCGAGCAGCGTGCGCAGCGCCACCACCAGGGCCACGGCCTCGTCGGTGGTCAGCCGCAGCGGCCGCACCATGCCCGCGCTGAAGGTGACCCGCACCCGATCGCCCTCGAAGGAGACGTCGATGAGGTCGCCGGGGCCGTAACCGGGCAGCCCGCACATCCACAGCAGCTCGAGGTCGCTGCGCACCTGGCGCTCGGTCACGCCGAAGTCGCGGGCGGCCTCGCCGAGCGCGACGCCGCCGGGCCGGGCGGACAGGTACGGGACGAGGGCCAGCAGCCGGGTCATCCGGTCCGTGGTGCTGGACGCGTTCACGCGCTGCCTCCCAGGGCGGCCAGCCGGGTCAGCCGGTCGATCACCGCGTCGCGGATCTCGGTGGGCGCCTCGACGACGACGTCGGCGCCGTAGGCGGCCAGCTCGTCGGCCAGGGCCCACGGCTCGGTGGTGCTCAGCTGCAGCCGGTCCTCGACGCCGCCCGCGCCGTCGTCCGCGGGCCCGAGGGAGGTGGCGCGCCGACGCAGGCCGACCGCCGTGCCCGGACGCGCGCGGAGCACCACCAGGTGCTCCTGTCCTCCGGCCTGCCGGGCGACCACGGCGGTGAGGTCGAGATCGGCCGGCGGATCGAACGCCCCGGACGGCCCGGTGGCCTTGGGCGTGCCCGCCACGCGCGAGAGCCGGAAGACGCGGTCGGCCTGCCGGTCGAGGTCGAATCCCACGAGGTACCACCGCCCGTGCCAGGCGACGACGCCCCACGGCTGCACGTGCCGGCGGACGGCGGTGTCCTCGTCGGGGCGGCGGTAGTCGAAGTGCAGCTCCCGGCGGTCCCGCGCGGCGGCGTAGCAGGGCTCGAAGGCGGCCTCGCCGCGGTCCAGCCGCGGCTGGATGGGCAGCGAGCGGGACGAGTCGACGGCGACACCGGCGGCCTTGAGCTTGACCAGGGCGCTCTGCGCGGCGCCGGCCAGCTGGGCGGACTCCCACAGCCGCAGGGCCAGGCCCACCGCGGCGGCCTCCTCGCCGGTCAGGTGGATCTCGGGCAGCTCGTAGTCTGCGCGGGCGATGCGGTAGCCGTCCTCGGTGTCGAAGACGCTCGTCCGGCCGGTCTCGAGCGGAACGCCCATCTCGCGGAGCTCGGCCTTGTCCCGCTCGAACATCCGCTTGAACGCCTCGTCGGCACGGTCGGTGCCGTCGTCGGCCTCGTAGCCGGGCACCGTCGCGCGGATCCGGGCAGCGGTCACGTACTGACGGGTGCTCAGCAGGGCGATGACCAGGTTGACCAGTCGTTCCGCCCGCTTGGCCGCCATGACCCCCAGGCTAGTCAGCCGTCGCCGTCCGGCCACGCTCCGGGACGGTCGTTAGCCTGGCTCCATGAGCAGCTCTGCTTCCGCGGCGCCCGCCTCCCGCATCCGCTGGCGGCGCGGGCGGGTGACCGCCACCGGGCGCTCCTGGCGCGACGCGCTGGAGCTGACCGTGGAGGTCCCCGACGAGGGCGAGGTCCGGGCTCTGGCCCACCCGTCGCTGGTCGGCGTCCCCGAGGTCGGGGACGACGTGCTGCTCAACACGACGGCGCTGGCGCAGAACCTGGGTACCGGTGGCTACGCGCTGGTCATCGCCGTTCCCGACCGGCTGCCGCCGGACCCGGAGACGCCCGGCCACCTGGTGAAGGCCCGGTACACGCCGCTGCAGGTGTCGGTGCAGGGCGTGGACGAGCAGGAGACCGAGCACCACGAAGCCATCGCCGCCGCGGACGACCTGGAGGGCATGCCCGTGGTGGTGGCCGACCTCCACTCCGCGCTGCCCGCGGTGCTCATCGGGATGCTGGCCACCGACCCCGATCTGCGGGTGGCCTACGTGATGACCGACGGCGGTGCGCTGCCGGCGGCGTTCTCGCGCACGGTGGGGGCATTGAAGTCGTCGCTGGCCGGGGTGGTCACCGTGGGGCAGGCCTTCGGCGGTGACCTCGAGGCCGTCACCCTGCACACCGGCCTGCTGGCGGCCAAGCACGTGCTGCACGCCGATCTCGCGATCGTCACGCAGGGGCCGGGCAACCTGGGCACCGGAACGCCGTGGGGCTTCTCCGGGGTGGCGGCGGGCGAGGCCTGCAACGCCGTGAGCGTGCTCGGTGGCCTGCCGGTCGGGGCGCTGCGCATCTCCGACGCCGACCCCCGCGCCCGGCACCGCGGCGTGTCCCACCACTCGCTGACGGCCTTCGGGCGGGTCGCGCTGGGCGGGGTGACGCTGATCGCGCCGCGCGGGCTGGGATCGGAGCTGGGCGCGCAGGTGGACGAGGACCTCGCGAGCCAGCCGGAGCGCAACCCGGTCGTCTGGGTCGACACCGAGGGGCTGGAGGAGGCGCTGAGCCTGTCGCCGGTGCCGCTGCGCACGATGGGGCGCGGCTACCCCGAGGAGCGCGCGTACTTCCTGGCCGCCGCGGCGGCGGGCCGGTACGCCGCCCTGGAGGTGCCGCTGCCCGAGGGCGCGGCGGAGGACGAGGCCGGCGTTCGGCTGGCAGCCGGGGACGGCACCGGTACGTGAATCGAGCCGAGCGGGGCCCGGAGGGTCCCGCGCAGGCTCGAATCGGGGCTCGACGCGGTCCGGGGACGGCTCCTGGCCGCGGTGCGGTCCGGCGGACCGCGGTGTCACCCGTTCACATGGAGGCGATGAGCTTGTCCACGCGCTCGTCGACGGCCTTGAACGGGTCCTTGCACAGGACGGTGCGCTGCGCCTGGTCGTTGAGCTTGAGGTGCACCCAGTCGACGGTGAAGTCGCGCCGCTTCTCCTGCGCCTTGCGGATGAACTCCCCCCGCAGGCGGGC
>DASPIH010000239.1:0-14383 GCA_035629195.1 Blastococcus sp. | reverse complement strand
GCGCCCGGAGCCGTGCGCCGGGACGGCCGGTGCCGCCGGGGGCACCGGGCGGGCGGGAGGCGGGCACGCGCTCCATGGTGCCGCACCCACCTGGGAGTCCGGCCGCCAGACGCCGCTGTGGACGCGCTGTCCCGCGTGCCGGACGACGTCCGCCACAATGGGTGTGTGTCCGAGCCCTTCGCCGCTGTGCGGCCCGCCCCTCCCGCGGACGATGCGCTGGCCGCCGCGGTCGAGCCGGCTCGCGCGGCCGCCGTCGAGACGGCCGGCGACCCCGCTGTGGTGGGCGAGCACCTCGGTGCCTCGTCCGAGCGCGTCAGCGCCGGGACCGACGCCTCGGCGGAGCTGGGCGAGGTCCTCACCCACACCTTCGCCAGCCGGCTGCCGGGCTACGTCGGCTGGCACTGGGCGGTCACCCTGGCCCGCGTGCCGGGGGAGGAGACCGTCACCGTCGACGAGGTCGTCCTGCTCCCCGGTGACCAGGCCCTCCTCGCCCCGGCGTGGGTTCCCTGGCACGAGCGGCTGCGGCCGGGTGACCTGTCGGTGGGCGACGTCCTGCCCTCGACCGAGGACGACGAGCGCCTGGCTCCGGCCTACACGCTGGACGACGACTCCGCCGACGATCCCGAGGGGCGCGTCGTCGCCGGCGAGATCGCGCTGGGCCGCGAGCGCGTCATGTCCCGCGAGGGGCGGTCGCAGGCGATCGGCCGCTGGACCGCCGGCGACTTCGGCCCGACGGCGCCGATGGCGCGGCAGGCGCCCGGCTCCTGCGCCACCTGCGGGTTCTACCTGCCGCTGGCCGGATCGCTGCGGCAGAGCGTGGGAGCCTGCGGCAACGCCTACGCCCCGGCCGACGGGCGCGTCGTGACCGCCGACTACGGCTGCGGCGCCCACAGCCAGGCCACCCTGGTCGCTCCGGACGACACCGAGGTGGTCACCTCGGCCCGCTACGACACCTCGGACTACGACGTCCTCTAGCCGTCGGCGCCGGATCGGCCCCTCCGGCGGGAGGCCGGGGAGCCACGCAGCTGCCACCGCATGATGCCCAGCCCGAGGACGGCCAGCCCGAGGGCGGCGACACAGGTCCAGGTCCACAGCCGGTCGACCCGGTCGCCCAGCAGCAGCAGGACCACCAGGGCCACGGCCCACAGGGCCATCCCGGCGAGCACCACGCGCTCGGTGTCCACCTGCAACGGTGGCGGGGCCTGCTTGTGTGGACCGTGCACGAGGGCACCCTAGAGCGCGGTCCGCTCACGGGGGACATCCCCCGCTGGGGCGTGTGGCACGCTGTCGCCGCTCGTTGCCTCGTCCGGCCGGGCGCGGGCACGGTCGCCCGCTCCGCCCGCTGCCTCGTCCCCGGAGACCGCATGCCCGAGAAGTCCCGCCCGACCGGGGGGTCGTCCGTCGCCGACGGCGACACCCCCGCCGACGTCGCCGCCGGGGCGCCCGTGCCGCGCCGCAGCGAGGGCCCGCGGGCCCGGCCGAAGAACGGCCTGGACCGGTTCTTCGAGATCAGCGCCCGTCGCTCCACCGTGGGTCGCGAGGTGCGCGGCGGCTTCACCACCTTCTTCACGATGGCCTACATCGTGGTGCTGAACCCGATCATCCTGTCCGGCCCCGACGTCGACGGGAACGAGCTGCCCTTCGGCTCCGTCGCGGCGGTCACCGCCCTGATCGCCGGCGTGATGACGGTGCTCATGGGCGTGGTCGGCCGGTATCCGCTCGCGCTGGCCACGGGGCTCGGCATCAACGCGATCGTGGCCGTCTACGCGGCCACCCAGCTCTCCTGGCCGGAGGTCATGGGTCTGGTCGTGCTCGAGGGCCTGCTGATCACCGTCCTGGTGCTCACCGGCTTCCGCAGGGCGGTCTTCGAGGCGATCCCCCCGCAGCTGAAGACGGCGATCGCGGTCGGCATCGGCTTCTTCCTCACCATCATCGGGCTGGCCGACGCCGGCGTGATCCGGCCGGGCAATCCGCTCATCAGCTTCGGCGCCGGTGGACAGCTCGCCGGCTGGCCGATCCTGACCTTCGTCGTGGGGCTGCTGCTGACCAGCGTGCTGGTCGTCCGCAGGGTCCGCGGCGCGCTGCTGATCGGCATCGTCGCGACCACGGTGTTCGCCATCGTCGTCGAGGCGATCGCCGGGGTGGGCCCGAGGTTCGGCGACGACGGTGCGGAGAACGAGCGCGGCTGGGCGCTGCAGGTGCCGGCGCTCCCCGACGACGTGGTCGGCGTGCCGGACCTCTCGGTCATCGGGAACGTCTCGCTCCTCGGCGGGTTCGAGCGGATCGGCGTCGTCGCCGCCCTCCTGATCATCTTCTCGATCATGATCGCGGACTTCTTCGACACGGTCGGCACCGTGACCGCCGTCGGCGCCGAGGCCGGCCTGCTGGACGAGAAGCGCAACCTGCCGAAGTCGCAGCCGGTCCTGCTGGTCGACTCCCTCGCCGCGGCCGCCGGCGGGGCGGGCAGCGTCTCGTCCAACACGACCTACATCGAGAGCACCGCGGGAGTGGCGGACGGCGCCCGCACCGGCCTGGCCAGCGTCGTCACCGGCGTGCTGTTCCTCGTCGCGACGTTCCTCAGCCCGCTGGTGCAGGTCGTGCCCTCGGAGGCGGCGGCCCCGGCGCTCGTCATCGTCGGCGCCATGATGATCACGCAGATCCGGAATCTCGCCTGGGACGACATGTCGCTGGTCATCCCGGCCTTCCTCACCATCGCGCTGATGCCGTTCACGTACTCGATCACCAACGGCATCGGCGCCGGCGTCATCAGCTACGTGCTGCTGCGCAGCGTCGTCGGGCACCGCCGGGACGTGCACCCGCTGATGTGGGTGGTGGCCGTCATGTTCCTGGTCTACTTCGCGCTGGAACCGCTGCAGCAGCTCTTCTGACCCGGCTGCTGAGTTAGGCTAAGCATCGTGAGTCGGACGACGCTGGACACCGCCGCGCTCGCCCATGACCTCCGGTTGTCGGTCATGCGCTTCTCCCGCCGGCTGCGCAGCCAGCGGGTCGACACCTCGGTGACCCTGACCCACCTGGCGGCGCTGTCCACCCTCCAGCGGCACGGGCCCATGAGCCCGGGCGAGCTGGCCGGTCACGAGCGGGTGCAGCCCCCGTCGATGACACGGGTGGTCGTCGCGCTGGAGGGCATGGGCCTGGTCACCCGCACCCCGCATCCCACCGACGGACGACAGGTCGTCATCGAGCTCACGCACGCGGCGGAGGAGCTGCTCGCCGCCGAGGCGCAGGCGCGCGAGGCGTGGCTGGCCGGGCGGCTGCAGCAGCTCACGGCCGAGGAGCGGGGTGTGCTGCGCGCGGCGGCCGAGATCATGGACACGCTGGCCGGCGGGTGACCCGGACGAGCACCGACCAGCGGGACGCCCCGTCCGGCAACGGGATGTTCCGGGCACTGCGGGTGCGGAACTTCCGCCGCTACGCATCCGCCAACCTGCTGAGCCTCACCGGGACCTGGATCCAGCGCATCGGCCAGGACTGGCTGGTGCTCCAGCTGTCCGACGACAGCGGGGTCGCCCTCGGCCTGATCACCGCGGTGCAGTTCGCTCCGTGGCTGCTGCTGAGCATGTACGGCGGCGTCCTGGCCGACCGCTACTCCAAGCGCCGCATGCTGCTGGTCACCCAGACCGTCATGGGCGTCCTGTCGCTGGTGCTGGGCCTGCTCGTGGCCACCGGGGTCGTCGCCCTGTGGCACGTGTTCGTGCTGGCCGGCGCGCTGGGCGCGGTCTCGGCCATCGATGCCCCGGTGCGCAATGCCTTCGTCTCGGAGATGGTCGGCCCGGCGCTGCTCGCCAACGCCGTCAGCCTCAACTCGACCACCTTCAACGGAGCCCGGCTGGTGGGTCCGGCGCTCGCCGGCCTGCTGATCGGCGCCGCCTCCGGCAACACCGCGCCGGCGTTCCTGCTCAACACGGTCAGCTTCGCCTTCACCATCATCGCGCTGGCCGGGATGCGTGCCGGCGAACTCCAGCCCAGCCGGCCGGTCGCCCGCGGCCGGGGTCAGCTGCGCGAGGGGCTGGCCTACACCTGGGCGCACCCGGATCTGGTCCTCGCCATGGCGATCGCCTTCGTGGTGGGCACCTTCGCGTTGAACTTCCAGGTGACCATCGCGCTGATGGCCCGCGAGGAGTTCGACCTCGGTGCCGAGGCGTTCGGTCTGCTCTCCACCTGCTTCGCGGTCGGATCGCTGACGGGTGCGCTGCTGTCGACCCGTCGCACCGCCCGGCCGCGGCAGCGGTTCCTCCTCGGCTCGGCGGTCGTCTTCGGCTTCTTCACCATGGTGGCGGGGCTGATGCCCACGTCCATCGCCTTCGCCGTCCTCCTGGTGCCGACCGGAGCGGCGGCGCTGATCTTCAGCGTGGCCAACAACAGCTACGTGCAGCTCGGGGTCGATCCGCAGATGCGCGGGCGGGTCATGGCGCTGTACTTCATGTGCTTCATGGGCGGCACCCCGGTGGGTGCGCCGCTGGTCGGCTGGGTGTCCGAGCACCTCGGTGCGCCGTGGGGGCTCGTCCTCCCCGGTGCCTTCTGCGTCGTCGCCGGCCTCGGCGCCGCGGTCTGGCTGGCCCGTGGCCGCACCGTGCGACTGCAGCTGCGGCGTGCGCCGCTGCGTCTGCGCCTGCGGATCGGTCCGCGGCGACCCGTCGTCCCGTCGCCGCAGCTGCGGGCTGCCGAGGAGGCGCTCGCCGAGCGGGCCCCGGGTGGGCAGGCGCTCTGATCCGTTCGGCGTACCGTCGGACCCCCGGTTGCCCGACCGTGTCCGAGGGGCCGACATGGACAGTGCAGTGATCGAGCTCGGAGTTCTGCTGGTTGCCTTCGCCGGCCTCGTCGCAGGCGCCGGACCGCTGGCCCGGCGCGTCTCGGCCTGGTCCGCCCGCCGGCGCGCCGTCCGCCACCCTGCGCCGGCCGGCCGGCCGCTGGAGTTGGTCGCCGCGGACCTCTCCCGCCTCGGAGCCCAGGTGTCGCTGGTCCCGGCCGGCGTGCCCATGGTCCGCCGCCGCGCGGTCCAGGCGGCCTACGACGACGTCCTCCTCGAGGCGGCGGGGATGCTCGGGGTGCCGTCGGCCCTGCCCGGCCTGCCCGAGGGACGCGCCCGCGACGTCGAGCGCCTCCGCGTGGTCGCGGCGCTGCGGAGCGCCGGACTGCGGGTGACCGTCTGAACCCCGCGCCTCCCCGGCGGCTGTTCTTCGCCGTCGACCCGCCCGGGCCGGCGAGGCAGCACCTCGACCGCGCCCTCGCCCCGCTGCGGAACGCCCCCGGCGCGCCACGGTGGGGGGATCCGGAGCGCTGGCACCTGACGCTGCTGTTCCTGGGCCGGGTGCCGGCCGAACGGGTGCCCGGCCTCGTCGCCGCCGCCGGTCCGGCGGTGGACGCGACGCCGCCGGCGACCCTGCGGCTGGCCGGCGGGGGGCGGTTCGGCTCCGCGCGCCGTCCCCAGGTGGCCTGGGCGGGGCTCGACGGCGACGTCGCCGCGCTGATCGCGCTGGCCGGCCGGCTGGCCACCGTCGCCGGGGAGCTCGGGCTGGCGGTCGAGGACCGGCCGTTCCGGCCGCACCTGACTGTCGGGCGGTGGCGGCCCGGCCGCCCGGCCGACGGGGCGCTGACCGACCGGCTCGCCGGCTACCGCGGGCCGGACTGGCCGGTGCGGGAGGTGCGCCTGCTGGAGAGCCACCTCGGGGCGGCCGCCCGCTACGAGACCGTGGCCGCCTGGCCTCTGGCGAGATGAGGGCGACGGGGTCCTTTCACCAGGCGTACTCCATCGGGGCGGGCCGGTAGCCCGGGAAGATCTCGTCGAGCCGGGACAGGGCGGCGTCGTCGAGCCGGAGGTCCAGGGCGCGCAGGGCGCCGTCGAACTGCTCCATCGTGCGGGGCCCGACGATCGGCGCGGTGACGGCGGGCTGGTGCAGCAGCCAGGCCAGGCCGACGTCGGCCGGCGCGGAGCCGAGCTCCCGGCACAGCGCCTCGTAGGCCTCCAGCGCGGGGCGGTGCTTCTCGATCCGCTCCTGCGCGCGGTCGTCGTTGCGCCGGCCGCCGTCGGACTTCTCCAGGACCCCCGCCAGCAGCCCACCGGCCAGCGGGCTCCACGGCAGGATGCCCACGCCGGAGTGCTCGGCAGCGGGCAGCACCTCCAGCTCCACGTGCCGGGTCAGCAGGTTGTAGTGCGACTGCTCGCTGACCAGGCCCGAGAAGCTGCGGCGCGCGGCCACGGCGTTGGCCTCCACGATCTGCCAGGCGGCGTGGTTGGACGAGCCGACGTAGAGCACCTTGCCCTGGGCGACCAGCGTCTCGCAGGCCTGCCAGATCTCGTCCCACGGCGTCCGCAGGTCGACGTGGTGGAACTGGTACAGGTCGATCCAGTCGGTGCCCATCCGCCGCAGCGAGCCCTCGCAGGCGCGGACGATGTTGCGCGCGGACAGGAACGTGTCGTTGGGCCAGCTCGACATCCCGCCGTAGACCTTGGTGGCCAGGACCGTCTTCTCCCGGCGCTCACCGCCCTGGGCGAACCAGCTGCCGAGCACCTCCTCGGTGCGGCCCTTGCCCTGGTCCATGCCGTAGACGTTGGCGGTGTCGAAGAAGTTGATGCCCTCGTCGAGCGCGCGATCCATGATCGCGTGGGCGTCGGCCTCCTCCGTCTTCCAGCCGAAGTTCATGGTCCCCAGGCAGAGGCGGGAGACCTGCAGGCCGCTGCGGCCGAGGTGCGTGTAGTCCACGGAGGCCACCCTGGCACTCTCGTTCCCGTGCCGCAGAACGATGGACCGCCGTCCGCCTCGGCCTTCGACGCCGCGACCGCCGTCCGCCGGGCCGAGGACGGGAGCCTGGTCGCGGAGCTGGACCGGGGGTGGGACGTCGGCGGCGGCATCCTCAACGGCGGCTACCTGCTCTCGGTGGCCGGCCGCGCCGCGGTCCTGGAGAGCCCGCACGAGCATCCGGTGGCGCTCTCGGCCAGCTACCTGCGCGCCCCGGCCGCCGGTCCGGCGACGCTCACCGTCGTCCCCGGCCCGGCAGGGCGCACGCTGGCCCACTCGCTCGTCACGCTGTCCGACGAGGGCGGCCCCGCCCTGACCGTCCAGGCCACGACGGCGACCTTGACTGCCGCGGCGTCGGAGTACGGCCTCCCCATGCCCGACGTGCCGCCCGTGGAGGAGTGCTTCTCCGTCGCCGAGCACCGCGACCTGGCGCCGCCCGGCATGCAGCCCGGGCTCTCGCTGCGCGTGGACACCCGGCTCGACCTCGCCACCGCGGGCTGGGCCTTCGGGCAGCCGTCCGGGGAGCCGGTGCTGCGCGCGTGGATGCGGCTCACCGACGGCCGCGAGCCGGATCCGCTCGCGCTGCTCACCTTCGCCGACGCCCTGCCGCCCACCAGCTTCTCGATGGGCAAGCTCGGCTGGGCGCCGACGGTCCAGCTCCAGGTGCTCGTGCGCGCCCTCCCCGCGCCCGGCTGGTGCCTGGTCGAGGCGCGCTCCAGCGAGGTCTCCGGCGGCTGGGTCGACGAGGACTACCGGATCTGGGACGCGACCGGCCGCCTGGTCGCGCAGAGCCGGCAGCTCGCCCGGGCGCCCCGGTGAGCGCCGGCAGGAAAGCTCCGGCGGCGCAGCACGCGGAGGACGGCGATCACCTCGCCGGGTTCGGGTACCGCCAGCAGCTGGACCGCAGCCTCGGCGGGTTCGCCAGCTTCGCGGCAGGGGTCAGCTACATCTCCATCCTGACCGGGACGTTCCAGCTCTTCTACTTCGGCTTCGGTGCGGGCGGACCGGCCTACGTCTGGTCCTGGCCGCTGGTCTTCGTCGGCCAGCTCATGGTCGCCCTGTGCTTCGCCGAGCTGGCCGCGCGCTATCCGGTCGCGGGCTCGCTCTACAACTGGACCAAGCGCCTCGGGAACCGGACCACCGCCTGGATGGCCGGCTGGATGATGCTCACGGCCTCGATCGTCACGCTGTCGGCGACCGTCCTCGCGTACCAGATCACGCTGCCGCAGCTGTGGTCGGGCTTCCAGCTGGTCGGCGACGGCACGGGCACCTACGACGTCGCGGTGAACGCGGTCGTCCTGGGCAGTGCGCTCATCGTCTTCACCACGCTGGTCAACGTCTTCGGCGTCAAGCTGATGTCGCGCATCAACAGCGCAGGCGTCTTCGTCGAGCTCGTCGCCGCCGTGCTGATCATCGTGCTGCTGGCGGCGCACGCCACCCGGGGGCCGGAGGTCGTCCTCGACACGGCGGGCACCGGCACCGGGCAGGACCTCGGGTACCTGGGGGCCTTCCTCGTCGCCGCCCTGGCCTCGGGCTACGTCATGTACGGCTTCGACACCGCCAGCTCCCTCGGCGAGGAGACCGTCGAGCCGCGGCGCACCGCCCCGATGGCCATCCTGCGGGCCGTCACGGCGTCGTTCGTGCTCGGCGGGCTGATCCTCCTCTTCGGTCTCATGGCGGTGGAGGACATCCGCGACCCGCAGCTGTCCTCCAGCAGCGGCGGCCTGCAGTACGTGCTCCTGCAGGCCGCCGGCAGCGGCGTCGGGCGGGTCTTCCTGCTCGCGATCGTCGTCGCCATCACCGTCTGCTGCCTGGCGGTGCACACGGCGACGATCCGGATGACGTTCGGCATGGCCCGGGACAACAACCTGCCCGGCGCCGCCCGGCTGGCGAGGGTGCACCCGAGGTACAAGACCCCGGTGGCCCCCGCCGTCCTCATCGGGGCCCTCTCGATCGGGATCCTGCTGGTCAACATCCGTCAGCCGCAGATCTTCACGGTGATCACCAGCATCGCGGTCGTGATGATCTACCTGTCCTACCTGCTGGTCACGGTGCCGATGCTGATCAGCCGGCTCCGCGGCCGCTGGCCCCTCCCCGAGGGTGCCGCGGGACGCGGGCACTTCTCGCTGGGCCGCTGGGGCCTGCCGGTGAACGTGCTGGCGGTGCTGTGGGGAGCGGGCATGGCGATCAACCTCGGCTGGCCCCGGCGGGAGGTCTACAACGCGGTGGAGCCCTATCGCTGGTACCTCCAGTGGGGAGCGGCGGTCTTCATCGGCGCCATCGCGCTGATCGGGCTGGGCTACTACCGGCTGCGCCAGCGGCACCGCACCGGCGTGCTGCCCGACCACGCTGCGGAGCCCGCCGGCGGAGCCTGACCGTCGGCCCCTACCCCGCCGTTCCGGACGGCAGCGGCACGTCGCCGGTGAGGTAGTGCTGCACGGTGGGGCCGATCGTCGCGACCAGCCACTCGGGCGTCGCCGTCGCCAGCGGCTCCACCTTGAGCACGTACCGGCCCACCACGAGGCCGACGAGCTGCGAGGCGACCAGCGCCCCCCGGAGCTCGCGTTCCGCGGCCGGCAGGTCCAGGGTGCCGACGACGCGGCGCAGCACCTGCGTCACGAGGAACTCGCGCAGCAGCTTCGCCGTCCACTCGTTGCCGATGGCCGACCGCAGCAGGGCCAGGGCCGCCGGCTGCATCGGGCCGTCCCAGAGCCGCAGGAGCAGTCCGACGACGTTGCGCCCGAGGTCGTCGCGGCTCCCGGCGAGGACCTCGGGGAGCAGGTCCGCCGGGTTCGCGGGCGCCTCGACGGCGGCCAGGAACAGCTTGTCCTTGCTGCCGAAGTAGTGGTGGACGAGCGCGGGGTCGACGCCGGCGGCGGTGGCGATCTGGCGGATGGTGGCGCCGTCGAAGCCGCGCTCGGCGAACGCCGTGCGGGCGGCGGCGAGGACGGCGTCCCGCGTGTCCGGGCTGCCGGGGCGCCGTCCGGTGCGCCGCCGCGACTCGGTGCTCAGTCGGTCCTCCTCCGCAGGGTCGCCGCCGCCAGGGCGAGGGCGAGCAGGGTCGCGCCGGCCACGACGCCGACGTCGGCCCACATCCTGCCCGTCGCCTCCGCCGACCGCCCGACCTCCCCGAGGGCCTCCACCGCGTAGGTCAGCGGGAGGACGTCGCTGATCGCCTGGAGCCAGCCGGCCATCTGCTCGCGCGGCACGAGCAGACCGCAGAGGAAGAACTGCGGCAGCACGATGACCGGCATGAACTGCACCGCCTGGAACTCGCTGCGGGCGAAGGCGCTGGCCAGCAGTCCCAGCGCCACCCCCAGGACGGCGTCGACGACGGCGATGAGCACGACGAGCCCTGCCGATCCGGCGACGTCGAGGTCGTAGACCGTGACCGCCACCGTCACGGTGACCACCGCCTGCAGCGCGGCTGCCGCCCCGAACGCGAGGCCGTACCCGAGGAGCAGGTCCAGCCGCGACAGCGGGGTGGTGAGCAGCCGTTCGAGGGTGCCCGAGGTGCGTTCCCGGAGCATCGCGATGCTGGTGACCAGGAACATCACGACGAACGGGAAGACGCCGAGCATGGTCAGGCCGACCCGGTCGAACGTGTCCGGCTGACCCGGCACGCCCGGCAGGTCCCGCCACAGCAGGTGCAGCAACCCGAGCAGGAGGCTGGGCAGGACCAGCAGCATGGCGATGGTCCGGTGGTCGTGGCCCAGTTGCCGCAGCACGCGGGCGGCCGTCGTCCTGGTCAGCCGCGGGCTCAGGTGGGTCGCGGCGGTCATGACCGGACCGCCTGCGCGCGCGAGCCCGCCTCGTGGGCGCGGACGACGGCGAGGAACGCCGCCTCGAGGTCGGGGGAGCGGCCGTCGGCGCGCAGCTGCTCGGGCGTGGTGTCGGCGAGGAGTGCGCCGTCGCGCAGCAGGAGCAGCCGTTCGCAGCGGGCGGCCTCGTCCATGACGTGGCTGGAGACCAGCAGCGTCGTCCCGGCGCGGGCGAGCGCGTGGAACCGGTCCCACAGCTCGACGCGGAGCACCGGGTCCAGCCCCACCGTCGGCTCGTCGAGCACCAGCAGCTCCGGATCGCCGACGAGCGCGCAGGCCAGCGAGGCTCGGCCGCGCTGACCGCCGGAGAGGTCGGCGACCAGCTGGCCCGCGGCGCCGGCCAGGCCGACGCCGGCGATCGCGGCGTCGGCCTCGCGGGCGCCGCGCCCGTAGAGGGCGGCGAAGTAGCGGGCGTTCTCGCGCACGGTCAGGTCGGCGTACACGCTGGGCGCCTGGGTGACGTAGCCGACCCGGTCGCGCAGCGCGGGGGAGCCCGCCGGGAAGCCGAAGACCTCGACCGTTCCCGACCGGATGCGCTGCACTCCGACGATCGCCCGCATCAGGGTGCTCTTCCCGCTCCCGCTCGGCCCGAGCAGGCCGGTGACCTGGCCCTCCGGCACGGCGAACGACAGCCCGGGGAGCACCCGGCGGTGCCCGCGGTCGACGACGAGATCGGTGACGGTGACGGCGTCCATGACGCTCTCCCTCGAAACTCAACGACTGATGAACTCAACGCTAGATGAATTCGTCAGTCGGAGTCAACGGGCGCCGGGGAGAACGCTGCTGGGGGCAGGGCAGGATCGAGGTGTGCCGGACCCCGTCGTCATCACCGATCCGACCGATTCCCGGGTGGCCGACTTCCGCGACCTCAGATCGGGGGACCGGCCCGCGGGAACACCGCGGGGCACCGGCCCGGTGATCGTGGAAGGGGTGCCGGCGGTCGAACGGCTGCTGGCCTCGCCGTACCGCGTCCGCGCGGTCTTCGGCGTGCCGGGGCGGGTCGCCGCCCTCGGCCTCCCCGACGACGTCCCGGCCTACGAGGCGGACAAGTGGGTGCTCTCGCAGGTCATCGGGTTCCGGCTCACGCGCGGCGTCGTCGCCTCGGCCGACCGGCGACCGGCGGCCGACCTCGGCGAACTGCTCGCCGGGCCCGACCCCTCGGCGCCCCGCCGGCTGGCGGTTCTCGAGGCGCTCAACGACGCCGAGAACCTGGGCTCGATCGCGCGGTCGGCGGTCGCCCTCGGCGTCGACGGGTTGCTCCTGGACCCCCGGTGCGCCGATCCGCTCTACCGCCGCTCGGTGCGCGTCTCCATGGGGCACGTGCTGTCGCTGCCGTTCGCGGTGCTGCCCGACTGGCCGGACGGCCTGACGCGGCTGCATGACGCCGGCTACCTCACGGTCGCCCTGACCCCGGCAGCGGATGCGGTGGACCTGGGGGACGTCGACCCGGCGGCCCATCCGCGCACCGCGGTGCTCCTCGGGGCGGAGGGGCCCGGCCTCACCCCGGAGGCTCAGCGGGCGGCGCGGGTGCGCGCCCGCATCCGGATGCGGGCCGGGGTGGACTCCCTGGGCGTGGCGGCCGCCGCGGCGGTCGCCTTCGCCACCCTCCGCTGAGGTGTGGCCCCCTCGCGGGCGGCGAGGGAGGCCTCCGTCAGCCGCGCAGCGAGAAGCGGGCCAGATCGGCGCGGGCGTGCTCGGCGTGCGCCGGGTTGCACATGACGTCGTAGCGGCCGGCGACGATCTGGTTGGTGCTGGTGAAGTCCCGCCGTCCTCGCGTGGCGGCGTAACCCATCCAGCCGAACAGGGCGCCGAACACCAGGCCGATGACCAGGCCGGTGAGGACGGAGGAGATCCAGTCGCTGCCGTCGGCGGCGAAGATGCCCAGCAGCAGCCCGACGAACAGACCCCACCAGGCCCCGCCCGCGGCACCGGCACCGACGGCCCGGCCGGTCGTCATCCGGCCGAGGACCCGCTCCACCATCCGCAGGTCGGAGCCGATGATCGTGACGTTCTCGACCGGGAACTTCTCGTCGGAGAGGTAGTCGACGGCGGCCTGGGCCTGCTCGTAGCTGTCGTAGGAGCCGACCTGGACCCCGCCCAGCGGCATGGATAGCGATGCGCTCATGCCAGGTCAACTACCCGGCCGGCCGGCCTGTTCCACCCGGCCGGGGCCGTCGACCTCCGCGTGGAGCAGGTCGGAGGCCCTCAGCGGTTGCGGCGAACCCCGAAGACGATGTCCTCCCACGCGGGGATGCGGGCGCGCGGGTCCTCGTCCTCGCCCTCGACACCGGTCCGGCCGAGCACCACCGTGTCGTGGTCGGCCACCTCGTCGAGCAGGGTGGCCATGTCGCCGTCGTCCGGTGAGCCGTCCGGTGCGTGCACGTCGCGGACGTGCTCGTCGGCGGGGACGTCGACCGGCACCGGCGGCGGAGGAGCGGGCTCGGGGGCGCGCACCACCTGGACCGGGCGGTTGCGCGCTGCGGGCGCCACCTCGGGAACGACCCGTACCAGCCGGGTGCCCTCGGCGAAGTCCGTCGTCGCGGCGTCGGTGGGGGTCACCGTGCGCGAGGGCAGGTCGAAGCGCCAGCGCGTCGTGCCGTACTTGGCGCCGGCCCGCCAGGCACCGGTGACCACCCAGGCTCCCTCGTCGCCACGGAAGGCGTCCCAGTCGACGGCCTCGATGTCGGTGTCGATGAGCCGGAGCCGTTCCACCATGAACTGCTGCAGCGGCACGCTGGGCCCGCCGTCGGAGAGCCGCACGCGGGCCTCGCGGGCCTGGTCGGCCACCCGCTCGCGCTCCTGCAGCACCGGATGGGCGAAGCGCATGATCCGCTCGACGCGCGTGCCGGAGGAGGCGGCCACCTGCTCGGGGGTCTCGCCGGCGCGGATCCGGGACTGGATCACCCGAGGCGGGAGCTCGGTGCCCATGTCGACGTCGATCTGGATCAGCCGGCGGGCGTCACCGCGGGCGGCCGCGCGCACGCGGTCGTCGACGGGCAGCTGGAACTTCTCGCCATCGGCGCCGTCCGGGCCGTCGGCCATCAGGACGAGGTTCTTCCCGTCCTCGGAGAGCCCCACGAGGCGCAGCCTGCGCATGGGCGACCTCCTGCAGCCGTCGTGGGTGGGCCGATGGACAGCCCGGTCCCCGAGGTTATCCGGGGAGCGCGGCGGCCGCTCGCAGGCTGCCCGGCGTGGCGCGGCCGGCCTGCACCGACGTGCGCACGGTGATCCGCGCCTCTTCCGGGGTGGGAGCCACGCGATCGGGGGATGCCGGGCGCTGGTGGAGCTGGGCGAACGGCCGGCCGCCTGGTTCTATCGCGGGCTGTGAGCGGGGCCCTCTTCACCGGATATCCTCCCGTCGGCTCCGACGAGGCCGTCGGCCCGGACGGTCGGCCGCGCACCGGGTGGGTGGAGCTGGCGGCTGCCCTCGAGCGGATCGGCCGGGACGAGCTGCTGGAGGCCGCCGGGAGGATGGCGGCCCGCCGGCAGGCGCTGGGCGTCGCGGCGTCGGTCTGGGTGGACGGCCGGCAGCACGTGCGTCCGGTGCCCATGGACCCCGTTCCGCGCCTGGTGGGTGCCGGGACCTGGTCGTCCCTGACGGCCGGTGTGGCCCAGCGGCACCGGGCGCTCGACGCGTTCCTCGCGGACGTCTACCGCCCGGCCGGGCGACGCCGCGGGGATCCCGACCGCGCGGCGGAGATCGTCCGGGCCGGCGTGCTGCCGGACTGGGCGGTCGCGCACAGCCCGGGACGCGATCCCGAGTCCGTCGCGCGGGCCTGGCCGGGGCAGCGGCGGGCCACCGTG
>DASPIH010000238.1:0-4089 GCA_035629195.1 Blastococcus sp. | reverse complement strand
GCCGGTTGGCGGTCGCCCGCACCTCGCGGCGCATGCGCCGCTCCTCCCACGCGAGCACGGCGTCGTGCGCGCCCATGCGGGTCAGCAGCGCGCTGATGGCGTCACCGTCGCGGACCACCACGCGGTCGGCGCCGCGCACCTCGCGGGCTTTCGCGGCGATGCCCAGGCGGCGGGCGGCGCCCACGAGTGCCATGGCCGCCTCCGGACCCGGGCAGGTGACCTCCAGGGACGAGGACCGGCCCGGCTCGGTCAGCGAACCGTGCGCGAGGAACGCGCCGCGCCAGGCGGCCTCGGCGTCGTTGAGGCTGCCGGAGACGACAGCCGGCGGCAGACCGCGCACCGGCCGGCCGCGCTGGTCGACCAGACCGGTCTGACGAGCCAGGCCCTCGCCGTGCTTGGCGATGCGGACCAGGTAGCGCACGCCCCTGCGGATGTTGCCGCCGGCGAGCACGCTCACCCCGCTGGTGTAGCCGTAGACCTCGCTGATGTCGCGGCGCAGGCGGCGAGCGACCGAGCCGGTGTCCAGCTCCGCCTCGATCACCACGCGCCCGCCGACGATGTGCAGGCCTCCGGAGAACCGCAGCAGGGCGGTCACCTCGGCCTTGCGCTCGGAGGTCCTCGTGCACTCCACCCGGGAGAGCTCGTCCTTCACCATGGCGGTCATCGCCATGCAGTCCACCCCCACGTTGCTGCGGGGCATCCCGCCCCCGGCATACGGGTCAGCGTCATGTCCGCCGTCCCCTTCCCCCTCGATGCCGCCAGGCGGCCGTGCCTACCGATACCCGGTCGACCACTTCCAGTCGTTCACCGCCGCCCGACCACGGAGGCCAGGGCAGCGGAGAGCCGCTCCGGGTCGTGCCGCGGAGCGCCGTCCGGCTCGGCCACGGGGGCCAGCAGGAGCTCGGCTCCGCAGTCGCGAACCACATCCAGGAGACCACGCCGGTCAACCACCGAGTCAGCGTCTGCAATCACGCTGTGCAACGCCACTCCGCCGAGGTGTGCCCGGAGCACGGTCAGGTGCTCCTCCGGCGAGAAACCGTCGGTCTCCCCGGGCTGGGGCTCGAGGTTGAGCACCACGACCACGCGCGCCTGCGTCGCGGTCAGTGCCTCCCTCAGCTGCGGAACCAGGAGGTGCGGCAGCACCGAGGTGTACCAGGACCCCGGACCGAGCGAGACGACGTCGGCCTCCGCGATGGCCTTCGGGACGGCAGGGTGGACGGCGGGGTCGGATGGTGAGATGCGGATGTCGCGCACCCTCCCCGGGGTCGCCGCGATCGCGACCTGACCGCGGATGGTGCGGACCCGCGCCGGGTCGTCCCGGTCGACGGTCTCCACGCGGGCCACGAGGTCCAGCGGCTCGTCGGCCATGGGCAGCACCCGGCCGCACGCCCCGATCAGCTCACCCAGCTCGTCCAGCGCCCGCACCGTGTCGCCGCCGTGCATCTCGGCGAGCCCGGTGAGCAGCAGGTTCCCCACCGGGTGCCCGGCGAGGACACCGCTGCCGCCGAAGCGGTGCTGGAACAGGGCAGCGAGGGTCCGGTCGCGCTCGTGGTCCCCGGCCAGGGCGGCCAGGGCCATCCGGAGATCGCCCGGCGGCAGCACCGGCATCTCCCGGCGGATCCGCCCGGAGGAACCGCCGTCGTCCGCGACGGTGACGACGGCGGTCAGCTCCGGGGTGATCCGGCGCCAGGCCGCCAGCGCCGCGGCCAGGCCGTGGCCGCCGCCGAACGCCACCACCCGGGGCGCTCGCCCCGCAACCGGTCCGCTGCCCACTACTCGCGGCCCAGATCGCGGTGGCGGGCCACGGCTGCGACGCCCTCGGCGCTCAGCCGGCGGGTGAACTCCTCGGCGATGGCGACGCTGCGGTGCTTGCCCCCGGTGCAGCCGACGGCGAGCGTCAGGTAGCGCTTGCCCTCCCGCCGGTAGCCGGGGACGAGGAGACGCAGCACGTCGGTGTAGCGGTCGAGGAACTCCTGCGCGCCCTGCTGGCCCAGCACGTAGTCGCGCACCTCCGGATCCCGCCCGGTGTGCGGGCGGAGCTCGGGGATCCAGTGCGGGTTGGGCAGGAACCGGGCGTCGACCACGAGGTCGGCGTCCAGCGGCAGCCCGTACTTGAAGCCGAAGCTCATCACGGTCGCGGTGAGCGGGGGCGTGCGCCCCTCGCGGGCGAAGGCGTTCTCCAGCGTCGCACGCAGCTGGTGCACGTTGAGGTCGCTGGTGTCCACCCAGAGATCGGCCTCGCCCGCGATGCCCGTGAGCAGCGCGCGCTCGGCCGAGATGCCGTCGATCAGGGTGCCGTTGCCCTGGAGGGGGTGCTCGCGCCGGTTCGACTCGTATCGGCGCACCAGGACCTCGTCCCGGGCGTGCACGTACACCACCCGGGGTCGGTGCCCGGCCTTCGACAGCACGCGGATGGCCTCCTGCAGATCGCTCGAGAAGGCACGGCTGCGGACGTCGACTACGGCGGCGAAGCGGCGGAGGTCGCCGCGGGCTCCCAGCTCGACCATGGGCAGCAGGAGCGCGGGCGGCAGGTTGTCGACGACGAACCAGCCGAGGTCCTCCAGCACGCGCCCGGCGCTGTTCTTGCCGGCGCCGGACAAGCCGGTGACGACGACCACCTCGAGCGGCGGCGTCTCGGTGACCGACGGGTCCATGGCCGGAGAGAGCCCGTTCTGGGGACCGACACCGGTGGTTCCCGGTGCGTCCGTCACGAGGCCACCCGGCCGACCTCGGCGGTGTCGCCGGCGCCGGAGCGCGGCGCGCCCTGGCGGGCGGCGCCCTGCGGGGCCAGCACGCTCTCGTCCGCACCGGTCGCCTCGCCGTCCGGGGGCTGCACCGGCTCGGCCACCGCCGCCTGCACCGCCTCCGCCGTCCGCCGGCCGATGCCGGGCACCGCCATGAGCTCCTCCACCGTGGCCGCGCGCAGCCGCTTGAGCGATCCGAACTGCTTCATCAGCGCCTTCCGCCGGGTCTCGCCGAGGCCCGGTACGTCGTCGAGCAGCGACACCAGCATGGTGGTCGACCGCTTCTGCCGGTGGTAGGTGATCGCGAAGCGGTGGGCCTCGTCCCGCACCCGCTGCAGCAGGTAGAGCGCCTCGGAGGTGCGCGGCAGGATCACCGGGTCCGGCTCGCCGGGCAGCCAGACCTCCTCCATCCGCTTGGCCAGGCCGCACACGGCGACGTCGACGACGCCCAGCTCGTCCAGCGAGCGCGCGGCGGCGGCGACCTGGGGGGCGCCGCCGTCCACCACCAGCAGGTTCGGGGGGTAGGCGAACCGGCGCGGCCGGCCCTCCTCCGCCGCGAGCCCCTGCTCGTCGCGGCGGTCGGCCTCGTCCCTGAGGTGCCGCGCGAACCGGCGCCGGACCACCTCCGCCATCGCCGCGGTGTCGTCGGTGCCGTTGGCGACCGAGAAGCGGCGGTAGTCGGCCTTCTTGGCCAGGCCGTCCTCGAACACCACCATGCTCGCCACCACGTTGGTGCCCTGCACGTGGCTGATGTCGATGCACTCGATGCGCAGGGGCGCGTCGGCCAGCTCCAGCGCCTCCTGCAGCTCCGAGAGGGCCAGGGAGCGGGCGGTGAGGTCGCTGGCACGCTTCACGCGGTGCCGCGCGAAGGCCTCCTTGGCATTGCGCTCGACGGTCTCCATGAGGCTGCGCTTGTCGCCCCGCTGGGGAACCCGCAGCGACACCCGGCCACCGCGCAGCTCCTCCAGCAGCTCGACGTACACGTCGGCGTCCTCCGGCAGCTCGGGCACCAGCACCTCCCGCGGCACGGCCTCGCCCGCCTCACCGGTGCCGGTCGCCTCGTCGACCCCGCCGTAGACCTGCAGGAGGAACTGCTCCACCAGCTGCCCGGTGGTCACCTCCTCGACCTTGTCGATGACCCAGCCCCGCTGGCCGCGCACCCGGCCGCCGCGCACGTGGAACACCTGCACGGCGGCCTCGAGCTCGTCCTGCGCGAAGGCGACGACGTCGGCGTCGGTGCCGTCGCCGAGGACGACGGCCTGCTTCTCCATCGCGCGCCTGAGCGCGCCGAGGTCGTCGCGCAGCCGGGCGGCCTTCTCGTACTCCATCGCCTCGGCGGCCTCGG
>DASPIH010000237.1:0-2406 GCA_035629195.1 Blastococcus sp. | reverse complement strand
GAGGCCGCCTCGTCCTCGAGCGGCACCAGGTGCGGCAGGGCCTCGACGATGGTGACGTCGACGCCGAAGGACTTCCAGGCGCTGGCGAACTCGCAGCCGATGACGCCGCCGCCGAGGATGATCGCCGAGCTCGGCACGCGGTCGAGGTCCAGCGCGTGGTCGCTGGTGATGACCTTCGTGCCGTCGATCTCCAGCCCCGGCAGCGACCGGGGGTAGGAGCCGGTGGCCAGCAGGACGTGCTTGCCCTCGTAGGTCTGGCCGCCGACCTCGACGGTGGTGGGGGAGGTGAGCCGTCCCTCGCCCTCGACGTAGGTGATCTTGCGAGCCTTCACCAGGCCCTGCAGCCCCTTGTAGAGCTTGGAGATGACGCCGTTCTTGTAGCTGTTGACGCCGTCCATGTCGATGCCGGCCAGAGACGTCTTCACGCCGAACTGCTCGCCCTCGCGGGCCAGGTCGGCCACCTCACCGGCGTGCAGGAGGGCCTTCGTCGGGATGCAGCCGCGGTGCAGGCAGGTGCCGCCGACCTTGTCCTTCTCGATGAGGACGACGTTCAGGCCGAGTTCCGACGCGCGGAAGGCCGCGGCATAGCCGCCCGAGCCACCCCCCAGGATGACCAGGTCGGCGGGAGAGGCGGGTGCGCTCACGGGTGCTCCTCGGATGCGTCGGACGGCGGCCCCGCTCGAGCGGGCGGGGGCTGGCCCACATCCTGCCACTACGGGAACGACGTGGCGTCAACCACCGTTTTCCACGCGAGCGTCGCGGAGATCACCGAGCGCCGTGTGCGGAGGGGAAGGAGCGCGCATGAGCCTGTTCGACCGGCTTCGGGGCCGGGGTGCCGGACGGGGGAGGGCCGGCGCCCCGGGGGACCGTCGCGGAACCCTCGACCGGTCCTCCGGGCGTGCCGACCTCGCGCACCTCGAGCAGTTCGTGGCGTCCCGGCGTGGCGTGGAGGGCTACGTCGAGCCGCGCACCGCCGTCACCGAGACCACCATCGTGCTCGTGGCCGCCGACGGCGAATGGACCCGGCGGCGCATCGCCGGCCCCGAGGTGGCCCGTCGGCTCTCCCGGGAGCTGGCGATCCCCGTGTACGACGCGCAGGTGACCGGCTACCCCCAGCGGATGCGCGACTGGAAGAAGTAGAAGGACCCCGTCGCCCCCGGCACTCGCTCCGCTCGTCGCGGGACCCTGCGACGGGGCCTTTCCGGTCCGTCGCGTCAGCCTTCGGCTATGAGGGCCTCGATGGTGGCGAGGAGGGTGCGCACCGGGACACCGGTGCCGCCCTTGGGGGTGTAGCCCCACGGTGCGCCGGTGTTGTAGCTCGGGCCGGCGATGTCGATGTGCGCCCAGGGCAGGCCGGCGGGGACGAACTCCGCCAGGAAGTGCCCGCCGACCAGCATGCCGCCCATGCGGTCGGTGGTGGCGTTGACGAGGTCGGCCACGGTCGAGTCCAGCCCCTTGCGCAGCTCCGGGGGCAGCGGCATGGGCCACATGCTCTCGCCGCTGCGCCGGGACGCCGCGACGACGGCGTCGCGCAGGTCGTCGGTGCCCATGACGCCGGAGGTCCGGCCGCCCAGGGCGACCAGCTGGGCGCCGGTGAGGGTGGCGGTCTCCAGCAGGACGTCGGGCCGGTCCTCCGCGGCGCGGGCGATCGCGTCGGCGAGCACCACGCGGCCTTCCGCGTCGGTGTTGGTGATCTCGGCCTTCTTGCCGTTGCGGAAGGTGACCACGTCGGCCGGCCGGTAGGAGGTGCCGCTGGGCAGGTTCTCGGCCATGGGCACGGTGGCGGTCACCTCGACCGGAAGCCGGAGCTGGGCGACGAGGCACACGGTGGCGATCACGGCCGCAGCGCCGGCCATGTCGCTCTTCATGTCCTCCATCTTCGCGGCGGGCTTGATCGAGATCCCGCCGCTGTCGAAGGTGATGCCCTTGCCGACCAGCGCGACCTTCTTGCGCGGGTCCGGACCGGAGTAGGTCAGGCGCAGCAGCCGCGGCTTGCGGGCCGAGCCGGACCCCACGGCGAGGATCCCGCCGTAGCCACCGGCGGCCAGCGCCTCCTCGTCGAGGATCTCGGCTGCCAGGCCCAGCTTCTCGCCGGCGGCGGCGCCCCGGGCGGCGAGCTCGGCGGGGTAGAGGTCGTTCGGCGGGGTGTTGACCAGGTCGCGCACCAGCGCGACGGCGTCGGCGACCGCGCGCACGCGGCGCAGCGCGGTCTCGGCGGCGGCGGCACCCGGGACGACGACGGTGAAGTCCTGCGGCGGCGCCGGGCGGTCGGCCGGCAGGTCGGACTTGTAGGCGGTGAACTCGTACGCGCCCAGCAGCGAGCCCTCGCCGACGGCCTGCAGCCGTGCGGCGTCCGGCGTCCCGCCGACGGCGGCGAGCAGGGTGACCACCGACCGGCGCCCGCCC
>DASPIH010000236.1:0-11476 GCA_035629195.1 Blastococcus sp. | reverse complement strand
ACGCGTCGATCGCCCGGTCCCTGTCGATCAGCGAGCGGGCGGTCGTGCAGCACACGTCCCACATCTACGACGAGCTCGGCCTGGCGGTCAGCGACGACGACCATCGCCGCGTACTGGCAGTGATCCGATACCTCTCGTCATGACCGGCTCACCCTCGAGACCATGGCTCCCACATCTGATTGAGCACGGAGACGACACAGGATCACGTGACTCGAGAGATCGCCGGCCACCTCGGCGTCGCACATCCCGATACGACGTCGCAGAGGCCTGCGTGCGCTTGGCGACCACAGCGGACCCGCCGGAGTCGCTGGACTTCGGCGGGCCCGAGGCCCTCACCCGGCATGACGTCGTCGATGCCTTCGAGCACGCGGTCGATGGACGACGGTCCGCACGCAGACGCCGAGCCGCTGCGGGTCCTCGGTCTCCAGCCGGGGCCCGCGTCCGACCTCGTCGAGCACCGGGCACGGGAGGTCCTGCGCTCCTGACCTCTCGTGCCGACGCGGGATGAGCGGCGGCAGTGGAGGGTCCCCGTCGGTCGGGTCAGTCGTCGACGACGACGACTTCGTACTGGTCGGCGGTTGGAGGGATGCCGGTGTCGAACTTCCCATTCACGACGGCGAGCTGGCCGTCGTGCCGGATCGCGGTCGTCGGGACCTGGAAGTGGTCGCTCGAGATGACCTCCTGCACGGTCCCGGACGTCAGGTCTCGGCTCAGCCGGATCTGGGTCACCCGGTTGCTGTTCTGCACCGCCCACAGCCGCCGGCCGTGCAGCACGATCCCGTCGACGTCCGGCACGTCGACCTTGGCGATCTCGGCACTGTCGCCCGTCTCCGGGTCCACTGTGTACAGCTCGCCGTTGGCCGAGTGCGCGACGACGAGCGTGTCACCGTGCCGGACGGCGGCGATGCCGTTCAGGCCGAAGTCAGGGCTCGTCTCTGCCGCCGGTCCGTGCAGCGTCAGCGTGCGGAACTCTCCCGGGTCACCGTGGCGGTCGATCGGCACGAAGTAGAGCTGGCCGCGCAGGCTGTCGGTGAACCACGCGCCCGCCCGGGTGAGGGTGACGTCGTTGACCAGCGTGGTGGGGGACTCCGGGGCCGGCGGGGACGGCGGCGCGAACTGGTACGTGGCGACGGTGGCCTTCGTCTGCAGGTCGTACACGTACGCCTGTCCGGTGAAGCCGCCCGCCACGTAGAGCAGGCCGTGCCGCGTGTCGGCGACCATGCCGAGGGCCAAGCGGCCGTCCGGCGCGTCGATGAAGAGCTCCGCGGTTCCTTCCTCCAGGTCGCCCCGGAAGACGTCGCCGCGGAACAGGTCGCCGGCGTAGAACGTGTCGCCTCCGCCCCTGGCGATGCCCTCCACCGAGCTCGCCCCCGGCAGGACGATGACCTCCGGCGACGTGGCCCCGGCGGACGGGATGCCGGTGAGCAGCAGGCCGACTGTGCTGGTCAGCAGCACGGCCGCTCGAGAGCGGCTGGTCGTTCCTCGCGTGGTCCTAGGCATGGCTGCCTCCGGCTGGCGATGTAGCGGGGTGGACAGCCCCTTCTGGCCCTGACCACTGTGACCTGCGGAACTCGCGCAGTGAAGGGACCAACGCCCCGGTCGCCTCCTGGCGGGCAGGCGCCTGAACGGTCGCCGGAGTCGGCCATCGTGATGCGGCTCGGCTCGACGGCCGCGGAGATGCTCCGGGGGAGCGGAACGTCGCGAAAGGCTGTACGCGGACCGCGGAAGTGGAAAGGGTCGCACCACTCATCTTCAACGTATGGCGTACGGGAGGACGTGCGGCAAGATCCGAATCGCGCCGCACGATCGCCGACTGAGGTCAGGCTGACCGGCCGGCCGGTTCAAGCCGATCGAATTGGCATGGCCAGCTTGGAAGGCGGGATCCTCCGATAGTGTCTGCGCTGGTGAGCGGCTTGCTGGGGCCTTCCGATCAGTGCTCGTGACCCACACATGACCCAGGGTCTCGGCGTGACCCACGCGTGACCCACCACGGCAGTCATTGCTGGTGCGGGGCTCGGCAACGCTCGCCGTGAAGGCCGGCCTCTGGGTCACCCCACCGAGCGGTCGACCTTCGCTACTGCACCTTTCGAGGGTATCCTCAGCGGTATGTCCGATACGGTTACCACCATCAAGGTGCCGCGGAGCCTGCGTGAGCGCATCGCCGCGCGGGCGGGTCAGCAACGGATGACCGCCGCCGAAGTGATCACCGAACTGCTCGACGAGGCGGACCGGCGTGCGCGGTTCGAGGCCGTCCGCGAGGCCTACGCGAGCACGGACGCGTCTTACCGTGAGGAGACTGAGGCATGGGACTCGTTGGCTGACGACGGACTTCATCCTTGACGGACAAGGCTCCCTCGCTCGAGCGCGGCGCCATCGTCTGGGTCGACTTCGACCCGACCGCGGGACGTGAACAGCGTGGCACCCGACCCGCCCTGGTCGTGTCCAGCGCCGACTACCTAGCCAGCGTTCGCGATTTGGCGATCGTCGTCCCGATCACGTCAGTGGACCGAGGCTGGCCCCACCACGTGCTCGTCGAGGGCGACGGCACCGGCCTCTCGAAGCTCAGCTTCGCCATGACCGAGCAGCCGCGGACGATCTCGACGACTCGGGTCACGCGACGCACGGGGACCGCGGGCGCTGACACCATGCGACGCGTCGACCAGTGGCTCCGCGACTTCCTCGGCATGGGTCGCGCGCCTGGCCGCGATTGACCCAAGACGGGCCGCTCGGGGACACCCCGCGGCCGCTGCCCGCGCCACAGTCACCGGCCTGCCGAACGCCGTCCAGCCGACCGCCCGCGAGTGTGCCGACGGCGCGTCGACGGACCTGCGCATCGTCCCGGTTGCCAAGCGCCTCGGCGACGACACCCTGCGCATGCTGGCCTACGAAGGCTCCGTCCCCGGCCCTACCTTGGTCGTGCGCCAGGGGGCGCACCTGTCCGTTCTCGTGACCAACGCGACCGATCTCGAGACGACGGTGCACTGGCACGGGCTGCGCGTGGACAACCAATTCGACGGAGTGCCTCACGGGACCCAGCAGCCGATCGGGCCAGCCGAGAGCTTCACCTACCGCCTCGACTTCCCGGACCCGGGCCTGTACTGGTACCACCCGCACGTCCGCGAGGACTACACGCAGGAGATGGGCCTCTACGGCACCGTCCTGGTCCGGCCCACGCAGGCCGACTACTGGCCTCCGGTCCACCGCGACGTCGTCCTGGCTCTCGACGACGTGCTGATCGAGAACGGCGCGATCGCTCCGTTCGACCGCTCGCAGGTGACGCATGCGGCGATGGGCCGCTTCGGCAACGTGTTCCTCGTCAACGGCGAGACGGAACCCGCACTCGCCGTCCGCGCCGGCGAGGTGGTTCGTCTCTGGCTGGTCAACACCGCGAACGCCCGCGTGTTCGACGTCCGGTTGCCCGGCGCACGCATGAAGCTGGTCGGTGGCGACGGCGGACGGGTGGAGCACGAGGAGTTCGTGGACAGCGTGCTCGTCGCGCCGTCCGAACGGGCGGTCGTCGACGTCATGTTCCCGGAGCCCGGCGCGCTTCCCCTCGAGCACCGGACGCCGGACCGCAGCTACCCGCTGGGCCGGGTGACGGTGACCGAGGAGCCGGCCGAGCCGTCACTGCGCGACTCGTTCGAGACGCTCCGGACCGACCCGGAACTGGCCGTGGAGCGGGAGCAGCTGCAGGGCTGGCTGGACGCACGACCTGACAAGGTCCTCGCCGCGGTGGCGGAGATGGACGACGTCGCCGGCACGGCGTCGATGAGCCACGACATGAGCTCCATGCGACGCCCCGAGTCCACGGGCGATGGGCACGGCCACGTGCACGGCGGTGTGGATGGCATCGAGTGGGAGGACGACATGGCGGCCGTCAACCGCCGGACCACTCCCGCGAACACCCGGTGGACGCTCCGCGACCGCACCAGCGGAGGCACCGGCAGCCCGGTGGAGTGGAACTTCGCCGTCGGCGAGCGGGTGAAGATCCGGTTGGTCAACGAGATGGACTCGGACCACCCGATGCACCACCCGTTCCACGTCCACGGAGCCGGACGGTTCCTGGTGCTGGCGCGGGACGGCGTCCCCGAGCCCAACCTGGTGTGGAAGGACACGGTGCTGCTGCGTGCAGGGCAGACCGTCGACATCCTCTTCTCCGCCACCAACCCCGGGTTCTGGATGGCGCACTGCCACATCCCCGAGCACATGCACAGCGGCATGATGTTCCACTTCACGGTAGGTGCTCCGGCGTGAACGCCGACGTCGTCGTCACCGGTGGTGGACGCCGGTCCACCCGCACATCCGACGCCGTCCACGACGGCGGTGCTCGCCGGCGCGCGACCGGTGGCCGGCGCCCTGAACCCAGCCGTCCGGCCGCGCGGGTCAGCGGATCAACGGCTTGAGCACGAACCCGGCCAGAGCAAGCGCCTCCGTGGCCAACGGGATCCGCTTCAGCACCGGCTGCCGCTGCAGCGACGTGTAGAGGCTGTGCGGCCAGGCGCTGGAGTCGAACCCGTCGCGTGCGGTGTCGTGGGTGTCCAGGGGTGCGAAGAGGTTGTCCGGCGCGTCGGCCGACTTGGGCACCCCGGTGTCGTGCGCCTCGAAGCCGAACCGGACCAGGAGGGCGTCGACCAGGCGTGGCGCCAGCTTCTCCCCGAGGATGAGCGCCTTGGCCGATCCGCCGACGACGAGGTCCCGGACGGGGCGCTCGGCGGCGTGCAGGATGGCGTCCACGACGACGTCGGGCTGGTAGATCGGCGGAGGGGCGACGGGCTTGACGCCGATCTTGGTACGGGCCTGGTCGAACAGCGGGGTGTTGATCGTCGCGGGCATCACGTTGGTGACGCTGATCGGGAGCCGTTCGCGCTGGACCTCCATCCGGAGGGTCTCGACGAAGCCGTCGATGCCGTGCTTGGACGCGCAGTAGGCGGTCTGCAGGGGCACGCCCCGCTTGGCACCCATCGAGGAGATGTGGATGAGCGCTCCACCGCGCTGCTTGAGGTGCGGAAGAGCCGCCATGGCGCCGTGGACCTGGCCCATGAGGTTGACGTCGATGACGCGCTGGAACTCTCCTGGCGTCGTCTCCTCGAACGGGGCGACCAGCAGGACGGCTGCGGCGTGGACCCAGGTGTCCAGCCGGCCGTACTCGGTCACCGCGCGCTGCGCCACACGCTGCATCTGCTCGGGGTCGGTCACGTCCGCCACCTCGGCGACGGCCTCCCCACCACCGGCCCGGATCTGCTCGACCAGCGACCGCAGCCCTGCCTCGCCCCGGGCGGCGACGACGACCCTGGCCCCTTTCTCGGCGAACCGGGCCGCGGCCGCACGACCGATGCCGCTGGAGGCGCCCATCACGACGACGACCTGATCACGCACTGGCTTCAACGCTGGCTGCGGCATGACTCCCCCCTACCCGGCGGGGCGGTTCCGATGGGCGGGCGGCGCAGATGTGGCACGGACGACAGTGGGATCGGTGACGCGGCACGCCGGCGCTATGGGCGAGGAGCGGTGGCCGGAGCCGCTCCTCGCCGCAGTCCTTCACCGTGCACGGCTACGGACACGCTGCCGCTCCTCGCCGGCGGTCAGGGCTCACCGGACGACCGCCGCGCCGCCTTCCCACCGTGTCGGCCGCTCGCCACGATGGGGCGGTGGCCGTGCGTCGGCCGATCCGCAGTGGGCGTCTCGGCCGCCGTCCGCCGGTCGCCGGACTGGCGCGGCTGCCTCGCTCCCAGGTCCCGGAGCGGTCTCGACGGCGCGCGGCCAGATCGGGAGGTACCCCGTCATGAGCCTGGCGGTTCTCCGCCCGCCGGTTCCTCGGTCCAGCACGGCCGCGGCCGGAGCGTCGGCCGTCCGAGCACCACGGGGTCGGCGGAGGGCAGCCCACGCGGCCGTTCCGATCCACCACGCGATGCTGCCGTACCTCCGGTGGCTGGCAGCCGTGCTCATCGTCAATCTCGTCGCCGCGCTCCTGCTGGTCACCAGCAGGTCCGCTCCGTCCATGCTGGCCTGCACCCTCACTGCGGCGACCGTCAACATCGGGCTCGCCACGCTGGTACGGCATCAGTACCTCGTCAACGGCCTCTTCCGGCTGGCCACGTCGATTCCGCTCAGCTGGCCGCTGCGCGTCCGCTCGGCGGCCGCCCAGGTGTACCAGTTCTGCGGCGGCATCCACGTCGGCTGCGCGGTGTCGGCGATCGGCTGGTTCACCGCCTTCACGGTGCTGACGGCGGGCGGCGTGCTCACCGGTTCGGGCGGCGACCACGGTCTCGCACTCGTCGCGGTGGCTGCTGCGATCCTGGTCGTCCTCGGCGGTATGGCGGTGTGCGCGCGTCCGTCCGCGCGCGAGCAGTGCCACGACCGGTACGAGCTGAGCCACCGCTACGGCGGCTGGCTGGCCGTCGTGCTCTTCGCCCTGCTGACCCTGCTGATGGCGGCGCGCTCCGGTGGCTCCGTCGTCCGGGCGCTGGTCGCATCCCCGGGCACGTGGATCGTGGTGGGCGTCGCCGCCTGCGTCGTCCTGCCCTGGCTGCAGTTGCGCCACATACCGGTGTCCGTCGTGACGCCGTCCGATCACGTGGCGCTGGTCACCCTGCATCATGGGCGGCGGACCCGTCCCGGTACGGCGAGCCGGATCGCCCGCCGGCCGCTCGGCGAGTGGCACTCCTTCGCCGACATGCCGTCGCCCGATGCGGGCTCGTCGCGGATGGCGGTGTCCCGATCGGGGAACTGGACTGCCCGGTTCATCGCCGACCCCCCGGATTCGGTGTGGGTGCGCGGTGTCCCGACCGCCGGCGTCGTCACGGTGGCTCGGCTGTTCACGCGGGTCGTGTGGGTGGCGACCGGGAGCGGTATCGCCCCGTGCCTGCCGCAGCTCCTCTGGAACCGGACGCCCGCCCGGCTGGTGTGGGTCACGCGCGATCCCGAGCGCACCTACGGTGCCGAGCTGGTCCGGGAGATCCTCGCCGCCCAGCCGGACGCGATCCTGTACCAGACCGACGCCCACGGCCATCCCGACCTCGCCGGGCTGGCCTACCGCGTGTGCCGGGAGACCGGCGCGGAGGCGGTCATCTGCATCTCCAACAGGAAGGCCACGCTGCGGCTGGTGGCGCAGCTCCGGCATCGGGGCGTGACGGCCATCGGCCCCATCTGGGACTCGTGATGGCCATCGCCCGCCCGGGCACGCCGGATCCGTGCTGAACGGGGCGCTCCGGGTGGCACCTCGCCGCACTCGCCGGCGGCCGTCGTGCGGGTGCCCAGGTGCGCATCGACTCCGATGCCTCGACGTGGTCGTCGCCGCGTCGACATCGGTCAGGACGGCTCGGGCCCCGGCGGAGTCGGCACCTGGTCGCCGGACGGGTGGCTCACCCGGAACGCCAGCGCGATCGCCTCGGCGTGCCCGAGACGAGCTCCCACGGCGAGGTGCTCGTCGGCCTCCGGCCCCAGCATCTCTCGCAGCAGCCCCTCGGTGGCCGCTTCCCGCGCCGAGTCGGCGCCGAAGGCGCGCGGTGCCCGACCGCCGGCTCGCACCGCGCCGAGCAGCACCGCTCCCTCCACGGGGCGGCCGACCCGGACCAGGACCTCCACCAGTGCCCGCATCGCGAACCACAGCTGGGTCCAGGCGCCCAGCCGGTGCCACGTGTCGATGAGGGACCGCAGCTCCGCGAGATCCCGGGGAGCCGGCGCACTCCGTCGGAGGCCGGAGGTCAGCAGGGTGTGCCGGGCGACACCGGCCACGAACGACGAGTCCACGACCTCCGCCTGGGCGATCGCCTGCCGCAGGAACCCCTCGGCGTCCGGTGACGCGCGCTCGGCCCGACGCTCTCCGCAGGCGTAGGCGGCCCAGGCCCGTCCGGTGGGGGAGTCGAGCCGGGCGGCGAGCCTCAGCAGGTGCGTCTCGGCATCGGCGGCCGCCGCGTCGTTCCCGGCATAGGTGGCGGCGAGCACCTCATCGACCACCGCGGTGAGCTGCAGCTCCAGGTCCCCGCTGGCCGTGCCGAGCGCGACGGCGGTCGCGGCCGCCTGGTGCCCGGCGGCGACCGCGCCCCGGAAGGTGTGCACGTTGGCCAGCGCCTCGTACGCCCAACCGGCTGCGGCGGGGTCGTTCCGGATCCCTGCGATCGCGGCGCGCGCCCACTGCTCGGTCTCGTCCAGCTCGCCGTGCTGCCAGCCCGAGGTCGCCAGGAGGCCGAGCAGCCGGACGGCGAGCGGGTGCTCCGGCGGGCACGCCGCCCGCGTCGCGGGGTCGAGCACTCCGGTGGCCACGAGGGACTGCTCGACCAGCTGGGTCAGGTCGACGCGGCCGCGCAGCCAGGCCAGCTCGCCGACCACCTGCGACAGCCTCAGCAACTCCTCGCGCGGCCCGTGCTCGCACAGCCACGCGTGCGCCCGGCGCAGGTCCGCCAGGTGGTCGTCGAAGCGCGCGACGGCGGCCGGCTCCTCCGGCCCGCGCCGCTGCACCTCGATCTCCGCGGCCAGCGCGACCGCCCAGCTGGCGTGCCGTGCGCGCAGCGCGGGCAGGTGCGGGTCGGTCGCCAGCCGGGAGCGACCGAACGACCGCAGCGTCTCCAGCATGCCGAAGCGCGCGGGCGTGCCCGGCGCCCGCACGACCAGCGACCGCTCGACCAGTTCCGGCAGCGCCGAGGCGTCCCCGCAGACGGCGGCCACAGCCGAGCGCTCCACCGGACCGGCGAAGACGGCGAGCCGCTCGAACAGCTCCTTCTGCCGCGGTTCCAGGAGCCGGTGCGACCACGCCACGACCTCGCGCAGGGAGCGGTGGCGCGGCGCGGCCGTCCGCCGTCCACCGGCGAGCACCTCGCCGTCCTCCGGGGAGTCCAGCGCCTCGAGCAACCCGCCCACCCCCAGGGCGACCACCCGCGCCGCGGCCAGCTCCAGGGCGAGCGGCAGTCCGTCCAGGCGCCGGCACAGCCGCGCCACCGGCTCGCCGTCGAGCACCGTGTGAGGGTCCTGGGCGGCCACCCGTTCCTGGAGCAGCTGCACCGCCTGCTCCTCGGGCAGCGGCCGGACCGGGTGCACGTGCTCGCCGTCCACCCGCAGCGCCTCCCGGCTGGTGGCCAGCACGTCCACCCCCGGCGCGGCCATCACCACCGCCTCGACCAGCGCGGCCACCTCGTCCACGACGTGCTCGCAGTTGTCGAGCACCAGCAGCTGACGGCGCACGGCCAGCACGGTGAGCAGCCGGTCCACCACTGGCTCCGACCCCGGGCCGGCCACCCGCAGAGCCGCGGCGACTGCCGGGTGCACGTCCTCCGTGCCGCCTCGGCCGAACTCCACGACCACGACGCCGTCGGGGTAGCGGCCGGCCACGGCAGCGGCCGCATGCCGGGCCAGGCGCGTCTTGCCGACGCCGCCCGGCCCGCAGAGCGTGACCACACGCCAGGCGCCGAGCAGGTCGCCGACGCAGCGGAGGTCGTCGTCCCGGCCGACGAGGGAGCTGACCGGGACCGGCAGGGCGCCGGGTGGGGCGGGGACGGGGAGGGACCGCAGCTCCTGCCGCAGCACCTGCGACTCGAGCCGTCGCAGCTCCGGCGAGGGATCCAGTCCCAGCTCCTCGACCAGCCGACGGCGCAAGGCGCCGAGCACCGCCACCGCGTCGGCCTGCCGGCCGCAGCCCACGAGGCCGCGGGCGAGCAGTGCCACCCCGCCCTCGCGCAGCGGGTGCTCGGCCACGAGGGCCTCCGCCGTCGCGACCGCCTCCGCCGCCCGGCCCAGGTCCAGCAGGACCTGCGCCCGCTGCTCGACGGCGTCCGCCCGCAGCGCCTCGAGCGCAGCCGCGGCCGGCTCTGCCTCGGGCCCGTCCAGGTCCGCGTAGGGCCGGCCCCGCCACAGGGCGAGCGCTCGGTCCAGGCGGGACAGGCGCTCCGCGGGGTCGAGGGCGCCGCCGGCCACCATGTCGGCGAACGCCGACACGTCGACCTCCTGGCGCGGCGCGACCAGCCGGTAACCGGTGGGCAGCGTCTCGATGCGGACGCCGGGCGGCAGGATCCGCCGCAGGCGCGCGACGACGGTCTGCAGCGCGCCGGCGGGATCGGCCGGTGCGGCGCCGGGCCAGACCTGCTCCACCAGGCCGTCGGCCGAGGCGCCGTGCGGAGCGCGGGCGGCCAGTGCCGCGAGCAGCCGCCGCTGCCGCTCGGAGCGCACGGGCACGCCCTCGAGCAGCACCGGACCGAGCACGGCGACAGCGGGCACGGGCGACATGGTGGCCGCATCGGGGCGGCGGTGGAAGGGGCGCCGCGGCCCTACCGGCGTCTGACAGCGCCACGAGGGCGGGATGACAGCGGGCTCCCACAGCATCGGCCGCGCCGGTGCACCGCCGGCGGCCGGCGTCCGAGCGCGCGGCCACCCTTCGACAGGGAGATCCCATGACCGACACCGACACCCGCCCCGCCACCGACAGCGCCGCCACCGAGGCGCTGTCCGGTCGGCTGTTCGACACCGTGCTCGCCGTCCTCGACGCGCAGGCCATCTACCTCGGGGACCGGCTGGGCTGGTACCGCGACCTGGCCGCTTCGGGGCCGACCACACCGGCCGAGCTCGCCGGGCGCACCGGCACCGCCGAGCGCTACGCCCGTGAGTGGCTGGAGCAGCAGGCGGTCACCGGCATCCTCACCGCCGAGGACGACCCGGACCGGCCCGGCGACGCGCGGGCGCGCCGGTTCACGCTGCCCGCGTCCGCGATCGAGCCCCTCACCGAAGCGCTCAGCCCCGCGCACGTCGTGCCGCTGGTCCGCTTCGTGGTCGGCGCAGGCAAGCAGATCGACGCCCTGGCCGCGGCGTACCGCAGCGGCGGCGGCGTCCCCTGGGAGCAGCACGGCGCCGACGCACGCGAGGCGCAGGCGGCGGCCAACCGGCCGCTGTTCCTCGGCGCGCTCGCCCGCGAGTACCTGCCGTCCATCCCGGACGTCGACGCCGCGCTCCGGGCCGGTGGTCGCGTGGCCGACGTCGGCTGCGGGTTCGGCTGGTCGGCCATCGGCATCGCGCTGGCCTACCCGGAGGCGGTGGTCGACGGTTTCGACGTCGACGAACCGTCGGTCCGGGCGGCTCGTCGCAACGCCGAGGAGTCCGGCGTCGCGGACCGCGTGCGGTTCACGGTGACCGACGCCGCCACGGTGGCCGGAAACCGGCAGTACGACGTCGTGACGGCATTCGAGTGCATCCACGACCTGCCCGACCCCGTGTCGGTCCTGACCTCCATGCGGCGGCTGGCGGGCGACACCGGCACCGTGCTGGTGATGGACGAGCGGGTCGCCGAGGACTTCACCGCGCCCGGTGACGAGGTGGAGCGGCTGATGTACGGCTACAGCCTGGTGTGCTGCCTGGCCGACGGGCTGGCGAGCAGCCCGTCGGCGGGCACCGGCACGGTCATGCGCCCGGCCACCCTGCGCGGCTACGCCGTCCGCGCCGGCTTCGCCGACGTCGAGGTGCTCGACGTGCAGGACGACTTCTTCCGCTTCTACCG
>DASPIH010000235.1:0-22878 GCA_035629195.1 Blastococcus sp. | reverse complement strand
CACTCATCTGGCACAGCGGTTCAAGGAGCTCATCGGCGTCACGCCGAAGCGGCTGGCCCGCACGCACCGCTTCGCCGCCACCGTGTTCGCGATCAACCCCGCCGGACCGATCGACTGGGGCGACCTCGCCGCTGGCGCAGGTTACTTCGACCAGGCCCACTTCGGCCACGAGTTCCGGGCGTTCACCGGGCTCACGCCGACCCAGTACATCGAAGCCCGGCGGCGGTTCCTGCGAGAACATCCCGGCCACGCGCTGGACAGCTGGCCGCTGCCGGCCGATTGATTTCTTACAAGAGCGACAACTCACCACACGCTAATTTCTGGGGGCACCCCCAAGCAAAGGAGAGCCCCGTGGGCAAGGTGGTCATGTACAGCTCGGTGTCGGTGGACGGCTTCATCGCGGACGACAATGACCAGCCCGGACCGCTGTTCGATTGGTTGTCCAGCGGTGACGTCCCGTTGGACGAGAGCGGCTACCTGAAGGTGTCGCAGACCTCCTACGACTACACCCGGCCGTACTGGGATCAGATCGGGGTGACAATCGCCGGCCGCCACGTGTTCGACATGACGGACGGCTGGGACGGGAAGCCGCCGAGCGGGATCGACCACGTGGTCGTCGTGACGCACCGGCCGGAGCCCGAGGGCTGGGACCCCGAGGCACCGTTTCACTTCGTCGACGGCGTCGAGGCAGCCGTGGCCAAGGCGCAGGAGCTCGCGGGTGACCGCTTGGTCGAGGTCGCCGCTGGCGACGTCGGTGGCCAGGTGCTCGCCGCGGGCCTGATCGACGAGGTGCGCATGGACGTCGTACCCGTCGTGTTCGGGTCCGGCAAGCGCTACTTCGGGTCGGTCGACGCGCAGCACCTGTTGGAAGATCCCGACGTGGTGCTCCAGGGCAACCGGGTGCTCCACCTGCGCTGTCGGGTGCGCCGTTGACGGTGTGAGCGATCGGCCGAGTCCGAGGAGCGACAGCAACAGATCCGACGGGAGCTGCTGTGCCCGACACCACCGCCAGGCGCCTGTGGACGGCCACCCACGCCGAGCGCGCCGCCCTGGCCGACGACCTGGCCGAGCTGGACGAGGCGCAGTGGGCGCAGCCCTCGCTGTGCGGGCGGTGGAGCATCGAAGAGGTCGTGGCCCACCTGGCTGCAGCAGCCAGCACCGGGCGGGCGCGCTGGCTGGTCAGCATGCTCGGAGCACGCTTCGACGCCGACGTGCACAACGCTCGCCGCCTGGCAGAACACCGTGGCCGCACGCCCACCGAGACGCTGCAGCGCTTCCGCACGGTCGTCGACAGCACCACCGCACCCACCGGGCACACCGCCGCCTGGCTCGGCGAGGTCGTCGTGCACGCCCAGGACATCCGACGCCCGCTCGGCCTGCCCGGCAGACCCCCGGTGCCCGTGGTCACCGAGGTCGCTCGCTTCTACGCCGCCCGGAACTTCGCTGTGAACAGCCGCACCGCCGCCAAGGGTCTGCACCTCCGAGCCAGCGACGGCCCCTTCGCCGCGGGAGAGGGCCTGCTGGTCACCGGCGAGACCCTGGCGCTGACGATGGCCATGGGCGGTCGCGCGGTCTACTGCGACGACCTGACCGGCCCCGGCGTGCCCGTACTGCGTGAACGGTGCGCCCGCGCCTGACCACCAGGCCTACCGCAGCACCCCTCGCCCGCAGCTGACAGCGCTCCGGTGGCCGCCGTTCACGGGACCCCGAGCCTCTCGGTCAGGCGATCCACGCCAGGACCGGTCAGGCCCGCGAGCCCGGCCGGCCGGCCGGCTGCGACCAGCAGCAGGTCGGCTGCGCTCCCCCGCACCTGCGCTCCCTCTCCGGCGGACCAGTGTGCGTCCGTCGCGACGAGCTGGAGTCCCGTGAGGCGTCGAGGGCCGGCGAGCATCCGGTTGCCGGCGACGTAGGTCAACACCGGTACGGCGACGTCGGTGGGTACCGGATGCGGCCGGTCGAGCGGGCGGGCGATGTCCTGCCCGTGCACGACCAAGTCCATCAGCGGGTCCATGGGACCACTGCCGGGCATCCGCCGGGACGACTCGGCGCTCTCGCGCAACTGCGCGACGAGTTCGCCGGCCGGGTATCTCCTCGCGCGGTCACGAGCGACGTCCAGGTTCAGCCGGTCGAAGCTCCCGCGCGCGGTGATGGCGGCCTTCACGACGAAGCCCACCGTCGCCCGAGTGGTGACCGTCAGGTGGGCGACCACCTCACGCACGGTCCAGGCCGTGCACAGCGAGGGGGTGGTCCAGGCGGCGTCGTCCAGGCCGTCCAGGAAGTCGCACAGGGCGTGCCGTTCGGCTCGCACGGCCGCGGCCAGCTCCACCTGGTCCATCAGCCGGCTCGCTGCCACGTCGCCTCAGTCGTCGTCGGTTCCTCGTCGTCCGTCGTCGGCACGTCCGCTGCGCGGGGGTCAGGCCGCGGCACGCACCGAGGAGGCGTTCCCGCCGCTCGGTAGTCCAGGATGACGAGGCCGCCGTCAGCGACCCGGCTCCCGGTCAGGACCAGCTGGGCCGGCTCCGACCGCGTCGTGAAGAGCCGCTGGCCGCTGCCCAGCACCACCGGGTGCAGCCACAGCTGGTAGGTCTCCACGACCCCCGCGGCCATGAGCGACTGCGCCAGCTGACAGCTGCCCAGCACCACCAGGTCGCCGGCGAGGCCGGCGGCTGCCGCCTGGATCCGGGCGGCGGTCGCGTCGGGCAGGACGGTTGTGTGTCGCCAGGTCGGCTGCCGCAACGTCGACGAGACGACGAACTTCGGCCGACCGTTCAAGGCTTCGGCGATCACGTCGTCCGCCGCTGTCACCGTGGGCCAGTGCGCGGCGAAGATGTCGTAGGTGCGGCGGCCGAACAGGAAGCCGCCCGCACGGCGGAAGACGTCGGGCATGTCCGCCGCGTGGCTGGCCATGAACGGCCGCATCCAGTCGGCGTGGGGGAAGTCATGGGGCACCTCGCCGTTCGGGCCGGTCGCCTGGACGACCCCGTCCAGGGTCATGAACTCCACGACCCGCACGCCGCTCACCGGCACGCCCCATCATCGTGCGTGCCGGGGCGGAGCTCCTGAGGCGTGGCGGCGACCAGTGCGGTGGCGTGGCCGTGTCCCATGCCGTGCTCGTCCTTCAGCCAGGCCACCTGCTGCATGAACCGCATGTCGGGATGCTGCGCGCGGTACGCGCTGAGCAGCTCCTGCCAATGACTGATCGGTCGGCCGTACCGCTTCTTGATGGCGGGGAAGTAGGCGGTGCCCTGAACTAGATGGCTCACGGTGGTCCCTGTCGTGTGACGCCGCGTCAGCGGGTGAAGGAGGCGATGAGGGCGGCGCTGACGGCGGCCGGGTCGGCCTCGTGGGTCTGTCCGTCCAGCGTGCGGCGGGAACCGTGCGGCAGGCGCGCGGCGATGGCGTCGGCTCCCGTGCGCATGGAGGAAGGGCTGGCCCCGCCGTCCATGACCAGGACCGGGACGGTCGTCTCGGACAGCGCCGCGATCAACTCGGGGTCGAGGCCGGCGCCCTGCTGACAGCCCCCCATGACCCGCGCGTCGTGGACCAGGGTGCTGGCGCCTGCCTCCATGAGCGACCACATCGGCATGGCCTTCATCTGCTCGACGAACTCCGCCGGCATGCCGATGATCTCGGTGTTGAACAGCTCGAGGATCTCGGCGTTGCGCCCCTCGGCGGCCAGGGCCTCGAGCCGGGGCACGTACGTGGCGGGGATCCCGTCGCCCTCGACCATCACCGGGGCCTCGTAGACGGCCACGGCGCGGATGCCGGGGATCGCGGGGACCGACCGGAGGACCAGGACTGCACCGGAGGACACGCCGTAGACGTAGGCGCTCCCCCCGGCGGCCTCGATGACCGCCGCCAGGTCGTGGGTCTCCTTCGTGCGGTCGTAGTCCCCGGCGTCGCCGCTCTCGTTGCGGCCGCGGCGGTCGTAGGTGTGCACCGTGAAGTGCTCGGCCAGGTGGGCGGCCAGCGGGGTCAGCGGCCCGAAGGCCCGGCTGCACAGCGCACCGTCGACCAGGACCAGGGCCGGGCCGGTGCCGACGACGCTGTAGGCGATCGGGGTGCCGTCGGCGGAGGTGACGAAGCGGGTGTCGGTCGTGTTCTCGGTCGTGGTCACGGTCGTGGCCTTTCGTCGTCGCCCCCTCGGGGGCAAGGGGGGCGGTTGTCCTTATGACGCACGGGTGGAGCGCAACTGATCGTTCGGCCGGTGGAGACGACCTCCCGCGGCGTGAGAAGCCTGTCCGGGCGGAGCACCCCCCGGGTAGGTGCCGATGTCGTCACCGGGCCATGACGAACGTCACCGGTTGCACCTCCCTCCTGACCTGAGATCGTCGGACGTGGCACCCTCTCCGCCGTGGACACGCCGGAAGGGGTGGGCCGGGGCACCCGGTGGGCGACCGCGGGGGCCGTGGGCATCAGTGCCCTGCTCCCCGTCATGGAGCTGGGTCGGGTCGCCGAGGTCGAGCCGTGGAACGGCTTGCTGGTGGCGGCCGTCGTCGTCGCCCTGTGCCTCCCCCTGCACCTGCGACACGTCTGGTACGCGCTGCACGGGCGCCGGGCACCGCGCTCGGGGTGGTCGCTGGCGGCCATGGCTGCGCTGATGGGGGCGGCCGACATGGTGGTGTCGGCCAGCTGGGCCTACCTGCTGGCCTCGCTCGCGGTGTCGGTGCTGCTCGTCGTCCGCCCTCCGTGGTCGCTGCTGCTGTTCGGGCTGACGCTGGGTGCGGTCTACCTGGAGGGCGCCGAGCCGGCCGGCGCCTCCGCGACCGTGGAGAGCGGCGTCTACTTCCTGCTGACGGTCACGTTCCGTGTCGTCTGCCTCTTCGCCGTCATCCGGCTGGTCGCCTACGTGCGTGAACTGGACCGGGCGCGGCACGCCGTGGCCCAGCAGGCCGTCGAACACCACCGCGCGCAGGTGGCGCTGCAGCTCACCCAGTCGCTCGGGCCGGACCTGCAGCTCCTGGGCGAGCGGGCCGCCCGGCTGTCACCGCCGACCGACGACCGTGCGCCGTCCCAGATCGCCGACGTCCGGGACGAAGGACGACGGATCCTCGGCGACGTCCGGTCGATCGCAAATCGCACCCGAGGTGCCGGAGCGCAACGGCACCTGGTCGACGCCGGCAGGCTGCTGCGGGGGGACGCGGTGGCCGACGAGGGGCCCGCGCACCCGGCTGGCTCCCCCGCCGCACGGCTGGTCGGCACCCGGGGACGGTCGTGGGCGCTGCTGCTGCTGTCGCACGCCGTCGTCACCGGCGTCCTGGTCAGCCACGTCGCCGGCGTGTACTTCCCGGCGCCGCTGCCGATCTGGTCGCTGCTGCCGCTCGTGCTGGTCCTCGGTGTGGAGTTCCGGCTGGCGCTGCGCACCGCCCGGTCGGCCGTGCAGGCCGACGCGCCGTGGTCTTACGCGCTCGGAGCAGCCGGCGCGCTGGCCGGGATGGCGATGAGCCCGGACGGTTTCCAGTTCTCCGGGTCGCTGATGTTCGTCGGCGCCGCCGGCGCCATGGCCTTCCGGGGGCGGTCCCGGATGGCGGCGGTGGCCGCTCCGGTGCTGGTCTTCTACGGCAGCGGCCTGCTCACCGGCTTCCGCAACGGGGCGACCGCGGGCCAGGTGCTGTGGTACGTCCTCTACCTGGCCTGTGTGACCAGCCTCGGCATCGGCTCCCTCTATGCCTCGGCGCGGTTGGTGCACGCGGTCGGGGCCCTGGAGACCACTCGCGCCGTGCTCGCCGAGCAGGCCGTCGACCAGGAGAGACGGCGGTTCGCTCGCGACCTGCACGACACCCTGGTGCAGAGCCTGTCCGCCATCGCGCTGACCGGCGACCTGGCGCTGCGCCTGCTCCTGCGCGACCCCGCGGCCGCCGGGCGCGAGATCGACCGCCTCCGCACCCTGGCCGACGGGTTGGCCGACGACGCGCGACGGGTGGGTGCGGCCGAGCGGACCGTCACCCTGGCCGAGGAGATGCAGGGGGCGGTCCAGTTGCTGCGCGCCGCGGGTGTGCACGCCGACGTCTCCGTCGGCGCACCACGGCTGTCCCCGGAGGCCGATGCGGTGCTGGGCTGGGCGGTCCGCGAGGCGGCGACGAACGTCGTCCGGCACAGCGCCGCCACCCGGTGCGCCATCTCCGTCGCCCGCGAGGCCGGCCACGTCGGCCTGCTCGTCGTCAACGACGGTGCGACGACCCGGCCGGCCGACGCGAGCGATGAGCCGCCCGGCTCCGGAGGCGGCAACGGCCTGATCGGACTGGCCGACCGGGTGCGCGCGCTCCGGGGGTCGCTGAGCACCGACGGGAGTGCAGGCTCCTTCCGACTGCAGGTGCTGGTGCCGGAGGGAGCGTCGTGATCCGCGTGTTGCTGGCCGAGGACCAGCACGTCATTCGCGGTGCCCTGGTCGCGCTGATCGGGCTGGAAGACGACATGGAGGTCGTCGCCGACGTCGACCGCGGCGACGCGGTGCTCGCCGCCGCTGCCCGCAGCGCACCGGACGTCGCCGTCCTCGACATCGACCTGCCCGGGATCGACGGGCTCACCGCCGCCGAGCGCCTGCAGCGGGAGCACCCCGGCTGCCGGGTGCTGGTCCTCACCGGCCTGGCCCAGCCGCACCACCTGCTGCGGGCGCTGCAGGTGCACGTGCGTGGATTCCTCGCCAAGGACGCTCCCGCCGGCGACCTGGTCGCCGCGATCCGCCGGGTGGCTGCCGGGGAGCGGGTGCTCGACGCGGAGATGGTCGCTGCCGCACTGGAGACGGGCGCCAGTCCACTGACCGCGCGCGAGACCGACGTGCTGCGCACCGCCGCGACCGGGATCTCCACCGCCGAGATCGGGTCCGTCCTCTTCCTGTCCCCGGCGACGGTGCGCAACTACCTCTCCGCAGCCATCGCCAAGCTGGGCGCCCGCAACCGCGTCGACGCCCTGCGCATCGCCCAGCGCGCGGGCTGGCTGTAGGTCGGGTCGGAGGAGGCCGGAGGCTGCCCGTTCGGTTCGTGCCGCGATCAGGGATCGAGCCGTGTGCGTATGTAGCGTGTCGCCCCTCGGACACAGCATCGCCCCAGTTCCCTGCAGGTCAGACGCCCGAGGCGCTTCACGTTCGGGCCTCCAGTACGCGCGTGATAGCTATTTGATACTTGTCGCCTCGTACAGCCCTGCAGCAGGGCAGCGAAGCGGTCGGCGGCTTCACGGCCCATGCCGGGGGGCACGTCCCTGCCGGGGTGCACGTGTTGGGAGACGGTGAGCGTGATGGTGGCGCTGGCGTGCCCCAGGCACTCGGAGACGACCTTCACCGGCACGCCGTCGGCCTGCAGCAGAGTGGCGTAGGGGTGCTGGAGGTCGTACAGCCGGATCACCGGCGACTGGTTCTCCCCCAGCGCCTTCCGCGCCCGCGCGAGCTGGCCGGTGAAGCGGCGGGAGAACCGTTCGGGATTCCGGTGGGTGCCGTCGAGGTTGCTCAGCACCACAGCCGTGTCACGCTCCAGGTCTGAACTCACTCCGCCGCGGGCGGTCCGGTAGGCGAAGTAGCGTGCTGGGCGCCGAGGCCGGGCTGAGCGGACGGAGTGGTCGGCGGCGTTCTGAGGGTCGACCGCGGTGACGGCGGCGTCGATGGGGACGACGCCGACCGGGAGCCGTCGCTCCGGCGGTAGTTGCACCTCCGCCCAGTAGACGTAGCGGACGAAGGATTCGAGGCCTGCAGCACCATTGTCGACGGGTCCTCCAGGGTCGTGTCGACGAGGCCGACGGTGATGCCGGCGAGTCGGCCCCGCCTGGCACCGGCACCCGGTGCGCGCCCCCCGCTGGACAACTCCCACGATTGGTGGTGGTGTTTGTCCCCTCGTCGACGGGACGAGGTGCGGTTCACCGGGCCCAGTGAGGGGTGGTCGTGAAACCGGCGGTGTGCCTGTTCACCGACAGCACGGCCCCGTCCGGTGTGGGCGAGCACATCCTGACCCTCGCGGACGAGCTGCAGGAAAGTTTCACGCTCTCCTTCGTCTGCCCGCCGAGCCCAAGCGGCTCGCGGCTGCTCGAGCGCGCCCACGCGCTCGGGGTGAGGACCGCGGAGATCCACGTCGGCCGTCCCGACAGCGAAGCCGAGCTGGCCGCGTTCCTGAGCGACGTCCGAGTGGAGCTCTTCCACTGCCACGCCGGAGTGATGATCGAGGGGTACGCCGGGGTGCGTGCGGCCCGGCAGGCCGGCGTCCCCGCGGTGGTGCGCACCGAGCACCTGGCCGAGCCCTCCGCCGTGTTTTCCACCGACGAACTGCCCGACCTCCTGCACTCGCCGTACCACCACCCCGACCGGCGGCTGTCCGACGCAGAGGTGGCGGAGCTGGTCACGGTTCTCCAAAGGGAGTACCTGGACGTCGTCGAGCTCGTCGACCGCGTGATCTGCGTGTCGGAGGGCGTGCGCGACAGCTTCCTCGAGGTGGGGGTCGAGCAGGCGAAGCTGCGCGTCGTGCGCAACGGGATCCGGCCGTCGCGCGGCGGGGTGAGCGCGGAGAACGCTCGCGGCCGCCTGCACCTGCCCCCAGAGCGGCGGATCGTGCTCAGCGTCGGCCGGATGGTCGAGTTGAAGGGGCACCGCTTCATATTGGGCGCTGTGGACAAGGTCGTCCGGAGCCGGCCGGAGGCGGTGTTCTTGTGGGTCGGTACCGGGCCGCTCGAGGCCGAACTGCGCGAGGGGGTGCGGATGATGGGCCTCGATGAGTGGGTGTGGTTCGCCGGGGAGCGCTCGGACGTCCCCGACCTCATGGCCGCCGCGGACGTCTTCCTCCTCGCGTCCACCGTTGAGGGGCTGCCGCTAGTCGTACTCGAGGCGATGGCAGCCGCCCGCCCCGTCGTGGCGACCCGCGTACCCGGGACCAGCGAGGTCGTGATCGACGACGTCACGGGCCGGCTGGTCGAGCGGGGCAGGCTGGACGGCACGGGCGACACCGACGCGCTCGCCGCCGCCATCCTGGAGCCGCTGGAGGACCGGGAACTCGCGTCCGCCTGGGGCAGCGCGGGCCGGGCGCGCGTACAGCGCGAGTTCAGCAGCGAGCGGATGGCGCGGCAGACCGCGGAGGTCTACGTCGAGCTGCTGCGCTGAGGCCCGCGGGTCCCGCAGCGAAGACGACCACCGGGCGAACACCTCGTCCGCGGCCGCCGGCCACTCCGTGGTGATGGCCCTTCAGCAGGTCGACCCCGAGCCGGACGGCCACCCGTGGGCCCGGCCTGGTAGTGCTTCGTCAGGTCTTGCCTGAGCCGACGTCCGGCGCTGCGAGGGGGTGGATGACTCCGGCGGAGTTGGCCGCGGTCCGCGGGCGGCTGGAGGAATTCGCCGCGGAGGTGTTCGCGCCGCTGGCCCGGGTGGATCAGCGGGACAAGGGCATGACGTATCTGCGCGGGCTGCTACCGGACGGAACGGGCGGCGCGGGTCGGTGCAGCGGATGGCCGAGCGGCTGGGGGTTCATCACCAGGGGCTGCAGCAGTTCCTGTCCTCGTCCACCTGGCCGGTGGCCGAGGTCCGCGAGCGGCTGGTCCGCCCGGGCGATCGAGGTGATCAGCCCGGATGTGTGGGTGATCTAGGACCCCCGCTCTCCGCGGACCGGCACCGCACCGCGCGCGCGGATGCCTCACTGCTCCAGCGCTGGCCCTCCCCCGGCTCTCCGCAACGCTGATGCGGCTGGCTCGCCTCCGGTTCGCCGCATGGGAGCGGCGTCCTCGCTTCGTCGGGAGAGGTTCAGGGGTGCCAGAGCGCGCGGCCGGTGACGGCGTCGAAGACGTGGGCGCTCGATGCCTTGACCGCGACTGTCACCGCGGCACCGGGACGAATCACGGATCGCGGTGGAAAGAACGAGCGCAGCGTCGCGCCACGTGACTTGTCGCCGGAGACCTCGCTGCCCCTGGCTATGACCGGCGGGGTGCCGACTGCGACCGTGACCACGTTGCGTCGACCGGTGTACTCGACCTCCCGCACCACCGCGGCCAGGGCCACCGAGTCCGGGTCGTTGCCGGCCGTGGGGTCGTGCACGTCCTCAGGTCTGAGGCCGAGTACCACCTCACGGCCCACGTGGTCACGAAGCGGCGGCGGAACCGCCTGCCACAGTGGCAGTGTCCTGTTGCCCACGGTGAACGCGGCCTGCCCGCCGGCGGACACCAGCCGGGCGGGAAGCAGTCCGATCGGCGGGGTGCCGACGAATCCGGCCGCGAACAGGTCCGCCGGCCGCTCATACAGCTCTCGAGGTGTGCCCACCTGCACCACGGCGCCGTCGTGCAGCAGGGCGACCCGGTCGGCGACCGCGAGTCCTTCGGCTTGATCGTGGGTTACGAAGAACGTCGTGGCTCCCAGCGAACGGACGATGTGGACGATCTCCTGACGCACTCTGGTGCGCTCCGCGGCATCCAGGCCAGCGAGCGGCTCGTCGAGCAGGAAGACGTCCGGGCGCTGCGCGAGAGCGTGCCCGATGCCGACCAGGCCGCGCTCGCCCGTGGACAAGTCGTCCGGACGGCAGGGCAGTAACCGGCTCAACCGCAGTTGCCGGGCGAGGTCCTTGACCCGCTCCTTCACCTCGCTCTCCGGTAGCCGTTGCGCGCGCAGCGCCCACCCGAGATTGCGGGACACGTCGAGAAAGGGAATGAGCGACGAGGTCTCGAAGACCATCGCCACGCTTCGCTCACCGGGCGGCAGCTTGGTGACGTCACGGCCGTTGATGATCACAGTGCCGGACCCGACCTGGTTGAGCCCGGCGAGCACCCGCAGGAGAGTAGACTTGCCGCTTCCCGAGGAACCGAGCACGACGAGCAGTTCCCCGTCGGCCGCCCGAAGCGTCACGTCCCGCAGCACCTGTCTGCCGTCACGGATGACGGTCACGTTCTTGAGCCATGTGCCGCTCATCGGGTCGCCCATCCGCCGCCTCCACCGCCCAGGCCCCTGCCCGACCGATGATCCACGACGCTGGGCGCTGCGGTGGGCGGAGTCTGCTGAGCTCCGGCAAGCCGAGGCCGTCCGGGCTGCCCCAGGACGTCACTCGTCCCGCCCAACGACCCCGTGCATGGTTAGCCGCGGGCCGTCGTTGATCTTTTGTGGTGCGGGAGTTGACGGGGCGGGCCTGCTCCCGGCACCCGGTCAATCCAGGTCCGATCAGCGGACACCCATCAGGTCATTCGTCCGGCGTACCGAAGGTCGAGGAGGGCTCGTCGAGTGCAGTGTCCGTGCGGCCGGTGACGATCCGGAAGATGTCCTCGACAGGGAGCTTCGGCGTTCCGTCAGCGAACAGGAGCCCGTTGGTCTCCTGCCCGGTGTCCATGAACTGCGTGTAGCAGAATCCGACGACGTCGGTGCTGGCGCGGAGCGCCTCGAAGAGCCCCGCGAGACGGCCGGCGTACTCGTCCGTCGACTCGACCTGGTCGTAGCCCCAGGACTCCTCCTGCTGCGAGAGCGAGATGCCGCCGAACTCCGTGACCATCAACGGAGCCCGGCCGTCGAGGAATCGTTGTTGTTGCGCGTCGTTCAGGATCGGCCGTCGCCCCGCCGGGCCGTGCCCGGCCAGGGCCGCGCCGAGTGCCGCCTGCTTGTCGAGGTAGCGGGCGCGTAGCCGGTCGGGGTCGATCGTGTAGTCGTGCAGCCCCAGAATGTCGCTGTCCACGTGCTCCCACCCCTCGTTGGAGACGGCCGGACGGCTCGGGTCCAGGGCCCGCGTCAGGCTCACGAGGGACTGCGAGAACTGCTGCTGAGCCGGGACCGTGGCGATGTCCTGCACTCCCCAGCTCTCATTGATGGGTACCCACACCACGACCGAGGGGTGGCTGCGGTAGCGGCGGACGATCTCCATCCACTCTGTGGTGAGCAGGGCGATCGCGCGCGGCGAGAACTCATAGGCCCCGGCCGTCTCGCCCCATACCAGCAGGCCGAGCCGATCAGCCCAGAAGAGGAACCTCGGGTCCTCGGCCTTCTGGTGGATGCGGACCGCGTTGAACCCCATCGCCTTGATCAACTCCACTTCGGCGCGCAACTCGTCGGTGCCGCGCGAAGCGAGGTGGGTCTCAGGCCGGTAGCCCTGGTTGAGCACGGACCGCGTGTAGTAGGGCTGCCCGTTCAGGTTGAAGGAGCCCCCGCCGACCGACACCTCCCGCAGACCCAGGTAGCTGGCCACCCTGTCGACCGGCTGCCCGGAGTCACGGTCGCGCAGCTCCACCTCCGCGTCGACGAGGTGCGGATGCTCCGGGGCCCACAACAGGCGCGCGCGGTCCTGACCGTTGCGCACCGCCGGTACGGCGATGTCGATCTGGGTGACCTCCTGCCGTACCACGCACGTGGCCTCCCCCAGGACCTCCTCCCCGAGGCTCAGCGTGACCTTCAGCTCGAGCGGAGTGGCCGGCGTGGCGGCCAGCGTGACCTCCCCACGGACCACGGCGGACGACGCGTGGAAGGTCCACGCGACGTCGACGACCGCTGGGACCGGGACGGTCTCGAGCCAGACCGGTTGCCAGATGCCGGTCGTGCGCTCGTACCAGATGCTGTGCGGCTTCTCCCTCCAGTCCTGCTTGCCGCGGGGCTGGTGGAGGGCGTGGGGGTCGTCCTCGGCCCGGACCACGAGGACGTGCTCCTCCGGACCCGGATCCTGGCTGGTCGCCAGCGCGTCGGTGACGTCCGCGGTGAAGGGCGTCTGGCCGCCGACGTGCTCGGCGACCAACTGTCCGTCGAACCAGACCTGGGCGCTGTGGTCGACGGCACCGAAGTGCACGAGGACCCTGCGTGCGTCACCGCCGGCGCCGGCGAGGACGTCGTGCGGGATGACCCGGCGGTACCAGACGACAGGGTGGAACTCACGAGCCCGCACCCCTGAGGCGGGCGACTCCGGGGGGTACGGAACCTGGATGCTCCGCTCGAACGCCTCGTCGCTCGAGGGGTGGAACCACCGCGAAGCAATCCCCTTGCGGGCGTCGTCGTGAGCGAACTGCCAGGTGCCGTCAAGGCTGGTCCACGACTCCCGACACAGAATGGGTCGGGGATGAGAACCGTCCTGCTGTGTCGCCTTCACCAGCGTGCTCCTCCGTTGCGTCCACGAGCAGTCGCCGTCACCTGCCCCGCCCTAGCGCACACGCAGAACCATAAAGGCCCGCTGTCTGGGTCACGCGTCTCACCCGACGACGAGTGCCGTGTTGCCGTCGATCAACCGACGTGTAACAGTCACCGAATCCGGCTTGTCGCGCCAGACTGGATGTCCCTCCATGACTCAGCTCTCGCGTCGCCAGTTCCTCGCTGCGGGGGGCAGTGTCTCCCTCGCCGTCGCGCTGTCGGGGTGCTCCACACCAATCGGGAGCAGCCTCACCGGGGCGCAGCCGAGCACGGCCGACGTCATCTTCTGGCACCTGTTCGGCGGCGGCGACGGCGAGAACATGGCGACCATGATCGAGGCCTATCGCGAGTCCTCCGGCACGTCGGTCGAGTCCTCGCTGCTCTCCTGGGGCAACCCCTTCTACACCAAGCTGGCGCTGTCGACGTCGAGCGGCCGCCCGCCCGACGTGACCGTCGCGCACCTGTCCCGGGTGCCCCTCCTGGCACAGGCCGAACTGCTCGAGCCCGTCGCGGACCAGTTCGCCGCCGCGGGGATCACCGAGGACAAATTCACGCCGGCCGCCTGGGAGAAGGCCACGGTGGACGGCACCACGTATGCGGTGCCGATCGACACCCACCCGTTCGTGCTGTACTACAACACCGAGCTGGCGCAGCAGGCCGGCCTACTCGACGAGACCGGCGAGAACCTCAAGCCCATGAGGAACAGCGACGACTTCGTCGCCACCCTCCAGGCGATGAAGGACTCGACCGGTAACGAGTACGCGGCGGTCGCGTCGATCACGGTGGATCCCTCGACCTGCTGGCGACTCTTCCTGATGACCTACTCCGGTCTGGCCGGACCGATCGTCGAGGACCTCGGCACCCGGGTCACGATCGACCCCGCCGCGATGGAGGAGTCGTTCGCCTTCCTGCAGGGCCTCACCGGGGATCTGGGATTGATGCCACGCACCGCCACGTCGACGACGTCGTCAACCCTCTTCAGCAACGGCGAGGTCGGCTTCCTCTTCGACGGCGTGTGGCAGATCCCGACGTACCGGGACGTCGAGGGCCTCGACTTCAACGTCGTGCCCTTTCCCGCGCTCCTCGGCCCCGAGCCGGTCGCCTACGCCGACTCGCACGCACTGGTCGTCCCGGCGAGTCCCGGACGCTCTGCCGCGCGGACCGAGGATGCCGTGCGCTTCGTCAAGGGCTTGCTGGACCAGAGCTCGACCTGGGCGGACGGCGGGCACGTCCCCGCCTGGTTACCGGTGCAGGAGAGTGAGGAGTTCCTCGAGCTCCAGCCGCAGAGCAACTACACGGAGGCGGCCTTCAACGCGGTGTACGACCCGCCGGGTTGGTACACCGGAGCGGGCTCGGACTTCCAGACCGCCATGGGCTCCGTCGTCGCCAGCGTGCTCACCGGGGCCACCGACCCCGCGGGTGGCGTCGACGCCCTGACCAGCAGCCTGCAGACGTTCTCCACCGCCCGGCCACCCGTGTAGGACGGAGACCGCGCCATGACCGCCACCGCTCTCCCCGCGCCCAGGACAGGGGTTGAGGTCGGGGACCGCGCTGCGACCGCGGGGAGACCCCCGCGGTCGGAGAACCGGGCGGGCTGGCTGTTCGCCACCCCGTTCCTGGCCCTCTACCTCGCCTTCCTCATCGGCCCGGTCGTCATCGGCCTGCTGATCAGCCTCTTCAACACCACGACCGTGAAAGCCGGCATCGGCAGCTGGGTCGGCTTCTCGAACTACGCCGACGTCCTGACCAACGCCGACTTCTGGGCCTCGATGTGGCACTCGGCGCTTTTCACGCTGCTGACCACACCGATCCTGGTGCTGCTGCCGCTGCTGTTCGCCGTCCTCGTCTCGCGCCTGGCCCGCGGCCAGTGGTTCTACCGGCTCGCCTTCTTCGCCCCGTACGTCGTGCCCTCGGCCGCGGTGTGCCTCATCTTCGCGTTCATGTACACGCCCGAGACCGGGCTCATCACCAACGCCTTCGGCTGGTTCGGGCTGACCGCCCCCGACTTCTTCGGCAGCACCTCGGGTGCCTGGTTCGCCGTGGTCCTGCTCACCGTGTGGTGGACGTTCGGCTTCAACTTCATCCTCTACACCGCGGCCATCCAGGAGATTTCGGAGGAGGTCTACGAGGCGGCGGCGCTCGACGGCGCCGGGCCGTGGCAGCAGATCCGGATGATCACCGTCCCCATCCTGCGCCCGACCATCGGCCTGGTGCTGATCCTGCAGGTCCTCTCGTCGCTGAAGGTGTTCGACCAGATCTACATCCTGCTGACCGGCGGCCCGAACTACACGACGCGTCCGGTCATCCAGTACATCTTCGACACCGGGTTCTCGGCCTATCGGGGCGGCTACGCGGCCGCCGCGACGATGGTCTACTTCGTGGTCCTGGTCCTCGTCAGCGTCGGCTGGTTCCTGGTTCGTCGGCGCAACAACTCCGCGAACGCCTGAGGGGAGCTCGGACGATGGCGACAGCCGTGGCCGCGCCTGCGGCCGACACCGATCGTTCCGGCACCCGGCGCTCGCGCCGGGGTGGCGAGCCGGACCAGAGCGGGAAGCTGTTCAACCGGCTCGCCGCCACGTGCGTGACGCTCTTCGCGCTCATCTGGCTGGTCCCGTTCCTGTGGGCGCTGATCACGTCGCTGCGGCCCAACGAGGAGATCGCCGCAAACCCCACGAACCCGTGGGGGAGCAACTGGAACCTCGACGCGTACAGCTACGCGTGGAACTCGAGCCCGCTGGGCTGGTGGTACGTCAACAGCTTCATCATCTCCTCCCTCACGGTCGTCTTCACCGTGGTGGTCTGCTCGATGGCCGCCTTCGCCCTGGTGAACCTCAACTTCCGCGGGAAGTACGTCCTGTTCGGGCTGATCCTGGCCGGCCTGATGGTGCCCGTCGAGGCGCTCGTCCTGCCGCAGTTCCTGGAGTTCCGGGCCATCGGTCTGCTGGGGACCTACTGGGCGGTCATCCTGCCCTCGGTCGCCCTCCCCGTGGCTCTGTTCGTCTTCCACTCGTTCATCAAGGCCATCCCGGTGGCTCTCATCGAGGCCGCCCGGCTCGACGGTGCCAGCTGGTGGCGGATCTACTCGCAGATCGCCATGCCGCTGTCCCGGCCGGCGATCTCCGCGGTGGCGATCCTGACGTTCATCACGTCCTGGAACGCCTTCCTCTGGCCGCTGCTGGTGCTCACCCAGACCAAGTCGCAGACCATCCCGGTCGGGCTCAGCAGCCTGGTCGGCGGTTCAGCGATCCAGTACGCCGAGACCATGGCTTCCGCCGTTCTCGGCATCCTGCCGCTGCTCGCCGTCTTCCTGGTCCTTCAGCGCCAGATCGCCCAAGGGGTTGCCAACACCGGTATCAAGTAGCACCAAGGACGTCCTTCTTGACACGGCCCCGCGGAACGCCATCGCGGAGCTGGTGGCCCGCCGCGCCGGCTACTGGCGTCCCCCGATGCGGATCGGGGGCCCGACCAGAGGGCACCGTCGTGGAGCTGCTGTCACCTCGCAGCTAAGTCCTGCCCCCCGCCATGCCCTCCGAGTCTGGGAAGCAAGATTGCCGCTCGGCTCGATGCCTCGAGACAGGCGGCTGTTGATTCAGCCCGACAGCATGGGGGCACGCCGCTCCGGCGGCGTCCAGGGATCGCTCCACACCCGTACGGCCATCACAGGAGCCCTCACCGTGAGGCTGAACAGGCACGGCGTCAGGCTCGAGGGACGCTGGCAACGTCGCCGGAGACCCGGCGACCGGACTCGGACGAGAAGACGTAGGCCTCGTCCGGATTGATCTCGATGTGGACGGTCTCACCCTTCATGGGCGGCCGGCGCGCGTCGACCCGCAGCGTCAGCAGCTTGTCGCCCTCCTGGGAGCGGGAGGTGTGCATCGTCCCGTAGGCGTAGGCGTCCGAGCCGAGCTCCTCCACGACGACGACCTCGAACGGAAAGCCCTCGCCCTCGCCGACCAGCCGCACCGACTCCGGCCGGAAGCCCAGCGTCGCGGTTGTGCAGTTGTCCGCCGCCAGGGCGGCCATGGTCTGCCGTGGCAGCGGGAAGGAATGGTTGCCCAGCACGGCGCCGTCCTGGGCGAGGTCGACCTCGACCAGGTTCATCGCCGGCGAGCCGATGAAACCCGCGACGAAAATGTTGTCCGGCTTGTCGTAGAGGTTGCGGGGCGTGTCCACCTGCTGCAGGTATCCGTCCTTGAGCACGGCCACCCGGTCGCCCATGGTCATGGCCTCGACCTGGTCGTGGGTGACGTAGACCGTGGTGACGGCGAGCCGGCGCTGCAGGGCCGCGATCTCGGTGCGGGTCTGCACCCGCAGCTTCGCGTCGAGGTTGGACAGCGGCTCGTCCATCAGAAACGCCTGCGGGTTGCGGACGATCGCCCGACCCATCGCCACGCGCTGCCGCTGACCACCGGACAGGGCCTTGGGCTTGCGGTCCAGGTACGGCTCCAGGTCGAGGATCTTCGCGGCATCCACGACCTGCCTGCGGATCTCGTCCCGGTTCATCCCGGCGATCTTCAGCGCGAAACCCATGTTGTCGGCGACGGTCATGTGCGGGTAGAGCGCGTAGTTCTGGAACACCATCGCGATGTCCCTTTCCTTGGGCGCAACATGCGTGACGTCTCGCTCCCCGATGCGGATGGTGCCCTCGCTGACGCTCTCGAGGCCAGCCAGGGCCCGCAGCGCCGTGGACTTCCCGCTGCCGGACGGGCCGACCAGGACGAGGAACTCGCCGTCGGCGATGTCGAGGTCCAGCGCGTTCACCGAGGGCCGTTCGGCTCCGGCGTACTGCACGGTCGCGTGGTCGTAGGTGATGGAAGCCATGACGTGTCCTCCCTCAGCGGCCGAACGAGGCCGGGTGGTCCTAGCTGGTGCAGCCGTGGCGTCCCAGGCGGAACGCAGATCGCTTCGGAGCGACGCGGAGAGTGCTCATGCTGGAGCGTTGTCGGGAACGACCACGTCGAGGAAGCGCCGCACGACCGAGGCGATGACGTCTGCCCCGAGGAGGCCCAAACATCGGCGTCGAACATCTCCACCTCGATGTTGCCCCGGTATCCGGCCGCGTCGACAACGTGGCGAATGGCGGGAAGTCGATGCTGCCGTCGCCCATGTAGCCGCGGGCCTGGAGGACGTCGGCTCGGAGCGGCAGAGTCCAGTCGCAGACCTGGAAGGACGCGATGTGCAACCCGGCCCGCTCAATCAAGCGCCAGACGTCCGCATCCCACCGAACGCCGACGGTGTCGACGAATACCCCGACCTGCTCCTGCGGGAACTCCTCCGCCAGGTCAGATGCCTGGCCCGGGGGCGAGAGGACAGCCCGGTCGGCGCAGTCCATAGGATGCAGCGCCTCCAGGGCGAGCCGGACTTTGGTCGACAGGATAGGGGGCGAGCTCGCCGAGCGCATCCCGGACCCGATCCGGGGCCCCGCGGGGTCGCGGGAACCCGTCGGCAGACCGCCGACGACCGTCACGAGGCGCTCAGCCTGGAGCGTGGCCGACTCGTCGATCGCCCGCCGGTTGTCGTCCAGCGCCCTCTCCGCCGGCAGGCTGGCGGTGAGGAAGCCGCCGCGGCACAGCGAGGACACTCGGAGGCCCGCATCGTGAGTCAGGCGGGCGGCACGCTGGAGTCCGACCTCGGACACCGATTCTCGCCACAGCCCCACGGACTCGAGTCCGGCGGCGCGGACACCCTCTACCGCTTCGGCGAGGGATCACATGTCGACCGTCATCTGGTTGATCGACAGGCGCCGCAGCCGGACCTCCTGGTCCGATGCACCCGCCTGGCACGCTCGTCATCACGACGAGCCACCTGGACGCCGGACCCGGGGGCTATGGGCCTTCGTCGGTGAGGGGGGCCCGATCTCGTTCCCGCTGTCCGAGCTGCTGATCCGCAAGCAGATCACGCTGCACGGCTCCTAGTGACCTCCCTGCGGCACACGGAGGAGTTGCTGGAGCACCTGGTGCGGTGGAGCCTGCACCCCGAGCGCATCGTCACCCACCGGTTCACCCTCGACCAGGCCGATGAGGCCCACCGCGTCGGCGACCGGGGCGCCGCGCACCGCGCCAGTCCGTGGGAGGTAGGGAGTGTTCACCGCATCGCACCGCCGGCTCAACCGGCTCACCGGTGAGTGGGTCCTGGTGTCCCCGCACCGCACCGCCCGGCCGTGGCAGGGGCAGGTGGAGGAGGTGGCGGCCGACCAGCGGCCGACCTACGACCCGGCCTGCTATCTCTGCCCGGGCAACGGGCGGGCCGGCGGGGCGCGTACTCCCGAGTACGACTCCACTTACGTGTTCGACAACGACTTCGCCGCGCTGACACCGGATGTGGCCCCGCAGGAGGACGACCGCAAAGGCCTGCTGATCGCGCAGAGCGAACGCGGTATCTGCCGCGTGGTGTGCTTCTCGCCGCGGCACGACCTGACGCTGGGGCAGATGCCGGCCGAGGCGATCCGCACGGTGGTCGACACCTGGGTCGACCAGTACCTCGAGCTCGGCAACCTCGACTGGGTCCGCCACGTGCAGATCTTCGAGAACCGCGGCGCGATGATGGGCGCGTCCAATCCCCATCCGCACGGTCAGATCTGGGCCAATGAGCGACTGCCCAACGAGCCGGCGAAGGAGCTCGCCCAGCAGCGTGCCTGCGCCGACAGCGGCAGATGCTTGCTCTGTGACTACCTCGACGTCGAGCTGGACGACGGCGAGCGCATCGTGACCGGCAACGAGCACTTCACTGCGCTTGTGCCGTTCTGGGCGGTCTGGCCGTTCGAGACCCTCGTTCTGCCCCGTGCCCACGCCGGCGCCCTGCCCGACCTCGGCCCCGACCAGCGCGACGGGCTGGCCGACATCCTGCGGCGCCTGACCCGCCGCTACGACCGGCTCTTTGGTGTCACGTTCCCGTACTCGATGGGCCTGCACCAGCGGCCCACCGACGGCGACCCGCACCGCGGGTGGCATCTGCACGCGCACTTCTATCCACCGTTGCTGCGCTCGGCGACGGTCCGCAAGTTCATGGTCGGCTACGAGCTGCTCGGCCAGCCCCAACGCGACATCACCCCGGAGACCGCCGCGCAGCGGCTGCGCGAACTGCCGGAGGACTGAGACCGATGAACTGCGAGGACCTTCGCACCGAGGAGCTGCCCACCGCGTTCGAGCGGGCCTTCGACGCGCCACCAGAGCAGGTCATGCACTCGCCGGGTCGGGTGGACCTGATCGGCGAGCACACCGACTACAACGACGGATTCACGCTGCCGGTCGCCCTGGACCTGGTCACCGACGTCGCGGTCGGGCGTCGCCCCGACGGGCTGTTGCGGATCGTCGCAGGCGAGCTGGACGCCACCGACACCCGGCCGATCGACGCCCTGCGCCCGACCGAGGGGTCGGAGTGGGCCAGCTGAGTCGCCGGGGCCGCGGCGCTCCTGCGCGAGAGCCCCGGCAACCTGCCCGACGCCGGCTGCGGGTGCCTCGTCGCCTGCGCTCGGCGGCCAGTGGCCCGACACGAAGGGCACGGCCTCCTCGGCGACCTAGGGCGACAGCTTCCTGGCTGGACAGCGGCGGAGATGTCGCCGACCCTGCAACGGAGTGGCGCGCTAGCACTTGCCGCTGCCGCCATGCCCCGCATCAGCCCGGGGACAGCCGTGTGCGTATGTAGCGTGTCGCCCCTCGGACACCGAGTTGAACCCCCACGGTCCCCAGGCCGGTGGGGGTTCTCCTACTTGTGACGTCGGTACGTCCGCTCGATGCCTTGAGGATCACCTCGGTCGGGCCGGTTCGCCCCGCTCGGGAGGAATCCGCCGGCCCCCTCCCGGCAACGGTCGACCCATGCCTCGGCACCGGCGCGGTGTACGAGCGTCGTGGCTGCCATCCCCCATCGTTCGTGCTGCTGTACTGCCGGGGGTTCTGTGCCGCTCCCGACGGTCACCGCCGCGGCGAGGCGCGGGTCGGGGAAGCCGCGTCGCGCACTTCGTGAGGACGCTGGACACCTCCCTGTTGATCTTCGGTGAGGGACTCTCCACCCGACGCCCGTCCACCATGTTGTGGGCACCGACCGCCTTGCCTGGCAGCGTGATGGGATGGCGATGGGTTCTCGACAGCTCAAGGTCGGCCTTCGGGTCGACGACCTCGACCGCTCCACCGCGCTGTACCGCCGGCTGGGGTTCAGGCAGATCCCCGAGGATCAACAGCCCGGGATGCGCTACCTGACCTTCGGTCACACCTGGTTGATGCTTTCCAGTCGCTTCGGCCACGGGTACCACCACGACGAGCGTGCGCAGCTGACCAAAGGTGGACCCCTGGGCTACGGGTTCGTCCTGGTCGTCCCCACCACGGATATCGCGGCAGTGCGTGAGCTGTGGCGACGCGAGGGACTACCAGTGACCTTGGAGCCGGAGAACGTCGGATGGGCCCAAATCTTCTACGGGTTGGACCCTGACGGCTACGAGGTGATGTTCGAGCAATTCCGCTGATCCACCCGATCAGCGGAATCCTCACGACCGCGATGGTCGTCAAGGTCGGTCCATGCGGTGGACGCACCGGAGCGGGTCGTCCACTGGGTTGTCCGGTCTCCCAGCCCCTTCGGCAATCCGCCGCAGCCCGGCCTTTTGCGGGGACAGCCACGACGAGGTGTTCGCAGCCACGACAGCACCGAGCACAGCGGGCGCGGTCGGGTGATCGCTTCGCGCGCTGTCGATCGCCATCGCGATGATCCGTCATCCGTGATCCGAGCCTGCGACCCCGCAGCGGCGCATCGCCGATCAGGTGGTCCAGCTTGATGGCGCCATCGGGCACGTTGCACGACGGCCGCAAAAATCGGCGACGTCTTCCGGGAAGTGACTCATCACGAGCGCTGCAGCCGTCCGACAAGATGTCCGTCGAGTCGTCCTCCGCAGATCGGCGGCCTCACCGTAGCGGTCGCACAGGGCACACTTCCACCCACAATGGTCCCGAAGACATGGCCGACGAGGTCGTTGCGATCTTGCGACGGTCACAGTTCTGCTGGACGTGCTGGTCCGCACCAGCGAGCGACAACCCAGCCGCCGACGGAGCCATTCGTCCCTACACCGGACGTGCGTCACACGGACGACCCTCGGCCCTGCTCGATCCGTCCTGAGGGCCGCCGTTCCGCTCTTGGGTCATCCCACGGTCACCCCTCGGATGAGATCACCCTGCAGCAAGCAGACTGGAGATCCGGTTCTGCGGCCAACGCCGGGGCGCCCACGCCGATGTGCTCCGACGTCTGCAGCCAATCGCAGCCAGCGCCTCGCATCAGGGGATGCGATGGGATAGATGACGGGCGGGCTCGATGCTTTGCAGCGGTCGCCGCGTGATCCGGGGCGGCAAGCTGAAGGCGACGGGACCACCGACCGGCTCAACCGGGAAGTCCGGCGGGGTCACTGAGCAGCCGTGTGCGTATGTAGCGTTTCGCCCCTCGGACACAGGATCACTGGCTCGCCAGTGCCGAACGTAGGGCGCCCACGTCGTGGGCGCCCTACGTCGTTTCTGGACCGGTCCCGCGGGACATGGCGGTGTCGGACGCCCACCGCTCCAGGAACGGCGTGCTGTCCTCGTCCTACGCCTGGGCGGCGGTGGGCAACTCCTCGCGGCCGACCCGCAGCGGTCACGCGCAAGGAACAACCAGCGGTCCGCATCCCTGGACGCCGGTCCTCCGGAAGAGAGGTCATCAGGCAACCCACGGAAGAGTCGTCGGCACGCCGGCGGCCCCCTGACGCGCGAGGAGATCGCACCATGAGCATGACCAGCACCGACGCCGCAACCGGCTCGCGGGACATCAAGAGCCACGAGAAGACCAGCTTCGCCGACCTCGGCAAGGAGATGTGG
>DASPIH010000234.1:0-2824 GCA_035629195.1 Blastococcus sp. | reverse complement strand
CCGGCCACGACACCGGAGGCGGCGCCGAGCGACGTCGAGTGACCGTCACGGAGCTTCTCGACCAGCAGCCAGCCGAGGGTTGCGGCCGCGGTGGCGACGAGGGTGTTGACCCAGGCCACCGAGGCGGTGTTGTTGGCGGCGAGGGCCGAGCCGGCGTTGAAGCCGAACCAGCCGAACCACAGCAGCCCGGCACCGATCATCACCAGCGGCAGGTTGTGCGGGCGCATCGCCTCGCGGCCGAAGCCGCGCCGCTTGCCCAGCACCAGGGCGAGGGCCAGACCCGCCGCACCGGCGTTGATGTGCACCGCGGTGCCACCGGCGAAGTCGATGGCGACCAGCTCGTTGGCGATCCACCCGCCGACGTGCTCGTCGAGGCTGAAGTCGAACACCCAGTGCGCCACCGGGAAGTAGACGATCGTCGCCCAGACGCCGGCGAAGACCATCCACGCGCCGAACTTGGCGCGGTCGGCGATGGCGCCGGAGATGAGGGCCACGGTGATGATGGCGAAGACGGCCTGGAAGCCGACGAACGCCATCGCGGGCAGCCCGCCCTCCTCGCCGGTGGTGTCCTCCATCAGGCCCTTGAGCCCGAAGTACTGCGACGGGTCGCCGAGCAGACCGAGCCCGACGTCGTCGCCGAAGGCCATCGAGTAGCCGTAGACGACCCAGAGCACGCTGATCAGCGCCAGCGCTCCGAAGCTCATCATCATCATGTTCAGCACGCTCTTCGCGCGGACCATGCCGCCGTAGAAGAGGGCAAGACCCGGGGTCATCAGCAGCACGAGTGCGGCGCTGACGAGGACCCAGGCGGTGTCGCCGGTGTTGACCACGGCAACCTCCTGAGGGGTGTCGGGGGCCGCAGGCGACCCGTCGTCGAGTGGTGTTCACCGTGCCGGGGGCGTGTTTCCGGGGACGACGGGCTCAGGTTTCGGTGCGGTGAACTCCACGCCGCGTGTCCCGCCCGTTCGTTGCGGGCGTGTTGCGCAGGCCCGAGGCCGTGATCGCGGTCGCACTCGCCCTGATCAGCAGCCTCCGCAGTTGCAAACCATGTGCAATAAGGTCGGTGCATGCACGTGCCCGATGGATTCCTCGACCCCGCCACCTCCGTCGCCACCGGAGCACTGGCCGCGGGCACCGTGGCGCTGGCCCTGCGCAGGGCCCGCGCGGAGCTCGACGACCGCACCGCTCCGCTCGCCGGGCTCACCGCGGCCTTCGTCTTCGCCGGTCAGATGATCAACTTCCCGGTCGCCGCCGGCACCAGCGGCCACCTCATCGGCGCGGTCCTCACCGCCGTCCTGGTCGGGCCCTGGACCGCGGTGCTGTGCATGACGGCGGTCCTGCTCGTCCAGGCCGTCCTCTTCGCCGACGGCGGGCTGACCGCGCTGGGCACCAACATCACGCTGATGGGGCTGCTGGCCGTCGTCGTCGGCTACGGCGTCTTCCGCGGGCTCTCCGCCGTCCTGCCCCGCACGCGGACCGGCGTGCTCACCGCGGCCGGGGTCGCCGCCTTCCTGTCGGTGCCGGCCGCCGCGTTGACCTTCGTCGGCCTGTTCGCCGTCGGTGGCGTCGTCGACCTTCCGGTGGCCACCGTGGCCTCGGCCATGACCGGCGTGCACCTCGTCATCGGCCTCGGTGAGGCCGCGATCACCGTCGCCGTCGTGGGCGCGGTGCTCGCCGTCCGGCCCGACCTCGTGCACGGTGCACGCGGCATGCGCTCCGACGCGGTGCTCGAGGACCGCCGTCCGGCGGCTGCGGGAACGGCCCGATGAGCCGCCGGGGCCGCACCCTCTGGATCGTCGGCGTCGCCCTGGCACTGGTCGTGGCCGGCGTCGTCAGCTGGTACGCCAGCGCCTCCCCCGACGGGCTGGAGTGGGCCGCCGAGGAGGCCGGCTTCGCGCACACTGCTGAGGACAGCGCCGCGGCCGGCTCGCCGCTGGCCGACTACCTCGTCGACGGTGAGGAGAACCGGCTCTCGGCCGGCGCGGCGGGCGTCGCCGGCGTCCTGGTCACGCTGCTGCTGGCCGGCGGCGGGACCTGGCTCGTCCGCCGCCGCGGCGCGCCCGGCCGCGGCTGACGTGGGCGCGGGCCACGGGGGCGCCCTGGCCGCCCGCTACCTCCCGGAAAGCACCGCCGTCCACCGGCTCGAGCCGCACGTCAAGCTGGTCGCCGTCCTCTGCTTCGCCGTCCTGGTCGTGGCCACGCCGGTGCACGCCCCGTGGGCACCGGCGGCCTACGCCGGCCACCTGCTCGCCGTCCTGTCGGCCGCGGCCCTGGCCGGAGTGGGCCCGGTACGGCTGGTCCGCGGGCTGGTGGTCGAGGTGCCCTTCGTCGCCTTCGCCGTCCTGCTGCCGTTCGTCGCCGCCGGGCCCCGGGTGGAGGTGCTCGGGCTCTCGCTCTCGGAGAGCGGCCTGGCCACGGGAGGCGGGCTGCTGGCCAAGGCCACCCTGTCGATCCTCGCCGCCACCGTCCTGGCGGCCACCACCGAGCCCCGGGCGCTGCTGCGCGGCCTCGAGCGGCTGCGGCTGCCGCAGGTCCTCGTGCAGATCCTGATGTTCATGGTGCGCTACGCCGACGTGGTGGGGAACGAGCTGCACCGGATGCGGGTGGCCCGGGAGTCGCGCGGCTTCACCGGCGGCGGGCTGCGCGGGCTCCGGGTGCTGGGCGCGACCGCCGGAGCCCTGTTCGTCCGCTCCTACGAGCGGGGCGAGCGGGTGCACCTGGCCATGGTCAGCCGGGGCTACACCGGCAGCCTGCCCGGTGCCCCCGCCGCCGCCGTCGACCCGCGCGCCTGGGCCCTGGCGCTCAGCCTCCCCCTGGCCGCCGC
>DASPIH010000233.1:0-2667 GCA_035629195.1 Blastococcus sp. | reverse complement strand
GGTCGCGATGGTGACCGGCCGGATCTCCTTGCGCTCGCCGGAGTACTCGCCGATCTCGTCCTCGGTCAGGGTGGTGCGGGCGATCAGCTCGCGCTTCCACTGCCGCCCGGAGACGGTGTTGGTCACCAGGATCAGCGTGGTTGCCTTCGCCTCGGCCATCGCCGCGGCGCCCACGAGCGTCTTGCCCGCCCCGCAGGGGAGGACGACGACACCCGAGCCGCCGGCCCAGAAGCCCTCGACGGCCTCCTGCTGGTAGTCGCGCAGCTGCCAGTCCTCCTGGTCGAGGAAGATCGGGTGCGCCTGGCCGTCGACGTAGCCGGCGAGGTCCTCGGCCGGCCAGCCCACCTTGAGCAGCGCCTGCTTGAGCCGGCCGCGCTCCGAGGGGTGGACGGCGATCGAGTCCGCGTCGATGCGAGCGCCCAGCATCGGCGCCACCTTCTTCGACCGGACGACCTCCTCCAGCACCGCGCGGTCGGTGCTGGTGAGCACCAGGCCGTGCACGGGGTGGTTGGCCAGGGTCAGCCGGCCGAAGCGGTCCATCGTGTCGGCGACGTCGACCAGCAGCGCGTGCGGCACCGGATAGCGCGAGTAGCGGACCAGCGCGTCGACGACCTGCTCGGCGTCGTGGCCGGCGGCCCGGGCGTTCCACAGGGCCAGCGGCGTGACCCGGTAGGTGTGCACGTGCTCGGGGGAGCGCTCCAGCTCCGCGAACGGGGCGATCGCCGCGCGGCACTCGCGGGCCTGCGGGTGGTCGACCTCGAGGAGCAGGGTCTTGTCCGACTGGACGATCAGGGGGCCGTCGCTCAAGGCGAGAGTTCCTCCGGTTCTCGGGATGACGGCGCGGAGAGCCGCGCCGGACTCTCCACCGTAACGCCGGGCGGGAGCAGGTCCTTCCGTTCGCCGAGGGGCAGAGTGGCCGGCCCCTCGTCCCGGGCCCGGAGTCGAGCCCGCCTCAGATCCAGTCGGTGCGCCGCAGCGGAGGTGGCTCCCCGCCGGGCCGTTGCGCCAGCACCTGGTTCACGCCGAGCTTGCCGGTCTCGAACGCGAGCGCGGACCCGGCCATGTAGAGGCGCCACACCCGTGCCCGGCCGGCACCCGCGAGGCCGACCGCGGCGTCCCAGTTCTTCTCGAGGCGTTCGACCCACGCCCGGAGGGTGAGCGCGTAGTGCCGGCGCAGCGCCTCGACGTCGAGGACCTCCAGCCCGCCGCCCTCCAGCGCCGCCACCGTCTCGGCCAGCCGCAGCAGCTCACCGTCGGGGAAGACGTAGCGGGTGATGAAGCTGTCGCCCGGTCCTCCGGTGTCCGCTCCCGACCAGGCGATGGCGTGGTGGAGCAGCCGGCCGCCCGGACGCAGCGCGCGGCAGAGGACGTCGACGTACTCGGGCATCCGGTCCCGGCCGACGTGCTCGGCCATGCCGATCGAGCTCACCGCGTCGAACGGGCCGTCGTCCACGTCGCGGTAGTCCTGCATCCGGATGGTCACGCGGTCGCCCAACCCGGCCTCCGCGACCCGCTGCCGTGCCAAGCCGGCCTGCTCGGCGGAGACGGTGACGCCGACGACGTCCGCGCCGTACCGCCGCGCCGCGTGCAGCGCCATGCTGCCCCAGCCGCAGCCCACGTCGAGCAGCCGCATGCCGGGCGCCAGGCCCAGCTTGCGGCAGACGAGGTCGAGCTTGGCCTCCTGGGCGGCGTCCAGATCCACGTCGTCGCCGGCCCAGACCGCGCACGAGTAGACCAGGCTCGGCCCGAGCACGAGGGAGTAGAAGTCGTTGCCCACGTCGTAGTGGTGGCCGACCGCCCGGGCGTCCCGGTCGCGCGTGTGCAGGTGCCGGCGGCGCGGCCGGGAGATCTCCTCGGGCGGCGGGGAAGGTGGCGGCCCGACGGCCCGCAGCGCCACCGCGCTGCGGGCGAGCTCCACCCGGTCCCGGGTCGTCACGCGGTGCGGAACGGCCGACCGGGAGAGCGGTCCGTCCGAGCTGAGGACGGCGAACAGCTCGAGGACGTCGCCCTCGAGGTCGATGTCCCCGGCCACGTAGGCCCGACCCAGGCCGACCTCGCCCGGGGCCCACAGGAGGCGGCGCAGCGCCCGGGGCGAACGGACCACGATCGTGGGAGCACCGGGCGGTCCGGCCGTGGAGCCGTCCCACGCGCGGATCCGGACGGGGAGCTGCTGCCCTCCCAGAACGGCCCCGGTCGCGTCGAACAACCGCTCCGCAACGGTAGGTGCCCCGCGCATCCGCCCCTCATCCCACCTCGGTCGGCCCGGTCCCGCCACGGTCCGTGGGCCAGGCAGTATGGCCGGGTTCAGGGCGCCGCGACAGGCCCCTCCTCGTCCTCGACCAGGGCCACCGAGGTGATCCGGTGCACCGCGAACGTGCGGTTCTCACCCCGGCGCTCGTCGTAGCCCTGCAGGAACCCGCCCATCAGCGAGACCGGCTGCACCACCCGCTGGCTGCCGCTGCCCTGGGCGTCCACGTAGCCGAGCCACACCGGGATGCCCTCCCGGACCGCCCGCGACAGCAGCTCGAGCGTCGATGCCGTCGTCACGCCCGGCACCTGGCGCACGGCCTCGCCGCGGCGGGCGGCCAGCGCGGCGTCCCCGGCTCGGATCTCCCGCACGGTGGCGGCGACGTCGTCGGCCGACAGCGGACGCGGCCCCGCGTGGGG
>DASPIH010000232.1:0-5346 GCA_035629195.1 Blastococcus sp. | reverse complement strand
GATCACGCTGCCCTTCAGCGAGGGCGAGACCCCGTCGGACGCCGAGCTGCGCATCGCCCAGGCCCAGCTGGTCGGCTGGCTGGAGGGCGTCTTCCACGGCATCCAGACCGCGCTGTTCGCCCAGCAGATGGCCGCCCGGGCCCAGCTGGAGGAGATGCGCCGCCGCGCTCTGCCCGGCGGCTCGCAGCCGGCGCCGGGGCCGCACCCGCATCCCGGCGGCGGCCAGTACCTGTAGTCCCCTCAGGCCGTGATCATCGGCGGGTGGCTGCTCGACACGCCGACCGGGCGGACGGGCGGGTCGAACGGCCTGGCGGTCGCGTCCCTGGTGACCGGGATCGCCGGCATCCTCTTCGCCCTGCTCTTCGCCGTCGTGGGTCTGGCCCTCGGCGTGGTGGCCGTCGGCCTCGGCGCCGCGGCACGTCGCAACGGCGGACGGGGTGGCCAGGCCACGGCCGGGCTGGTGACCGGCACCGTCGCCATCGTGCTCGCGATCGTCAACATGGTGGTGGCCTACAACCTGTTCACCTGAGCGGGCACGCACGCCGACGGCGCCGTCCCGCGGGGCGGCGCCGTCGGCGTGCGTGCGGGGGGTCAGACCAGCGGCAGGTGCTTGACCACCCGGGCGGCGATCCGGCCGACCCGTCGCCAGTCCGGGGAGAGCGCCCGGGCCGGCGTCGTGACCACCGGCGTCCCCTCGGGCAGCGTGCCGTGGTGCACGGCGGCGGCACCGGCCGCGTCCAGGCCGATGCCCACGCCCAGCCGGGACTCGCCGGCTGCCGCGTGGGCCAGGGCGGTGGCGTCGTCCGGGCCGGGGACCTCCGTGACGTCCGTGGGCACGCCCTCCTCCTCGACGCCGGCGCAGACCTGCCGCAGCACCGCCGCCGGGGCCCCGGGGTGCCGGTACACCAGCACGGCCGGCCGCGGCCCCGGTGCCGTCAGCTGCTCCGGCACCGGGCCTCCTCCGCCAGCAGGGCGGCGTGGGCGCGGACCAGACCCGATGCGACCGCGTTGCGAGGCCCCTCGGTGCCGAGCACGTTGCCCGTGCCGCAGACGATCCCGTGCGGGGCGAGGGCGTCGGCGATCATGTCCGGGATCTCGAAGTCCAGCGCCGAGCCGCCGAGCAGGACGACGAACTCCAGCGCCCGCAGGTTGCCCCCCGGCGCCACCTGGCGCAGTGCGCGCAGGGCGTTGACCACGAAGACCCGCCGTTTCGCCTCGCGGCGCACCCGCCGGACGTGGTCCAGGCCGTACCGGGTGGGGACCGGTGCGGGACCGTCCGGGGTCAGCACCACGACTCGGGCGAAGACGTGCGGCGGCAGCGGCTGATCGACGAACTCCACCGTGCCGTCCTCGTGGCGCAGGTGGAAGAAGCTCTCCACCTTGCCGAGCGGGAACCACTTGACGCCCTCGGCCACCTCCCGGTCACCCAGCGCCAGCTCGGAGTCGATCAGCTTGGTGACCAGCTCCCCGGCCCCGGCCACGTGGACGGCCGTGCACTCGCCCTCGCGGGTGAGCAGGGCGGCGTCCGTCGAGCCGCCGCCCAGGTCGAGGACGGCGATCGGCCGGTCGACGCCGGGCGTGGTGAGCGCACCGCCCACCGCCATCTCGCCCTCGACCCCGCCGATCTCCGCCGCGGCGCCCAGCCCCTCGGACACCAGGTCGGCGACCAACTGCATCCGGCTGCGGCTGGTCCGCACCATCGCCGCGAGCGCGACCGCGTTCTCCAGGGCCACCTCCCCGGCCAGCCCACCGCGCACCTCGGCCGGGACGAACGTGTCGACCGCGAGCACGTCACGGATGGCGATGTCGGACACCGGCACGTCCGGCTGGCCGGCGACGTCCATGACGTCGGCCATCGTGTCGCGGACCTGGGCGAGCATGCCGCCGACGTGGGTCCCGGGCTCCCCGCGCGCGTCGTCGAGGGGCTGCGCCCGGCCGACGACCTCCATGATCGCTTCCGCGCCGGCGTCGACGTCCACCCGCAGCGTCTTGCCCGCGCCGTGCAGCACCAGCTCACCGACCGGGATGCGCCGATCGGTGACGTCCCCCGTCGGCGTGCGCACGACCACCGCCGAGCGGTTACCGGTCAGTGCCCGGGCCACCGGGGACACCTGCCGGGTCTGGACGGGGTCCAGGTCGAAGACGGTGGCCAGGCCGTAGGAGTTGGACAGCGTCCGGATGGTCCGCCCCGGTGCGGCCACCTCGACGGCAGCCAGCATGCCCAGCGGGACCTTCTCCACGGCGGCGACCTCGTCCACCACCGGGATGGGCCGGGTGAGCCGGTTGGTGACGAGGACGGCGTCGTCCCCGGCCAGGATCGCCGCGACGACGTCCACACCGGCGGCCACGGCGGCGTTCAGCGCCGCCGCGACGTCGTCGAAGTCCCACCCGTGCGGCACGACGCACACCACCGGCTCACCGGGCTGCTGCTCTCCCAGCTCGCCGATCGACCGCGTGGTGCCGACGCCGAGACCCTCACCACCCGGGGTGGTGGGGTTGTGCCCGATCATCGTCGACTCGGTGATGATCGTCTCGGTGATCGTCTCCATGGCCAGGCCGCTGATCACCGGCGTCGCCTCGTTCAGCAGCACGGTCTCGACCTGGCCGGCGCTCCGGCCGGCCCTGGCGAGGGCGCCGCGGATCGCCTTGAGGGCACCCTCGGTGTTGTCCGGGGTGCCCTTCACACCGGTGGTCCGGGTCAGGTCGGTGCCCAGGTAGGTGATCGAGCCGTCGGGCGCGACGACGGCCAGGCACGCCTCGGTCGTCGAGTTGCCGATGTCGACGCCGACGACGAGCAGCCCCTCCGGCGGGGCGCCCTCGCGTGCGCCCACCTCAGCCGGCGGTGCCCGGACCGAAGACGGCCTCGACCTCCACCGGACCCCGGCCCGCCTCGATGCAGTCGAACTCCTTCAGGTGCAGCAGTGCCGCCTTCGCCTGCCAGCGGGGGCGGGCCATCTGGTCGTTGCGGGTCGGCACCGGCTGCGGGGACTCCGCCTTGGCGTACTGCGCGGCGTTCGAGCCGATCATCCGGAACACCGGGGCGTCGAGCAGCGGGGACTGCGGGAAGAGCTCCAGGTTGCTCAGCCGCGGCAGGTCCTTCTGGTGGATCATCGTCGTGCCGCGGGAGAGCACGCCCACCGAGATCCCCGACCCGGACAGCCTCGCCGCGGTGTGCGAGATGGCCGCCAGGTCCGCGGTGTCGAGCACCCGCACCAGCCGAGCCGTCACGCCCTGCTCCTCGATGCCGGCCATCAGCTGGCGGAGCACCTCGGCGTGCGGGACGTCGACGATCGTCTTGGTGAAGTGCCCGGCGAAGGCCGGGGACAGCGCGATGACGACCTCGTCGGGGCGGGTGCCGCGCCGCGCGGGACCCACCTCCCGGAGGCTGACCGTGCGTTCCGGCGCGGTCGTCGTCGGAGTGGTCATCGTTCAGCCCACCTCGGTCTCGGGGTTGGTCGACGACGTGACGTGGCGCAGCTTCTTGAGCTGCTCCCAGCGCTCGCCCTGGAGCCGGTACCCGGTGCCCGGACCGGCGTAGTCGTTGGGGTCGTTGATCGCCGACAGCGGGGTGAAGTCCGCTGTCAGGACGGCGGAGGTCTGCAGCAGGTCACCGGACACCCGCTGGCGCAGGACGGTGAGCAGGTTCTCCGCGACGTCGTGGAAGCCGGCCGACTCCAGGCCCTTGACCAGGTCCAGGCCGGTGATCTCCCGGTCCATCACGGACTGCGCGCCCTTGAGGTCGGCGAGCACGTCCCGGAGCGGGTAGTCGTTCGACGAGTTGGCGTACGTGGCCGCCTCGATCTCGTCGTCGGTGATCGGCGGGAGGTCGAGGTGGGCGAAGACCGCCTGCAGCGCGCGGGCCGCCTTGTTGCGGGCGGCGAGGATCTCGTCCTCGCGGACGTGCCGGAGCCCCCCGTCGACCTGGAAGTCCCGCTGGATGGTGTTCCAGTCGTCGAAGTCCTCGGTGTCGAAGTTCGACCCGGCGAACATGTTGTCGGCGTTCGGGACCGACGAGTACCCCGAGCACACGAAGTCGGTGCCCGGGAGCATCTGGGGCATCGCCCGCGCCGTTCGGCGCATGGCCGAGTGCGAGAACGACTGGTCGTTCCCCGACGCGCACTCCAGGTCGACCATGCTGGCCACCAGGTTCTCCGCGGCCACCGCCCGGAGGCCGCCGGGCACCGCCCCGGGCACGCCGATGCAGCTGATCGAGCCGTTCTGCAGCCCCTGCACCCCGGCCCCCTTGGCCATCAGGATGCAGCGGATCTCCAGGTACAGCATCGACTTGCCCTCGGCGTTGCCCATCTGCACCTCCGATCCGGTGCCCGAGGTGAAGCGCATCTTGATCCCGCGCGAGGCGTACGCCGCGGCCAGGAACGACTTGGACCACGGGGTGTCGTCCCCGTCGACGAACACCGACTCGGTGCCGTAGATCGAGATGGTCTCCGCGTAGGCGGTGATGCCGCGCATCCCGAGCTCGAGTTCGGTGGCCTCCTCCAGCGCGCACTGCGTGAGCACGCCGCCCCGGCCGACCTGGGCGCCCACCTGCAACGCGATGGCCACCAGGGGGGCGTACCGCAGGACCCCCAGGGTCGTCTCCAGCTCGGCGAACCCGCGCAGGGCTCCCTCGGCGGCGTCGGCGGCGACCTGGATCGGGTTGTCCCGGGCGCTGGTGGAGTGCCCCTGGTTCGCCGGTGTGCGCCGGGCACGCATCTTCTGCATCCCCTGCATGATCTCCACGACGTTCATCAGCTTGACGACGTCGAGGACCTTGGCCGGCGTGAGGCCGCGGGTCACCGCGAGCACCTCGTCGCGGGAGACCCCCGGGTCGATGAGCATCCGCGCGATCTGGGCCGAGGGGATGGCCATGGACGCCTCGGCCGACGCGACGTCGATCGCGTGGTTGGCGATGAAGGTGTCCATGAAGTCGAAGTCGTCTCGCGACCTGCCGTCGAGCTCGACGATCCGGCCGTCCTCGACCCGCACGCTGGGCGCCGGGTCGAACTCGCTCTCCATGGCGACGAGGCCCTTCTCGGGCCACTCCTCGACGAACCCGTCGAGGTTGACCGGGCGGGCCTCGAGGATCTCGGTCCTCAGCGACTGCTTGGCGGCGGCGCCGGTCGGCCGGGGCGCGGTGGTGGTCATCTGCGGGAGCCCTCTCTCACTGGTCGGAGTCGGCGACGGGGCGGGCGAGCAGGTCGCGGCGCCCGTAGACCTCGGCGGCCTCGCGGACCAGGGCCGCGCAGACCGGCGCCGAGTAGGTGCGTTCCAGCCGGTCGGCCATCTCCTCCAGGGCGGCGCCGGTCGAGGCCCGCGGGCGCAGCGCGTTGTACATCGCGAGCACCT
>DASPIH010000231.1:0-6500 GCA_035629195.1 Blastococcus sp. | reverse complement strand
AAGGGACGGTCCAGGCCCATGTAGAGCAAGAAGCAGGACATCGTCGGGCGCAGGGGGCGGCGCGAGGGGCGGCGCCCGAGCAGCTCGTCCGTCGTGAGCACGTCGGCGTTGGAGACGACGACGTCGGCGGCCACCCGCTCGCCGTCGGCCAGCTCCACGCCGGCCGCCCGCCCGGCTTCCAGCAGCACCCGGCGCACGGGCGCTCCGGTGCGCAGCACCGCACCGTGTGCGACGGCCCGGTCGAGCACCGCCAGGGCCAGCCGGTGCAGGCCTCCGCGCACGTACCAGGAGCCGAATGCCTGCTCGGCGTAGGGCACGGTGGCCAGCACCGCCGGCGCGCGCCGGGGGTCGGAGCCCGAGTAGGTGGCGTACCGGTCGAGCAGCAGGCGCAGGCGCGGGTCGTGCAGGTACCGACGGCCCAGCCCGCGCAGCGTCTGCCACGGCGCGATCGCCGCGACGTCGCCCGGACGGCGGGCCAGCCGCGCGAGCGTGGCCGCTCCGGCGAGCGGCGTGCGGAGGAACGGTTCCTCGCTGATCCGCCACATCGCCGCGGCGCGGTCGAGCAGGGCGTTCCACTGCCGCCCCGCGTCCCGGCCGAGCGCGTCGTCGAGGGCGGACGGCACGGCGTCGAGCCGGCCCGGCATCGTCAGCCGGGTGCCGTCGGCGAACCGGTAACCGACGGCGGGGTCGAGCCGGACCAGGTCGACGGCGTCCTCCAGCCGGCCGCCGGTGGCGGCGAAGAGGTCGCGCAGGACCTGCGGCAGCGTGACGAGGCTCGGCCCGGTGTCGAAGGAGTGCCCGTCGCGGCTGAACCAGCCGAGCTTTCCGCCGACGGCCGGGGCCTGCTCGAGCACGGTGACCGAGTGCCCGAGGGCGGCCAGCCGCGCCGCGGACGCGAGGCCGCCCAGCCCGGCGCCGAGGACCACGACCCGCGCCACGGGTCCACGGTAGCCAGGACGCCCGACGGAGGACGGGTCGGCTCCGGCGCGCGACGACGGCGAAGGGCAGCGCCCCTACGAGGAACTGCGCCGTCTCCTCCACGGTCCGGTGGAAGTGGCGGGCGATGGTGATGGCCAGGGGCAGCGAGGGGTCGTAGCGGCCGCTTCCGATGGAGTTGACCGTCCGCCGGGAGACGTCGAGCACGTCGGCCGACGGGGCGGAGGTCAGCGCGGGACGACGAGCGACAGGACCGCGAGGTCGTCGTGCTCGTACCGCGACCCGGCCAGCTGCCGCTCCACCGCGGCCGCCACCGCGCTGACCATGGCCTCGGCGTCGACGGGCGCGCCGGCCACCACCCGGAGCAGCCCGTCCTCGCCGAACTGGCGTCCCGCGTCGTCGCGGGCCTCGGTGACCCCGTCGGTGTAGAGCAGGAGCGACGAGCCGGGGAGCAGGTCCAGGACGTGTTCCTCGAAGGTCGCGCCCGGCTCGATCCCCAGCGGCCGGCCCGGCCGGCCGACCTCCCGGGTGTCGCCGTCGGCGCCCCGGAACACCGGGAGCGGATGGCCGGCGATGCCGAGGCGGCCGCGGTGACCGGCGTCCGTCGGCTCCAGCACCAGGCAGCAGGCCGTCACGAAGCGCAGCGGCGTGTGCCCCTGCTCGTGCAGCAGAGCGGCATTGACGGCCGCCAGGATCTCGGTGGGACTGCCGGCGGCGGCAGCGGCGGCGGCGCGCGCCGTGTGCCGGGTGATCGCGGTGACGGCGGCTGCCTCGGCTCCGGTACCGCAGACGTCGGCGATCAGCAGCATCCAGCGGCCGTCGGGCAGCGGCATCACGTCGTAGGTGTCGCCCCCGACCAGCGCCGTCTCGCCACCGGCGCGGTACCGGGCCGCGAGCCCGGCGCCCGGGATCACGGGCAGGTGGGAGGGGAGCAGGCTGCGCTGCAGCGTGTCGGCGAGCTCGCGCACCTCGGACTCGGCCCGCAGGCGGCCGAGGAACTGGCCGATCTGGCGACCGGCGTTGCCGAGCACGTCCAGCAGGTCCGACGGCACCGGGCGGGTCTGCCGGGTGAAGAGCTCGCACACGCCCAGGAGCGTGTCGCCGCGGAGGACGGGGAAGGCCACGCCGGTACGGAACCCGGCCGACCGGGCGGCCGCCGCGCCGAGGGCCGCCGGCGCCCGGGGGAGGTCCTCTATCGCGACGGGCGCCTGTCGGCGCCAGGTCAGACCGGGGAGGCCCTCGCCGCGGACGAATGTCAACGGCTGCTTGGCGGCGTGCAGCGCGGCGACGTCCACGCCGGGGACCGCCCAGATGCCGGTGTAGAGGAGGCGCTGCCCCGTCTCGTCGGGCTGCCACAGGGTGGCGCAGTCCCAGTCCAGTTCGGCGCAGAGGTTGGGGAGCAGTCTCTCGAAGGCGACGTCGGCGTCCGGAGCCTCGGTGAGGGCAGCGGTCACCCGCAGCGTGGCCGCCAGGTACCGGCTGACCTCGAACTGCCGCTCCAGCAGGATGGTGGTGCTCGCGTCGCGGAGGACGGCGACCACGAGCGCGTCCTCCGACGTGCTGCCGCCCGAGGCGGCGAGGCGGGACAGGGTCAGGTCGATCGGCACCTCGTGCCCGTCCGCGTGCAGTGCCGGGACCCGGGTGGTGGCGCCGACCAGCTTGCCCTGACCGGTGGCGCGGTACCGGGAGAAACCCTCGGTGTGGCCGCTGCGCAGCCGTTCGGGCATGAGCACCTGCAGGGGACGCCCCACGAGCGTCGCCGGGTCGTGCCCGAGCAGCACGGTCACCGACGGGCTCACGTACGCGACGCGGCCTTCGCCGTCGGCGACGACCACCGTGTCCGGGAGGGCGGCGAGGAGCGCGTCAGCCGGGAACGTCGAGTTGATCTCCGGCACCTGTCCTCCCTCGGGCCCGAGACACCGCTCGTGGACCCCCGGGCAGGATCTCACACCTCCGGTGAGGCTCCCCCGCACGCCGCGTCGACGAAGCGACCCGCCGACACGTCGCCATGTCGACCGCGAACCGCGTCGGCCGATCGTTCAGAACGCGTACCGGACCCGCAACCAGGGCGCGTGCGTCGCGATGAGCCCGCGCAGGCGATCCAGGGCGGCCCGCTTCACTCCGGCGCGGTAGCGGACGTTGTCCTGGCCGTTCTGGCTGCGCTTGGGCTCCTGCAGGTCCGGCCGCCACAGCATCCGCTCGGCCGCCGGGTGCCAGCCGAGGTTCACCTCGTGCAGCGCCTCGTTGTGGGTCAGCATGATCACCTCCGCCGCGGCCTGGGACTGGGCGGCCGGGCCGAGGACGTCGTCGAGCTGCTGGAGCAGACCGGTCCAGGCCTGCTCCCACCCGTCGCGCAGGACCACGGGGGACAGGTTGAGGTGCACCTCGTAGCCGGCCGCCACGAAGTCGTCCACGGCGGCGATCCGCTCGGCCATCCGGCTGGTGCGCACGTCGAGCACGCGCGCGTCGTCCCCGGGCATGACCGAGAACCGGATGCGGGTCCGCCCGGCCGGGTCCAGGTCGAGGAGCCCGCGGTTGACGAACTTGGTGGCGAAGGATGCCTTGGCGGTGGGGAGATCGCGGAAGGTCTCGATCAGGTCGGCGACGTTGTCACTGACCAGCGCGTCCACCGAGCAGTCGCTGTTCTCGCCGATGTCGTAGACCCAGCTGGACGGGTCGCACTGGTCGGGTGTCGTCTTGGGCCCCTGCCGGGCCACGTGCCGGCGCAGGTGCGCGGTGATCTGCTCGATGTTGGTGAACACCGTGATCGGGTTGGCGAAGCCCTTGCGCCGTGGCACGTAGCAGTAGGCGCAGGCCATCGCGCAGCCGTTGGCCGTCCCGGGGGCGATGAAGTCGGCCGACCGGCCGTTGGGCCGGGTGGCCAGTCCCTTGCGGACCCCGAGGACCAGGGTCTCGGTCTTCACCCGCACCCAGCGGTCGACGTTCCCCTCGTTGCCGTGGAGCTCGGGGATCTGCCAGTGCGACGGCACCTCGACCACCTCGGCGCCGGGGAACCGGCCGAGCACCTGCCGGCCGCGGGGGGACTCGAGGGCGGCGGGCTCGGCGTAGACGCGGCGGATCTGCAGGAGCGGGTTCGGCGGCATCGGCGCCGGTGGCGGACCGACGTCGAAGAGGGTGAGCGGCTCGGCGGCTGCCATGCCCTGTTCAGCGCCGCGCGGGCGGTCGGCATTCCGGTGCCGCACTGCCCCGGGAAGCGCACCGGTGCGTGCACGGTGGTGCCCCGGGCGCAGTCGGTCCGGCCCGCCCGGTCCGGGCGCGCTGGGAGAGGCCGGCCTGACGGTGACCTCCTTCGCCGGTCGACGCGTCGGAGCGTCAGCCGGGGCGCAGGTCGGCCGGGGCCCGGCGTCCGGTGAGCAGATCGGCGGCCACCTCGTCCACCGAACGGCTGCCCCAGCGCGCGTCGGCGCGCAGCAGGGCGAGCGCCTCCTCGACCGGCACGTCGAGGTCGAGGCTGATCATGCCCATCGCCTCCCACACCCGCACCCGCCGGCGGGTGTCCGAGCCACGCAGCCAGTGGGGGCCCTCCTCCGACGTCCACGTCGACCAGATCGTGGCGTCGCTGAGCGCGGAGCTCACCAGCTCACCGACGGCCGTGGCCGCGAAGACGTCGACGTGCGCGATCGTGGCCTCATCGGTGAGGTACAGGTCGAGGGCGCCGGAGCCCCACGGGGCGGGGCCGAGAGGCAGTGCGATCACGGCCCGGTACGGCGTGCCCGCGAGCAGGAGCCCGGCGAACTCCGGCCAACGACGGCACAGGTCCTCCTCGACGGCGAGCACCGGCTGACCGTCGGCGAGGGACGACCGGCACGGGCCCTCGCCCGCGGTGAACTGCAGGCGCTCGGCGGTGGACGCCGCCGGCTGGCTGGCGCCGAGGGGGAGCCAGCGACCGGCGCTGTCGACGGTGCTGAGGCCGGCGGCGTCCACGTCCACGACGGCGGCGCAGGCCCGGCTCAGCCGGACGGGCAGCATCTCCGGGCCGGCCGGCTCGGATCCGGACGCTGCCGCGAGGGCGGCGGCGAACCGGTGGGCGATGGTCACACCTCAGTGTCCAGCCGCAGCGGCGGGCACCGCTCCTGCGGCTGCTCCCTGTGCCGGGTGTCCCGGGCGGTGGGCGCGGACGGCCTCGCGGACCGCGGGCACTCCCACCCCGTGCGCCGGGCCGGCGCGCGCCGGCCCGGTGCCTGCCGCGTCGTCCACCGGTGGCGCCGGCGTGCCCACTGTCACAGCCGCACGTGGGCCTCACGCCCGGTCCGCCACTCCACGAGCACGATCGTGGCGTCGTCCTGGAGCTTTCCGGCCTGGTGCTCCAGCACGCTGTTCATCAGCCGGCGGAGGGTCTCCGGCGGCGGATCGCCGGCCGCCTCCGCGCGGACGACGAAGTCGGCCAGGCGGGCCTCACCGAAGAAGTCGCCCTCCGGCGAGCGCGCCTCGACGATCCCGTCGGTGTAGAGGAGGACGCGGTCTCCCGGCCGCAGCTGCACGCTGCACTCCCGCGCCGGCGTGGCCTGCAGCCCGAGGGGCAGGGACGACCGGCACGAGTCCTGGGGCAGCAGCTCCCCGTCCCGGACGACCAGCGGCGCCGGGTGCCCGGCGTTGACCCAGAGCAGCTGCCCGGTGGCGAGGTCGAGCCGGGCCAGCAGGGCGGTGGCGAACTGGCTGCCCGGGAAGTGCTCGGCGATGGCGCGGTCCATGCGGGCCGTGGTCTCCACGAGCGAGACCCCGTCCCTGCGGGCGGACCGGTACGCGCCCACCCCGACGATGGAGAGCAGGGCCGCGGGCAACCCGTGGCCGACCGCGTCCAGCACCATGAGGTCGGCGACCGGCCCGTTCACGGCGTAGTCGAAGGTGTCGCCGCCGATCTCGTAGGACGGTTCCAGGGCCGCGGCGATGACGATCCGCTCACTGCCGAAGGTCAGGGGTGGCACGAGTTCCCACTGGATCTCTGCCGAGAGGCTCATCGGCCGGTCGCGGCGCAGCCGGGTGAAGACGTCGCTGTAGGCGTCCCGGGTGACGCAGAGCTCGGCGACCAGGGCCGCGAACGCCCGGATCTCCTCGTCGCGGTCCGCGGGCGCCTCGCCGTCGAAGTCCAGCTCCAGGACGCCCACCCGCTCGGCGCCGTCGAGCAGGGGCACCCAGAGCACGGTCGCGCCGTCATCGCCGGGGGAGCGGACCAGCTCCACCCGCCGGAACGCCGCGCCACCGGCCGGGCCGTCCACGACGACCGGGCTCCGGCTCGGAACGGCTCCGCCCGTGACGGGCACCAGGGAGCGCTGGGCGTAGTCGGCCAGGTAGACGACGGCCGCGCGAGCGCCGAGCTTCGTCGCCTCCCGCGCGACGGCCGTTCCGACCTCGTCGGCGGACATGTGGTGCGATGCCCGCAGCAGGGCGCGGAGCGGGTCCGGCTCCGGGATCGCTGACGTCACGACAGCCGAGCATTCCACCCACCGCCCGGGTCGGCTGCTCAGGACAGGGTCGCCCTGCCGGCCACCCGCTCACCGGCGGCCGTGTGGTCAGTCCGCCGTCCGCACCGGCAGGACCGCCGG
>DASPIH010000230.1:0-5641 GCA_035629195.1 Blastococcus sp. | reverse complement strand
CTCCGCGCTGATGCCCGCGGGTGCGGCGGTCCTGTGCGCGGTGCTCGGCGTAGCCGCGGCCGCGCGCGGGGGAGGCGCCATGACCGGCCTGCTGGCGGTGTGGGCGGGCTGGCTGCTCCTCGTGCAGGGCCTGCCCGACGTCGACGTCCTCTGGTCGGCCAACGTCGCCTCGGCCGGGCCGGAGCTGCTGGCGCGGGGAGCGGTCACCCTCCTGGTCGCGCTCGGCACGGGCCTGGTGCTGGGGGGCATCGCCGCCGCGCGCCGGTTCCGGGACGACGGCGCGACGGCCGCGGGAACCGGCGCGGAGCGGGCGCTGCCCGTCCCCTGACGCCGGTTCCGCGGCGTCGCGTCAGCCGACCTCGGGTACGACGTTCCGGGCGTCGCCGCCGAACATCGAGTTGGCCCGCTGCAGGTCGCCGTCGAAGTCCACCTCGACGGCGGCGTACTGCGAGATGTCCACCGGGAGCACGCGCATCCCGCGCTCGGCGATCGCCGTCTCGATGGCCCGCTCGAAGTAGTCCTCGTGCGAGCACGCCTCCAGGTGCTCGATGAGCGTCGCCTTGTCGGCGGAGGAGATGTAGTTGATCCCCACCGCCTCGCCGAGCCCGCCACGGACGATCTTCGACAGCTCGCGGATGCAGCCGTCGCTGTCGAGGGTGTACTTGACCTCCTCCTCGGCGACCGTGCTGGTGTCGACGCAGACGAAGCTCTGGTCGGCGGCGATGTAGGGCTGCGCCACCTCGAGGACGGCCGGGTCGAAGACGACGTCGCCGTTGAGCCACAGCACGCCGCCCTCGCGGGTGGTGCGGAGTCCGCGCAGCAGGCTCTTGGACGTGTTCGTCACCGCGAAGTCGGGGTTGTACGTGAAGAGCAGGTCGGGAGTGGCCTTCATGATCCGCTTGCTGCGGTAGCCCACCACCGCCGTCACGCAGACGTCGGCGCCCAGGACCGAGCGCAGGCCGTCGAGCTGGCGCTGCATGATGCTGCGGCCGTCGTTGAGGCGGGTCAGCGGCTTGGGGTCCTTGCGGCCCAGCCGGGTACCCATGCCCGCGGCCAGGATGACGACCTGCACCGACGGGGTGTGCTGCCGTCGGCTCGTCGCGCGGGCCGACAGGGGGGATCCTCCCCGACGAATGGGGTTGAGGACGTGGTCACCGGTCCGCACGGACATCATCTCCTTCAGAGGTGCTGGAAAGCTGCCCGGACGCGGATGCGGACGGGAGGATCAGGTCGAGGACCCGCTCGGTGGCGGAGCCGTCCTCGAGGTGGCAGAAGGTCTGCCGGAAGCGGGCGTAGCGCTCGGCGTGCTCCACGGTGACCCTGTCGATGCCGGCGATGGCCTCGACGAGCTCCGTGCTGGTGGCCACCAGCGGGCCGGGCGCCACCTCGGCCAGGTCGAAGTAGAAGCCGCGCAGCTGGTCGCGGTACCGCTCCAGGTCGTAGGTGAAGAACAGCAGCGGCTTGCCGGTGATGGCGAAGTCGAACATCGTCGAGGAGTAGTCGGTCACCATCATGTCCGCCGCGAGGTACAGGTCCCGGATGTCGGGGTGGCTGCACACGTCCCGCACGGCCGATCCCTCGGCGACCTCCAGCCGGCTCATGACCATGTTGTGCAGCCGCAGCAGCAGCACGTGGTCCTTCCCGAGCCGGGCACCGAACTCGTCGAGGTCGATGGGGAACTCGAAGTCGCGGTCGCCGCTGCCCTCGAACACCAGGTCGTCGCGCCAGGTCGGGGTGTAGAGCACCACCGTCTGGTCGTCCCGGATGCCGAGGTCGGACCGGACCTCCGCCCGGACGTCGTCCTTGCGGGGGCTGCTCAGCAGGTCGTTGCGGGGGTACCCGGTCTCGTGGATCGGGCCGCGGTACCCGAAGGCGTTGCGCAGCCGCTCGGTGGTGACCGAGTTGGGCGAGAGCAGCAGGTCCCAGCGGGCGATGTCCTGGTCGAGGTAGGCCAGCCGCCCCTCCGGCGCCCACAGCACGTCGTTGTGGATGCGCTTGAGCATCGTGCCGTGCCAGGTCTGCAGGTAGGTCGTGCCGGGCCGCTTCTCCCAGTCCAGCGCGATGTGGTCGTTGGAGATGACCAGGTCGGCGGACTCCAGGGCAGCGATCGACTCGGGGGAGCCGTACGGGAGCGTCGCGACGCCGGCCGGGAAGGTCCCCTGGGTGTGCGGTGCGGCGAGCCAGGTGTGCTCGGCGTCGACGCCCCGTTCGAGCAGCGCCTCGTAGAGGGCGCGCGGGCTGTCGGAGAAGTGGCCGCGGAAGGCGACGTAGACGATCTTCACCGGGCCACCCCGCCGACGGTCTGCACGTCCGGACGGACGGACAGGACCGGCAGCACGAGGTCGGCCAGCTCCTGCCAGGACTCGACGACGGTGACGGCACCGGCTGCCAGGAGTGCCTCGGCCCGCGCCTCGCGCTCCTCCGGGAGCACGAACAGCAGATTGCCGACGACGGGGCAGCCCGCACCCACGGCCGACTGCACACCGGCGACGGCGTCCTCGACGGCCAGGCCCTGCTCCGGCTCGATGCCGAGGGCGACGCAGGCGTGCCGGTAGACCGCGGGGTCGGGCTTGCTGGTGGGCGTGGGCAGCGAGTCCTCGGCGCTGAACCGGCGCGCGGCCGGGATCAGCTCGTCGAGGCCGGTGGCCGAGAAGCACGCGGCGAGCCGGCTGAGCGCACTGGAGCTCACCGCGGCCAGCTCCAGCCGGCCGGCGAGGGTGGTCAGCGCGGCGAGCGTGGGCCCGTGCGGCCGGAGGGTGGCGCCCAGGTGCGCGGTGACGGCGCGGCGTTCCTCGGCGACCCACGGCTCGACGTCGACGTCTGCGATCCCGGCCCGCGCGGCCAGGGTGAGCGCGGTGGACCGGAAGTTCATGCCCGTGGCTGCCGCCCGGAGCTCCGAGGCGGTGTAGCGGGCATCGATGCCGATGGAGGCGAGGAAGGCGTTGGTCACCTCGGCGGAGGCGTCGAACGCCGGCTCCTCGGACGGGAAGAGGTTGCCGTCGGCGTCGCAGAGCAGGTACTGCACGGGCTCGATGAGCGTCGGCGGAACGATCGGCACCGGGTGGTCTCCTCGGGGGGTCGGTTGAGGTCGGGGGTCGATCACCGTGGCAGGACCGCGGGGGTGAGCGTTCGTGCGGCCACGGTGGCCCGGACTCCGTCCCGGTCGAGGGCTTCCAGGGCGTCGGCCAGCTCGGCGGCGAAGCCGGGAACCGTGCCGAGGTCGCCGAAGACCGACGTCTCGCCGAGCAGCGGACGGGGATCGGTGCCGCCCTGCGCCGCCAGTGCCCGCAGCCGGTCGGCGAGTGCGTCCTCCAGCGGCAGCGGGCGGCCGGCCTCGTCGGTGCCGCGCAGGTATCGGAACCAGGCGGCGACGGCGAGGGTCAGCAGCGCGTGCGGCCGGCCCTCCTCGAGCGCCTGGCGCAGCGACGGGAGCAGGTGGTGCGGCAGCTTCGTCGAGCCCCGGCGGCACAGCCGGGGCAGGCCGTCGGCGATGGCCGGGTTGCCGAAGCGCTGGAGCAGGTTGTGCTTGTACTCGGTCAGGTCGATGCCGTCCGGCGGAGGCAGCAGCGGCGTCACCTCGTCGTCCATGAGCCGGGCGACGTAACCGGCGAAGACCGGATCAGCCATCACCTGGTCGAGGCTTCTCAGGCCGGCCAGCGAGCCCAGGTAGCCCAGGGCGCAGTGACTGGCGTTGAGCAGCCGCGTCTTCATCAGCTCGTAGCTGCCGACGTCGGGCACGAACCGCACGCCCACCTCGTCCAGCGGGGGACGACCGTCGGAGAACCAGTCCTCGATGACCCACTGGGAGAAGGGCTCGGTGATGACCGGCCAGCGGTCGTCGACGCCGTACCGCTGCGCCACCGCCTCCCGTTCCTCGGGGGAGGTGTGCGGGGTGATGCGGTCGACCATGCTGCTGGGGAAGGCGACGCGGTCGGCGATCCAGCGCGCCAGCACCTCGTCGCGGAGCCGGGCGAAGCCGACGACGGCGGCGCGGGCGGCCTCCCCGTTGCGGTGCATGTTGTCGCAGGACACGACGGAGAACGCGGGCAGGCCGGCCCGGCGCCGGCGGTCCAGCGCCTCGACGATGAAGCCGAAGACCGTCCGCGGCCGGGACGGCTCGTGCACGTCCTGCCGGATGTCGGGGTCGTCGGCGTCGAACAGCCCGGTGCACGGGTCGAGCCGGTAGCCGCTGTCGGTGATGGTCAGCGAGACGATGCGCGTGCGCTCGTCGGTGAGCAGGTCGAGCACCGCGGCCGGGTCGTCGGGAGCGAAGTGGTAACCGATCATGACCCCGACCACGCGCGCGCGTTCGCCGTCGGGGCTGCGCTCCACCACGGTGTAGAGGTGGTCCTGCGGTGCCAGGGCGTCCTTCATGGTGCGGCTGTGCAGGCCCACGCCCACGACGCCCCAGTCCATGCTGACGCCACGCTCGGCGATCTCGTCGAAGTACAGGAGCTGGTGGGCCCGGTGGAAGCCGCCGACGCTGAAGTGGACGACGGCCGGCGTCAGCGCCGACCGGTCGTAGGTCGGCACGCTGAGCTGGCGCCCGTGCAGGGCGAGGGTCGCATCGGTCAGCGGGTGGATCTGTGCCCTGGCGGCGACGGCGGGCGCGGAAGTCCGGGGGGCCCGGCGGGAAGCTCCCGCGGGGCGGACGGTCGTGGCGGAGGCGGTGGTGGCCGGCAGGGGCAGGAGTTCGACCCGCGACATCGCATCCCTCCTTCTCTGTCCTGGGCACGGCGGATCCAGCCCCACCCTTGTGGGTGAGGTGTGAGCAGCAGTACACGGGGTGTGCTGGCTGCCGCGCAATACGGTCCGGCGCAGCGACGCTGAAGCGTGACGCGGCCGGGCCGGCGCGGGATTTTTCACGCCGGGGAAGAATGCTGCCCCGAAAGCTCCGAGGGCAAACCAGCCTAGGGCCCGGACGCGCGCGGGTCGCGCGGGGGCGCTTGCGGGCCGCTGACCTGCGGAAGCGCGTCGCTGGGATGTGGCGCCTGTGGTCAGCGAGGTGTGTGAGTCGGCTCACGGCGGCGAGTCGTGGGCGACGCGCCGAACAGGCGGTCACGAGTACGTCACGGACTGTTTCGATGGGCGTCGGCCCGTTCGGGCCCACCCGGAACGAGACGGACAGGTGCATGGACGCGGAGCTCGGCCAGGAGGCGCGTACGGAGCTGCTCGGTGTGGTCGGCTCGCCGCCCGCACGAGCTGCCGTCGGGCGCACCTGGCGGACGCCTCCGGCACAGGGACGCCGGCGTCCGGCACTCCTGCTCGGGGCGCTGCTCGCCGGTGGGGTGGCCGCCGCCGCGATCGGGCTCCCCGGAGCGCCCGCCGCCTCCGCCGACGCCACCTCGGTGCTGGAGGCGCAGGAGGCGATGCTGACCGACGACGAGGGTGTCGAGATGCTGCCGCAGGCCTCGATCACGGTGGCCGAGGCCGAGGCCCGCTTGCAGGACGTGGCTGCCACGCGCGCCGCCCGCGCCGAGCGGGAGGTTGCCGAGGCCGCTGCCGCCGCCGCCGCGGCGGAGGCCGCGCGGCCCAAGGCGGTCCTGCCGGTCTCCGGCGCCCGGTTCACGAGCGGCTACGGCGGCCGCTGGGGCACGTTCCACTACGGCATCGATCTGGCCGCGCCCATGCGGACGCCGGA
>DASPIH010000229.1:0-7664 GCA_035629195.1 Blastococcus sp. | reverse complement strand
CCGCGGCCAGACCCCCCGCGCCTCCGCCCATCAGCGGACGATAGCCAGCCCAGGCGCTGTCGTGCGACCGTGGCGCCACCTGGCCGCGCAGGGACGCCCGCCGGGAGGCGCCCCCGATCCGCACCTCCGGCCCGCCCGTTCCCTGCCCCCCGGCGGGGACGTCCCGCCCCCGGGCTCGACCAGCCGGCCGTCGTGCTCCAGGATCACCCGATGACCGAGACGTCATCCTCCGTACTGGCCGGATGGGCGCGAGAGCCCTTCACCAACGCCGGCATCACCCACGAGCTGCACACCCGCGGGTCCGGCCCGGGAGTCGTGCTGCTGCCGGAGGTCCCCGGCATGACGCCCGAGGTGATGGGCCTGGCCGACCACCTGGTCGACGCCGGCTTCACGGTCACCGTCATCTCGCTGTTCGGCGAGCCGGGCCGGCCGCCCTCACCCGGCCACGCGGCCCGCACCTTCGCCTCCGCGTGCATCAGCCGGGAGTTCCGGGCCTTCGCCCGGCGGGCGGACCGGCCGGTGGCCGAGTACGTGCGGGCGGTCGCCCGCCGGGTGCACGACCGGGTCGGCGGGCCGGGGGTCGGGGTGATCGGCATGTGCTTCAGCGGCGGCTTCGCGCTGGCCTCGGCCGTCGAACCCAGCGTCCTGGCGCCGGTGGCCAGCCAGCCCTCCCTGCCCCTGCCGCTCGGCGCCGGCCACCGCCGCGACATCGGCATGTCCGACCGGGAGCGGGACGCCATCTCCACCCGGGTCAAGGAGGACGGCCTCTGCCTCGTGGGCCTGCGGTTCAGCGAGGACGTCGCCTCGCCGTCGGACCGGTTCCGCTCGCTGCGCGCCGCCTTCGGCGACGGCTGGCTGCCGATCGCGATCAGCTCGCGCCCGGGCAACCCCGCGGGCATCGGAAAGCGCGAGCACATGGTCCTGACCAGCAAGGACGTCGAGACGCCGGGGCACCCGACGAACGAGGCGCGCGCGCAGGTGGTGGCGTTCCTGCGCGCACGTCTGGGTGCCGGCGACCGGACCTCGGAGGCCGGCGCGCAGGCCTGATCGCCGTCCCGTCAGGACGGCGTGCCGCCGTGCCGTCCTGACGGGACGCTCGTTCCCGGGCGCTCAGGCTGCTGGTGAGTCGTCCCGGTTGACCAGGATGGCCAGCTGGGTCCGGGTGCGGACGTCCAACCGGCGCATCACCGCCGTGAGGTGGCTCTTGACGGTCGCCGGGCTCAGGAAGAGCCGGCCGGCGATCTCCTCGTTGCTCAGGCCCTGGGCGACCAGTTCGGCCACGTCGCGCTGGCGCTCGGTCAGCCGGTCCAGCGGACGCCCCGGTTCGGAGGTCTCCGTGGCGTCACCCGTCAGATGGCGGACGAGCTGACTGGTCACGGCGGAGTCGAGCGCAGCTTCGTCCCGGGCGAGGGCGCGGACGGCGTCGACGAGTCGTTGCGCTCCAGCGCGGCGGGGCAGGCAGCCCTTGACCCCGGCCTGGAGGACGTCCATGAGCGCGATGCAGCTCCCGCTCCTGGTCTCCGACAGCACGAGCACCCCCGTACCGCGCCGGCACAGGTCCCGCAGGAGCGGGAGGGTGGAGCCACCCACGAGCCCCTGCCGGACGACGACGACCCAGGTCCCGGGGCCGTCGGACACCTCGAGCACCTCGCCGAGATCGGCCGTCTCGGCGACGACCGCCATGTCGGGCTGGGCCTCGAGGATCGACCGCAGGCCGAGGCGGAAGACCTCCTGGTCCTCGCACAGCATGACCCGCACCAGCGGCGTGGGCGGCCGGGTGGCTCTCGGTCGGAGACCGTGCATGGCTCGCCGCGGATCGGGCGCCTCTGACACCCCCCGCAGGCGGGCTCGGCCCGGCGTCTCGTCAGGAGACGGCAGCGTCAGACTGCCATGTCCCGGTCGCGTCGTGAGCTCGTCCTGGCTCATGCGGACCCCCCTTGTCCCGCCCGCAATGCGGCCGTCCCAGGTCCTGGACAGACGCCCGGCGCGTCGCCGGTCCCACCGCTACGGGCCGACGGCGATGAACGGACGGTAGCGCACAATCTATCGTGCGTGACCAACGATTCTCACGCCGTGCACAGTGAACTTTCAGAATTGTGGCACTGGGCCTCCCCTCCCGGCTACGTTCTCGCCCGCCCGCCTCATTGCGCAGTGCCCTCTCCGGTGGCAGGCGCGGTCCGGTGGACGTGGATCGCCAACTGTGTCCGGTCCCGCAGGCCGAGGCGCCGCAGGGCCACCGTGATGTGCCCCTTGACCGTGGCCCGGCTGAGGTCGAGCTGTTCGGCGATCTCCGCGTTCGTCAGTCCCTCGGCGACCAGGCGGGACACGGCCATCTGCCGGGCGGTCAGCGCCCCGCCCAACGACGACCGCCCGCCGTCCCCGTTCCGCGGGGCGTCGTCCAGGCGGTGCAGGAGCTCGCCGGTCGCGGCCGCGTCGAGCACGGTCTCGCCCTGCGCCACGGCGCGCACCCCGTCGACCAGGCGCTGCGGGGTCACCGTGGTGTGCACGTAGCCACTCGTCCCCGCCTGCAGGGCATGGACCAGGCTGCTGCCCCCATCCGGCTCACCGAGCAGGACCACGCGGCTGCCCATCCCGGTCAGCGCCCGCACGAACTCCTCCACCACCGCACCCCACCCGCCCAGGCCGACGACGGTGACGTCCGGATGGAACTGGCCGGCCAGTCGCAGTGCCTCGGTGGCACCCGCCGCCTCGCCGACGACGACGAGGTCGGGCGCCCGCAGCAGCACCGCCCGCAGGCCGTGCCGCAGCACCTCGTGGTCGTCACAGATCAGCACCCGGATATGCGCCACGTCACCTGAGCCGGCCGTGCCGACGATGGACGGCCCCCTCTCGCGACCCGGCACGAGTGCACGGGCGCCCCCACCACCGGACAGGGCCTCAGGGGCCATGCCGAGGTTCGGGTCGCTAGCCATGCGTGTCCACTCCGCTCCGGACTGAACTTGCGGTTCCCGGAAGCTAGGGGATCGCCCCGGGTGGACGACACCCCCAGACCGCGCGTCGGCCCGAATGCACCGGCGGTTCATCCGCAGGTAGGGGGTCAGGCCGTCCGGGGGGCGGGGGTGGCCTGCTCGTGGTGCAGGCACCTCCGACCCGAGGTCCGGCCGCATCAGCCACCTGGGTGCAGGTGGCACGCCTCATGGGTGGGGGGCGCACCCCCACCCATCCCTCAGGAGGCTCGTGGAACCGCCTGTGCGGCGGATGTGAACCGGGTGTCAGCCGACCTAGCGTCTCCCGGTGTCCGTCCCCCTCCGCCCGCCAAGCGCCGCAGGAGCACTCGTGCACGAGACGATGATCATCGCGAAGATGGCCCCGAGCGACGCCGACGACGTGGCCACGATCTTCGGACGCCACGACGCGACGTCCATGCCCCGGGAGATCGGGGTCCGGCACCGGTCGCTCTTCCAGTTCCACGGCATCTACGTGCACCTCATCGGCTTCGACCGGCCGGCGCCCGAGGCGATGCAGGTGGCGCAGTCACTGCCCGGCTTCCGTGCGATGAGCGAGGAGCTCAGGCCCTACATCGAGGCCTACGACCCCAACTGGCGCTCACCGCAGGACGCGATGGCCCACCGCTTCTACCACTGGACTTCGTCCCCCGAGTGACGCCGACTCGGCAGCGAGCGGTTGAGAGGCTCCGATGACACGTTCGTCGATGACCACCCCGGGGACGTCCGCACCGCCGGCCCCCCAGGGCTGGATCTCCTGCCCCGCGTGCGGGTGGTTGCTGTACTGCAAACGGCTCGAACGCGACCTGCATGTCTGCCCGGAGTGCGAGGAGCACCTGAGGCTGAGCGCACGAGCCCGCGTCGACCTGCTCGTCGACAGCGGCAGCTTCACCGAGACGGTGTTCCCCCGACCCGACGCCGACCCGCTCTGCTTCACCGACCTGCGTCCCTACCCCGACCGGCTGCGGGACGCCGCGCACCGCTCCGGGGAGTCCGAGGCGGTGCTCGTGGGGTCGGCCCGGATCGGCGGCGCCCCGCTGGTGCTGGCCGTCATGGACTTCGGCTTCCTCGGCGGCAGCATGGGCGTGGAGGTCGGACGCCGGGTGAGCGGAGCAGCCGCGCAGGCCCTGGAGCAGCGCCTGCCACTGCTCACCGTCTGCGCGAGCGGCGGCGCCCGCATGCAGGAGGGTGTCTTCTCGCTCTTCCAGATGGCACGGGTCAGCGAGGCCTTCGGCCGGCTCCGCGAGGCCGGCCTGCTCACCGTCTGCCTGCTCACCGACCCCACCTACGGTGGCGTGTCCGCCTCGTTCGCCACCCTCGGGTCGGTCCTGATCGGTGAGCGCGGGGCCCACGTGGGGTTCGCCGGACCGCGGGTCGTGCAGGAGACGATCCGGGCCGAGCTCCCCAGCGACTTCCAGACCGCGGAGTTCCTCCTGGCGCACGGCCTGGTGGACCGGGTCGAGAACCGGGCGGAGCTGCGGCCGCTGCTGATGCGGCTCCTCGCACTGCACGGGCAGGACCGGGAGCACGATCAGGTCGTCGACGACCCCGCGCCGGGTCCCGACGACGCGCGGGACGACTCGCCGGAACCCCAGCACGACGACCGCGACCCCTGGGACGTCGTCCAGCGGGCACGGGTCGTCGAGCGGCCCACCACGCTGGACTACCTGCACACGGCGTTCGACGACTTCGTCGAGCTCCACGGCGACCGCGCCTTCGCCGACGACCCGGCCGTGGTCGGCGGGATTGCCTCGATCGGTGGTCACCGGGTGGTCGTGCTGGGCACCGAGAAGGGGCACTCGGTCCGCGAACGCGTCGCCCACAACTTCGGGATGCCGCATCCGGAGGGCTACCGCAAGGCACTGCGGCTGCTCGGGCACGCCGAGGCCCACGCGATGCCCGTCGTCACGCTCGTCGACACACCCGGCGCACATCCGGGACCGGACGCCGAGGAGCGCGGGCAGTCCCACGCGATCGCCGAGATCATCATGCGCAGCAGCCGGCTGCGGGTCCCGATCGTCGCGGTGGTGACCGGGGAGGGGGGCAGCGGCGGCGCGCTGGCCCTGTGCACCTCCGACCGGCTGCTGGTCCTGGAGAACGCCTACCTGTCGGTGATCAGTCCCGAGGGGTGCGCGGCCATCCTGTGGCGCACGGCCACCGCGGCGCCGACTGCCGCCCGGGCGATGCGACTGGGCGCGGCACACCTGTACCGGTCGGGCATCGCCACCTCGGTGGTCGCCGAACCCCCGGGAGGCGCCCACACCGACCCGGCGGCGGCGGCACGACTGCTCCGGGGGGCGCTCGTCCGCGAACTCGACGAGCTGTCCGGCCAGGACGTGACCACCCTGCTGCTCGCCCGCTCGCTGCGGTTGTCCGGCATCGACGGGGACGACGGGCGGCCGGTGCGCGCGCTGCAGCCCGTCGTCCCGCTGGAGCGTTGACCGTGCCCCCCGGTGAGCTCTCCTCGAGAGCGGCGACGAGCGGCACCCCCGCGTCGGCGGAGGAACGGACGCTGCGCGACGACGTCGTCCAGCTGGCCCGGACCCTCCCCGGCGACCTGCGCCGGCTCTGCGTGCGCAGCGGGGAGAGCGTCATCGAGGTCGAGTGGGCCCCCGAGGACCGGGCCGGCGCCTCCTCCACAGCGCGCGCCGCGGTGGGCGTCGCCCCCGCGGCCGACCCGCCTGCGGAAACCGACCTCCCGGCGGACGTCACCGCCGTCCCGGCGCCGCTGGTCGGCACGTTCTACGTGGCCGCCTCCCCGGACGCCGATCCGTTCGTGCAGGTCGGCGACACGGTCGAGCCCGGTCAGACGCTCGGGATCGTGGAGGCGATGAAGCTGATGAACCCGATCGTGGCCGAGGAGGCGGGCGTGATCACCGAGATCCTGGTCGGGGACGCCGAGTCGGTCGAGTACGGGCAGGTCCTGATGTACCTGCGCACTGCGGGAGGACCGCGGTGATCAGCCGGCTGCTCATCGCCAACCGCGGCGAGATCGCCGTCCGCATCGCGCGCGCCTGCCGGGAGCTCGGCATCGAGGTCGTGGCCGCGTGCTCCACCTCGGACCGGCACTCGGCGGTCGCCGAGATGGCCGACGAGGCGGTCCACATCGGTCCGCCGGCGCCGCGACGCAGCTACCTGCACGTACCCAACCTCATCGAGGCGGCGCTGCGCACCGGCGCGGATGCCGTGCACCCGGGGTACGGCTTCCTCTCCGAGGACCCCGACTTCGCCGAGATCTGCGAACTCGAGGGACTGACCTTCGTCGGCCCGCCGCCGGAGGTCATGCAGCAGATGGGCAACAAGGCGACGGCGCGCCGGTTGATGGCCGACGCCGGGCTGCCACTGCTCCCCGGCGTGGTCGAGCCGGTCCGGACCGCCGACGAGGGCCGGGCCATCGCCGACGCGATCGGCTACCCGGTGATCATCAAGGCCGCCGCCGGTGGGGGCGGTCGCGGGATGACCGTGGTGACCGACCCCGCCGAGTTCGCGGACGCCTTCACGGCGACCCGGGCGGTTGCCCGCGCCGTCTTCCGCGACTCGACCGTCTACGTCGAGCGCTACCTGTCACGCGCCCGCCACGTGGAGGTGCAGGTCCTCTGCGACGGGCACGGCTCCGGGATCCACCTCGGAGAGCGGGACTGCTCGCTGCAGCGGCGGCACCAGAAACTGCTCGAGGAGGGACCGGCGGCTCACCTCTCCCCCGGTCAGCGTGCCGAGCTGGGCGCCCTGGCCGTGCGCGGGGCGCTCTCGGTCGGCTTCGCCGGCGCGGGGACCGTCGAGTTCCTGGTGGACGAGGCGGGCGCGTACTTCATGGAGATGAACGCCCGCATCCAGGTCGAGCACCCGGTCACCGAGATGCTCACCGGGGTCGACCTGGTCCGTGAGCAGCTGCTGGTCGCGGGCGGCCGGCGACTGCAGCTGCAGCAGGAGGACGTCGTCCCCCGCGGGGCCGCGATCGAGTGCCGGATCAACGCCGAGGACCCGGCCCGCGGCTTCGCGCCCGCCCCCGGGCACCTCGACGTCCTGCGCGCTCCCGGCGGCCCGTGGACGCGGTTCGACACCGGGTACCGCGAGGGCGACGACGTGAGCCCGCACTACGACTCGCTGCTCGGCAAGCTCATCGTCTGGGCCCCCGACCGCGACCAGGCGATCAGGCGGATGGACCGGGCGCTGGCGGAGCTGCGGGTGGAGGGGCCGGGGCTGCGCACGACCGTCGACCTGCAGCGGGCCCTCCTCCGGCACCCCGACGTGCGCGCCGACCGGCACGACATCGAGTTCCTCGACCGCTCCCTGCCCGCGCTGCTCTCGCGGGCAGCCGCACTCAGCGCGACCCCGCCGCGGGCGCTGCCCGCGCACGGCCCCCTGCAGCTCGTCCCGGACCCGTCCGACCAGGACCGACCGGGATCGCTCGTCCCCACCCCACCCCAGGAAGGAACACCGCCGTGCCCGATCCGTCGTTCACCCTCGAGGACCTGATGGACCTGCTGTCGGAGAAGGCCGGCCTCCCGCCGGACTCGCGCACCACCGACCCCGACGCCCACTTCTCCGACATCGGGCTGGACTCCCTGGCCTTCCTGTCCATGCAGACCGAACTGCACGACCGCTTCGACACCGAGATGCCCGACGACAGCCCCGAGCGGTACTCCCTCGGCGACATCGTCGCGACCGTCAACGCCGCCCTGTCACAGCCGGCCTGAG
>DASPIH010000228.1:0-2067 GCA_035629195.1 Blastococcus sp. | reverse complement strand
TCACGCGGACGACGCCGGCCGGCCCCGAGCCCGCCGGCGCCCCGGCGCGCCGCCCGCCGCCCGCCGCCCGTGCCGCCGGGACGTGGTCACGGGACGTGGTGGCGGGACGTGGTGGCGGGGCCCCGGTCACGACCCGCCAGGTCATCTCCGGTGGTCAGCCCCGGAGGCGGGTCGGCTACGCTCCCCCCACACTGTGATCGGCGCGGTTCGACTTCGCCGAAAACCGGTGGAGGACCCGCTGGAACGACCGCCCGGTACTCCCGGGCGGAGGACGAGGAGGCAGCGAGCAGTGGCTCGAGGCAGCAGGCTCGCGCGGCTCGCCGCGCTCGGTCTCCTGGGGGTTCTGACCCTCACCGGATGCGAGATGCCGAACAACGAGTTCTGGCGCTTCGGTTGGCCCGAAGGGATCACCGATGAGGCCGCGGAGATGCGAGAGCTCTGGACGGGGTCGGTCATCGCCGCCCTCGTCGTCGGCTTCATCGTCTGGGGGCTGATCGGCTACTCGGTGCTGCGGCACCGCAAGCGGGGCGACGAGCTCCCGCGCCAGACGGCGTACAACCTGCCTCTGGAGATCGTGCTCACGGTCATCCCGTTCCTCATCATCGCGGGGCTCTTCTTCTTCACCGTGGTGACGCAGAACCGGGTCATGGAGCGCAGTGCGGCGCCTGACGAGACGGTCGCGGTCAACGCCTTCAAGTGGAACTGGGAGTTCGTCTACCCGGAGACCGAGGGCGAGGACGGTCAGCCGGTCACCACGGTCGGTACCAGCAGCGAGATCCCGATCCTGGTGGTCCCGACCGACCGCACGATCCGGTTCGAGGTGGCCTCCGCGGACGTCATCCACTCGTTCTGGGTGCCGGAGTTCCTCTTCAAGCTCGACGTGATCCCCGGTAACGAGAACGGCCGGGACAACGTCTTCGAGGTGACCGTCCGCGAGGAGGGTGCCTACGTCGGCCGGTGTGCCGAGCTGTGCGGCACCTACCACGCGTACATGAACTTCGAGGTGCGCTCGGTCTCCGGGGACGACTACGACGCCTACCTGGCGGCTCGCGAGTCCGGCCTGGACACCTACGAGGCCCTGGAGTCCATCGGCCAGCCGGGTGATGTCGGCACCACGACGCCGCTGGACCTCGTGCAGCAGAAGTCCGGCGACCAGCAGGCTGCGAACGGGAACTGATCCCGTGGCCGCAAGCACCCGCATGACGCTCGAGGAGGTACGACCGTGAAGGTCGAGGCGCTGATCTTCAACTTGATCACGGTGTTCTGCATCGTGGCGGCCATCGTCTACGGCCTCTGGAGCCGGGAGCCGATCGGTACGACGGCGCTCGCGCTCTCCGGCGCCCTGACCGGTCTGATCGGCGGGTTCTTCTGGTTCATCTCCCGTCGCATCGACGCCCGTCCCGAGGACCGCAAGGATGCCGAGATCGCCGAGGGCGCCGGTGAGCTCGGCTTCTTCCCGCCGGCCAGCTACTGGCCGTTCGCCCTTGCCCTGTCCGCGGCGCTCATGGGTCTGGCTCTCGCGTTCTTCTACTCCTGGCTGATCCTCATCGCCGGGGCTGCCCTGCTGATCACGATCGGCGGGCTGCTCTTCGAGTTCTACGTGGGGCAGAACGCCCAGCAGAGCTGAGAGCTCAGCGCCCGCACGAACGACGTAGGCCCCTCCCGCCGCTTGGCGCAGGAGGGGCCTACGTCGTTCCTGCGTCGGGACGGGACGTCGCTGACCGCACGGGACCGGCGGACGCGCTGATGTCTCGAGGCGGCTGTTCCACGCGTCCGCAGCGGCCTGGCGCCTGCACGCCCCACGGAGCAGCCATGGGACCGCGCACGGGAGACCGCCGTCGGCGGGGGGAGAAGCTGTCGACGGCGGCTGGAGGCGACCTCGTAGCGACGGCTGACGGTGGACTCCTCTCCGGTGGGCTCGTCGTCGGTGTCGGTCGGGAGGTGCAACCAGATTCGTGGTCTTCGAGGCGGTAGCTGTCGCCTTCGAGGGAGGGAACCCGCAGCGGGTAGCCCAGGCGGCGGTGTTCCTCCGCCAGCCGCCAGCCGCCAGCCACCAGCCCGCGGCGT
>DASPIH010000227.1:0-39607 GCA_035629195.1 Blastococcus sp. | reverse complement strand
CGGAGCGGCCCGGCAGCTGCACCGACCCGGGCGCGACGGCGGTCGGCCGCGGCGGGGTGCCGGTCGGGTACTCGGTGGACAGCACCAGCTCGTAGCCGTCGGCCCACGGCGACCCGGGGAGCTCGACGGTCACCGGATCCGGCCCGGCGTGCAGCTGCACGAGGTAGGAGTCGTCGAGCACCGGGTGGCCGCGCTCGTCCCGGTTCCGGATGCCGCGCCCGTCGAGGTACATGCCCAAGGTCTGCAGACCGGTGTCGAACCAGTCCGCGGTGGTCAGCTGGCCTCCGTCGGGAGCGAACCAGGCGAGGTCCCGGGTGCCTCCGGTGCCCGGCAGCTCGTGACCCTCGAAGAACGCCTCCTGGCGCAGCACCGGCGCTCCGCGGCGGAGTCGCACCAGGCGGGTGACGAAGGCGAGCAGGTCGCCGTCGACGGCGTTCCAGTCCAGCCACGAGATCTCGTTGTCCTGGCAGTAGGCGTTGTTGTTGCCGCGCTGGGTGCGGCCGAGCTCGTCGCCGGCGGTCAGCATGGGGACGCCGGTGGACAGCAGCAGCGTCGTCAGCAGGTTGCGCGCCTGCCGCGCGCGGAGCTCGAGGACGGCCGCGTCGTCGGTGGGGCCCTCGACGCCGCAGTTCCAGTTCCGGTTGTGGCTCTCCCCGTCGCGGTTGTCCTCGCCGTTGGCCTCGTTGCGCTTGCGCTCGTAGCTCACCAGGTCGGCGAGGGGGAAGCCGTCGTGCGCGGTGACGAAGTTGATGCTGGCGAAGGGCCGGCGCCCGTCGGACCGGTAGAGGTCCGAGGACCCGGTCAGCCGGTAGGCCAGGTCCCGCACGCCGACCTTCGCGCCGGACCAGACGTCGCGCACGGTGTCGCGGTACTTGCCGTTCCACTCCGTCCACGGCGGTGGGAAGTTGCCCACCTGGTAGCCGCCCTCACCGACGTCCCACGGCTCGGCGATCAGCTTCACCTGGCTGACGACCGGGTCCTGGTGCACGACGTCGAAGAACGCCGACAGCCGGTCGACGTCGTGCATGGAGCGGGCCAGCGCCGAGGCGAGGTCGAACCGGAAACCGTCCACGTGCATCTCGGTGACCCAGTAGCGCAGCGAGTCCATGAGCAGCCCGAGCACCGCCGGACGGCGCACGTCCAGGGTGTTCCCGCAGCCGGTGTAGTCGGTGTACCGGGCGCGGTTCTCGCCGTCGAGACGGTAGTAGCCGGCGTTGTCGATGCCCTTGAACGCCAGGGTGGGACCGCTGTGGTCGCCCTCGGCGGTGTGGTTGTAGACGACGTCGAGGATCACCTCGATGCCGGCCGCGTGCAGCTCCCGCACCATCGTCTTGAACTCGGTCACCTGTCCGCCGCCGCTGCCCGCCGAGCTGTAGCCGGCATGCGGCGCGAAGAAGCCGAGGGTGTTGTAGCCCCAGTAGTTGGTCAGGCCCCGCCGGAGGAGGTGCGGTTCGCTGACGAACTGGTGCACCGGCAGCAGCTCCACCGCGGTCACGCCCAGCGCGAGCAGGTGCTCGACGAACGCCGGGTGGGCCAGCCCCGCGTAGGTGCCGCGCAGGTGCGGTGGCACGTCCGGGTGCCGGGCGGTGGCGCCCTTCACGTGCACCTCGTAGATGACGGTGTCCGACCACGAGCGGCGCAGCGGACGGTCCCCGTCCCACGGGAAGGAGTCGTGGACGACGACGCCGCGCGGCACGTAGGGGGCGGAGTCCTGGTCGTCGGGTGTGGCGGAGTCGACGGAGTCGGCGGGGTGGCCGAACAGCGCGGGATGCAGCCGCAGCTCGCCGTCGACGGCCCGGGCGTAGGGGTCCAGCAGCAGCTTGGCCGGGTTGTAGCGGAGCCCGGAGAACGGGTCGTACCCGCCGTGCACCCGGTAGCCGTAGCGCTGACCGGGCCCCACGGCCGGCAGCCGGCCGTGCCACACCTGGTGGGTCGTCTCCTCCAGCCGGTGGCGGTGCTCGGTGCCGTCGGGGCCGAACAGGCAGAGGTCCACGGCCGACGCGCCGGCCGACCACAGCGCGAAGTTCGTCCCCCGCCCGTCCCAGGTCGACCCGAGCGGGGCCGGGGTGCCGGGCAGGAGCCCCGGGACGGCGCCGTGCGGGTGGTGTCCGGCTCGGGAGTGATCGGTCACGCCGCGATCGTGCCCTGCCCTGCGGCGGACGGGGCGCAACGCGAGCGGGCGGCGCTTGATTGGATGGGTGCGTGTCGAGCGCAGTCGCCTCCCCGGGGGCCGTCGTAGGGATGACCGGGGTCGACGTCGTCCGGGGGCAGAACCACCTGCTCCGGGGCGTCGACTGGCGGGTGGAGCCCGACCAGCGATGGGTCGTGCTGGGGCCCAACGGAGCGGGGAAGACGACGCTCCTGCAGCTGGCCGCCGCCCAGCTGCACCCCACGCGGGGGGAGGTGCGGCTGCTGGGCGAGACCCTCGGCGCCGTCGACGTCTTCGAGCTGCGGCCCCGGATCGGGATCACCAGCTCCTCGCTCGCCCAGCGGATCACCGCCACCGAGCGGGCCGGCGACATCGTGGTCTCGGCGGGCTACGCCGTCGTGGGCCGGTGGCGGGAGCGCTACGACGTCCACGACCTGACCCGCGCGGCGGTGCTCATGCAGCAGTGGGGTGTCGCCGATCTGGCGCACCGGCCGTTCGGCACCCTGAGCGAGGGCGAGCGCAAGCGCACCCTCATCGCCCGCGCGCTGATGCCCGATCCGGAGCTGCTGCTGCTCGACGAGCCCGGTGCCGGGCTGGACCTGGCCGGGCGCGAGGACCTGGTGGCCCGGCTGTCCGACCTCGCGAGGTACCACTACGCGCCCGCGCAGGTGCTGGTCACCCACCACGTCGAAGAGATCCCGCCGGGCTACACCCACGCCCTGCTGCTGCGCGGGGGCGAGGTCGTGGCCGCGGGTGCCGCGGACGACGTCCTCACCGCCGCCGCGCTGTCGGAGACCTTCGGGCTGTCGCTGACCCTCACCCGCACCGACGGCCGGTTCGCCGCCCGCCGCGCACGGTGACGGGCTGGAACGGCCTCGCTGCAGGGGCCCGCGCCGAGCGGGCGAGGTGCGGGGGGCAGTGAGGTCCTCTTAGTGTGCCCACCATGGCTGAGCCCGAGTTCGTGACCCTGCAGGTGGAGGACGGGGTGGGCACCATCCGCCTCGACCGGCCCAAGATGAACGCCATCGACGAGCAGCTCCACCGGGAGGTTCGGGCCGCCGCGCTCGAGGCCGGCAGCCGCGACGACGTCCGCGCCGTGGTGATGTACGGCGGCGAGCGGGTGTTCGCCGCCGGCGCCGACATCAAGGCCATGTCCCAGCTGGAGGCCTCGTCGATGACGTCGTGGGCCCAGGAGCTGCAGGAGTCGTTCCGCACCGTGGCCCGCCTGCCCAAGCCGGTCATCGCCGCGATCACCGGGTACGCGCTCGGTGGCGGGTACGAGCTGGCCCTGTGCGCGGACTTCCGCGTCCTCGGGGCCTCGGCGAAGATCGGCCAGCCGGAGATCCTGCTCGGGATCATCCCGGGCGCCGGCGGCACCCAGCGCCTGGCCCGCCTCGTCGGCCCGGCCAAGGCCAAGGACCTGGTCTTCACCGGCCGGCACGTCGGCGCCGAGGAGGCCCTCGAGATCGGGCTGGCCGACGCCGTCGTCCCCGACGACGAGGTCTACTCGACCGCGATCGCCATGTCGAAGAAGTTCGCGGCGGGCCCGCCACTGGCCCTCGCCGCCGCCAAGCGGGCGATCGACGGGGGCCTCGACGGTTCCCTGGACGAGGGGCTCGCCCTGGAGACCCGCCTGTTCGCGGAGCTGTTCGACAGCGAGGACCAGAAGACCGGCATGCGCTCGTTCCTCGAGAGCGGGCCCGGGAAGGCCACGTTCAGCGGCCGCTGAGGTCGCCGGCGTCCGTTCACCCACCCGACAGCGTGACGACCTCCCACGTCGGCGTCGTCTCGGTCAGAATCTGCTGCCGCCGTGTGCCGGGCCATCGGGGTCCGCTCCGGCACGGCACCACCCCAGGAGGACACGTGCGACGAAGCTCCCTGCGGACCGCGGTCGCGGTCGTGACGGCGGGACTGACCCTGACCGCCTGCGGCTCCGACGACGGCGGATCGGGCGGCGGCGGATCGGGCGGCAGCGGCTCGGACTGGGCCACCGCCACCTCGGCCGAGGCGGGCGGCGGCCTGGACGCCCTCGTCGAGGCTGCCCAGGCCGAGGGCGAGCTCAACGTGATCGCGCTGCCGCCGGACTGGGCCAACTACGGCGAGATGCTCGACACCTTCAGCCAGAAGTACGACATCGAGATCAACAGCGCCAGCCCCGACGGCTCGAGCCAGGACGAGCTCAACGCCGTCACCAGCCAGCGCGGCCAGGACCGCGCCCCCGACGTGCTCGACCTCGGGCTGTCCTTCGCCCGCCAGGCCAAGGCGCAGGACCTGCTCGCGCCCTACCAGGTCGAGACCTGGGACGACATCCCCGAGGGGCAGAAGGACCCCGACGGCCACTGGTACAACGACTACGGCGGCTTCCTGTCCATCGGCTGCAACGCCACCATCGTCGAGACGTGCCCGACGACGATGGCCGAGCTGGCCGACCCCCGCTACCAGGGCCAGGTCGCGCTCAACGGCAACCCCACGCAGGCGCAGGCCGCGTTCGCCGGTGTCTGGGCGGCCGCGCTGGCCAACGGCGGCAGCCTGGACGACATCGGCCCGGGCGTCGACTTCTTCGTGGACCTCAAGGAGAGCGGCAACTTCAACCCCGTCGAGTCGACGCCGGCGACGGTGCTCAGCGGCGAGACCCCCATCTCGCTCGACTGGGACTACGTGAACGCCGCGCAGACCGACGAGATGGAGGCCGCGGGGTCGGCGTGGGAGGTGCACGTCCCCAGCGACGGCCTGATGGGCGGCTACTACAGCCAGGCGATCAGCGCGTTCGCCCCGCACCCGGCCGCGGCCCGGCTGTGGCAGGAGTTCCTCTACAGCGACGAGGGCCAGAACATCTGGTTGGCCGGTGGCGCGCGGCCCGTCCGGCTGCCGGCCATGGAGGAGGCCGGCACGGCCGACGAGGAGGCGCGCAGTCTCCTTCCGGAGGTCCAGGGCACCGCGGAGTTCCCCAGCGAGGAGCAGGAGGCGGCCGCCAAGCAGGTCGTCACGACCCGCTGGAACGAGGAGATGTCGGGCTGAGCACCGATCCCGCTGGCTCGGTCGCGCCGGCCCCCCGTCGCGGGGGCCGGCGCGCCCGCGCGCTCCTCGCGCTGGGCACGCTGCCCTTCTTCCTCTACGTCGCGGTGTTCCTGGTGCTGCCGATCGGTGTCGTGGCGGTCGAGGCGTTCCGTGCCACGGACCCCGTCACCTTCGAGGAGTCCTGGTCCACCGACTCGGTCGCGGCCATCACCGACGGCGCCTACCGGCGGGCCTACCTGGGCAGTCTCCAGCTCTCGCTGATCACCGCGGTGCTCGGCGCCGTCCTCGGTCTGGCGCTGGCGGTGGCCGTCGTGCGGTCACGGCGCGGCCGGGTGCTGCGCCGCCTGGTCCTCACCGCCTCCGGCGTGCTGGCCAACTTCGGGGGCATCCCGCTGGCCTTCGCCTTCCTCGCCACCATCGGCAACGCCGGTGTGGTCACCGCGCTGCTCAGCGACACCCTCGGTCTGGGGCTGGGCGGCTTCTCGCTCTACTCGATGACCGGTCTGGCGCTGGTCTACCTGTACTTCCTCATCCCGCTCATGGTCCTCACGATCATCCCCGCGCTCGAAGCGCTGAAGCCGCAGTGGCGCGAGGCCTCGGACAACCTGGGGGCCAGTGGCTGGCAGTACTGGCGGCACGTCGGCGGACCGGTGCTGGCGCCCCCGGTCGTCGGCGCCACGATGCTGCTTTTCGCCTCCGCCTTCGCCGCCTACGCCACCGCCAAGGCGCTGGTGGGCAGCAGCGTGCCGCTGGTGACCCTGCAGATCGCCGACGCCCTGTCGAGCAACGTCGTCGTCGGCGCCGAGAACCTGGGCAAGGCCCTGGCGCTGGGCATGGTCGTGGTCGTCGGCCTGGTCATGGTGTTCTACGCCTGGATCCAGCGGCGCACCCAGCGGTGGCTGTCGTGACGGCGCTGGCCGAGGGCGTCGCCGGCGCGGGGAGCGTGGCGCCGGAGGCGCCGGTGCGGCCGGGACGGCGCGGCGGCGGGGCCTGGCGGATCGCCGTCCTCACCGTGCTGGGCCTGTACTTCCTGGTGCCGATCGCGGCGTCGGTCTGGTTCACCGTGCGCGACCGTGGCCGGGGCGGCTTCACCGCCGCGCCCTACACCGGCATCCCCGGCGCGGCGGGCTTCGCCGAGACGTTCACCCGGTCCCTGGCGCTCGCCGGGCTGACCGTGCTGATCGCCCTGGTCCTCATGGTGCCGACCGTCGTGCTGGTGGACCTGCGGCTGCCCCGGCTGCGGACGGCGATCGAGCTGCTCACGCTCATGCCGCTGGTGCTGCCACCGATCGCGCTGGTCGTCGGCGTGCGCGGCGTGCTCGCCTGGGCGCCCGACTACTTCCTGGACACCCCCCTGGCCGAGGCGTTCTTCGCCCTCCAGGAACCGGCGCTGCCGTGGATCCTGGTGCTGGTCTACGTGGTGCTGGCGCTGCCCTTCGTCTTCCGGGCCCTGGACGCCGGGGTCCGCGGCGCCGACCTGCGCACCCTCACCGAGGCCGCGCGCAACCTCGGCGCCTCATGGCCGCGGGTCCTCCTCTCGGTGGTCCTGCCGGTGCTGCGCACGTCGGTGCTCAACGCTGCGTTCCTCACCCTGGCCCTGGTGCTCGGCGAGTTCACCATCGCCAACATCCTCGGCTTCGAGACCTTCCCCACGTGGATCGTGCGGATCTCCGGATCGCAGCCGCAGCTGTCGGTGGCGGTGTCGGTGCTGTCCCTGGTCGGAACCTGGGTCCTGCTGCTGCTGATCTCCGCGCTGGACCGCCGGCGCGGCACGAAGGAGACCCCATGACCGCAGCGTCGGAACGGACCGGAGCGACCGGTCTGGCCGACCGTCCCGGCGTGCCCATCCGGCTGGAGCAGCTGACCCGCCGCTACGGCTCGGTGGTCGCCCTGGACGGGCTGGACCTCGACATCGCCGGCGGGGAGTTCCTCGCCCTGCTCGGGCCGTCGGGCTGCGGCAAGACGACGGCGCTGCGGGCGATCGCCGGCTTCGACCGGCCCGACGCCGGACGGGTGCTGCTCGGCGGCCGGGACGTCACCGACGTCCCGCCCAGCAAGCGGGGCACGGGCATGGTCTTCCAGGCCTACAGCCTCTTCCCGAACCTGACCGTCGCCGACAACGTCGCATTCGGGCTGCGGGTCCGCGGTCGTGGCAGGCCCGAGCGGGCGGCCCGGGCGGCGGAGCTGCTGGAGCTGGTCGGCCTGGCCGACCGGGGCGGGCGGTACCCGCACCAGCTGTCGGGAGGCCAGCAGCAGCGGGTCGCTCTCGCCCGGGCGCTGGCCGTCGCGCCTCAGGTGCTGCTGCTGGACGAACCGCTCTCCGCGCTGGACGCCCAGGTGCGGGTGCAGCTGCGGGAGGAGATCCGTCGCCTGCAGCTGGAGCTGGGCATCACGACCGTCTTCGTCACCCACGACCAGGCCGAGGCGCTGTCGGTGGCCGACCGGGTGGGCGTCATGCGGGCCGGCCGGCTGGAGCAGGTGGCCTCGCCCGACGAGCTCTACGAGCGGCCGGCGACGGCCTTCGTGGCGGAGTTCGTCGGCACGATGAACCGCGTGCCGGCGGCGCTCCGGGACGGTGCGGTGGAGCTGCTGGGCGTCCACCGCCCGATCTCCGGCGCCGCTCCGTCGGGCAGCTCCGTCGTCGCCCTCGTCCGGCCCGAGTCGCTGGTGGTGCACGCCGACGGCAGCGGCACCGGGCGGGTGGTCACCCGCACCTTCTCCGGCGCGACCACCCGCGTGCTGGTGGCGCTGCCCGGCGGGGTGGAGGTGCGCGCCGACGTCGCCAGCGCCGACAGCCGGCTGCTGGTCCCCGGGGCCGCGGTCACCGTCGTGCCCGCCGAGCGCCCCGTCCTCGTCGCACCGGCGGAGCCCGCGTGACCGGTCCGGCCGTCGTCGACCGGTCCGATCCCGGCCGCCGTGCCTGGGTCGACCAGGCCGTCGCCGCGGTGGAGGCCGACGCCCGGCGCAGCGCCGACACGCACCTGCTGGTCTACCCGCTCCCCCCGGAGTGGGGTGTGGACCTCTACCTCAAGGACGAGTCCACCCATCCGACCGGCAGCCTGAAGCACCGGCTGGCCAGGTCGCTGTTCCTCTACGGGCTGTGCTCGGGGCAGATCGGCGAAGGGAGCACGGTCGTCGAGGCATCCAGCGGCTCGACGGCCGTCAGCGAGGCCTACTTCGCCCGGATGCTGGGGCTGCCGTTCGTCGCGGTCATGCCACGGTCGACCAGCCCGGAGAAGGTGGCGCTCATCGAGTTCCACGGTGGCCGGTGCCACTTCGTGGAGAACGCGCTGGACATGTACGAGGAGGCCCGGCGGCTGGCGGACGAGTGCGGTGGCCACTACCTCGACCAGTTCACGTACGCCGAGCGTGCGACCGACTGGCGCGGCAACAACAACATCGCGGAGTCGATCTTCGACCAGCTCGCCGCGGAACGGCACCCGGTGCCCGAGTGGGTGGTCGTCGGCGCGGGAACCGGCGGGACGAGCGCCACCATCGGCCGCTACCTGCGCTACCGCCGGCACCCGACCCGGCTGGCGGTCGTCGACCCCGAGAACTCGGCATTCCTGCCGGGCTACGCGGCGGGTGAGCGGAGCTGGACCACGGGCATGCCGTCGCGGATCGAGGGGATCGGGCGGCCGCGGGTCGAGCCGTCCTTCGTGCCGACGATCGTCGACCGGATGATCGGGGTGCCCGACGCCGCCTCGATCGCGGCGATGCGGCACCTGGAACGGGTCACCGGACGCCGCGCCGGCGGATCGACCGGCACGAACCTGTGGGGCGCCTTCGGGCTCATCGCGGAGATGATGGCGGCGGGCCGGCGCGGCAGCGTGGTCACGTTGCTCTGCGACGGCGGTGAGCGCTACGCCCACACGTACTACTCCGACGCATGGGTCGGAGACCAAGGCATGGACCTGGGGCCCGCCACCGGGGTGCTCGACCGCTTCGCGTCGACGGGGGAGTGGAACGCCCCGGGAACCGGCGTGTGAGCCGCCTCACCCACCCCTCGTGGACTGCCCCGTTACCAGGCAGTAGCCTCAATGATCGGTGCTAGGCGGGCGCTCCCGTGCCCGCGCCCCTGACCCCATCGCGGAGGTAGGTTGGCGATGAACATCGTCGTTCTGGTCAAGCAGGTCCCCGACTCCGGCAGCGAGCGCAAGCTGGACCCGGCGGACAACACCGTCGCCCGCGCCACCGCGGACAACGTCATCAACGAGATGGACGAGTACGCCATCGAGGAGGCGCTCCTCGTGCGCGAGCGGGAGGGCGGCGAGGTCACCATCCTCACCGTCGGCCCCGACACGGCCACCGACGCCATCCGGAAGGCGCTCTCCATGGGCGCGGACAAGGCCGTGCACGTCGTCGACGACGCCATCCACGGGTCCTGCGCGGTGCAGACCTCGGCGGTCATCGCCGCTGCGCTGCAGCAGATGGAGTACGACCTGGTCCTCTGCGGCGCGGAGGCCACCGACGCGCAGCTCAGCGTCATGCCGGCGCTCCTCGCCGAGCGCCTGGGCCTTCCTCAGCTGTCCGGTGCGCGGAAGCTCACCGTCGAGGGTGGGATGGCCCGGATCGAGCGGCAGACCGACGGCGGCTACTGGGCCGTCGAGGCGCCGATGCCGGCGATCGTGTCCACCTGGGACACCATCAACGAGCCGCGCTACCCCTCGTTCAAGGGGATCATGGCTGCCAAGAAGAAGCCGGTCGAGACCAAGTCCCTCGCCGACCTCGGCCTGGACGCCTCCACGGTGGGCCTGGGCAGCGCCACCAGCAAGGTCCTCGACTTCGCCGGCCGCCCGCCCAAGGGCGAGGGCATCAAGGTCACCGACGAGGGCGACGGCGCCGAGAAGTTCGTCGAGTTCCTCGCCGCCCAGAAGATCGTCTGAGCCCGGTCCGGATCGAAGGAAGAGGAGAAACCCATGGCAGAGGTCCTGGTTCTGGCCGAGCTCAACGCCGCCGGCGGTGGCGTCCGCAAGACCACCTTGGAGGCCCTCACCGCAGCCCGCGCGCTCGGTGAGCCCTCCGCCGTCGTCCTCGGTGCCCCCGGCACCGCGGCCGCTGTCCGCGACCAGCTCGCGGAGTACGGCGCAGCGATCGTGTACGTGGCCGAGTCCGCCGATGTCGAGGACTACCTGGTCGCGCCCAAGGCCGAGGTGCTGGCGCAGCTGGTGAGCGAGAAGTCGCCGGCCGCCGTCGTCATCCCGTCCTCCCCGGAGGGCAAGGAGATCGCCGCCCGCCTGGCCGTCAAGACCGGCAGCGGCTTCCTGACCGACGTCACCGAGATCGCCGCGGACGGCACCGCGACGCAGGTCGCGTTCGCCGGGCAGACGATCGTGCACTCGCAGGTGACGGTCGGAACCCCGATCTACACGCTTCGCGGCAACTCGGTCGCCCCGGAGCCGGCTCCGGCCGCGGGCGCCGAGCAGCCGGTGCCGGTGTCGATCAGCGACCAGGCCAAGCAGGTCCGGGTCGTCGAGCGCGTCGTGGAGCAGAAGAGCAGCCGTCCCGAGCTCACCGAGGCCTCGATCGTGGTCTCCGGTGGTCGCGGCGTGGCCAGCGCGGAGAACTTCACGATCATCGAGGGCCTGGCCGACTCCCTCGGCGCGGCCGTCGGCGCCTCGCGCGCCGCGGTGGACTCCGGCTTCTACCCCCACAGCTTCCAGGTGGGGCAGACCGGCAAGACCGTCTCGCCGCAGCTCTACGTCGCCGTCGGCATCTCCGGTGCCATCCAGCACCGCGCCGGCATGCAGACCAGCAAGACCATCGTCGCCATCAACAAGGACCCCGAGGCGCCGATCTTCGAGCTGGCCGACTTCGGTGTCATCGGTGACCTGAACACGGTCGTCCCGACGGCCACCGAGCAGATCAAAGCCCGCAAGTAAAGGACCCCGTCCTCCTCACGCCTCGCTCCGCTCGGCGTGAGCCTCTGGACGGAGCCGTTCCAGTACGTCACCGTCGAGCGCCGATCCCTTCGGGGGTCGGCGCTCGACGGTTGTCGGCGCCCGGGAAGCGCCCGGGGGTGCGCGGAGTTGGCGACGGAGTGAGGACGACAGCGTGACGAGCGGCGCACCCGTGGCGCTCTTCGACCGGGCGCACCGGCTGACCACCGCCGGGCTGCTGATGCTGGTCACCATGGTCGCCTTCGAGGCGATGGCCGTGGCCACGGCGATGCCCACGGCCGTGCGGGAGCTGGGCGGGCTGGCCTGGTACGCCTGGCCCTTCAGCGCCTTCCTGGTGGCCTCGGTGGTCGGGATGGTGCTGGGCGGGGACGTCAGTGACCGGCACGGCTCCCGGCGGGCGCTCCTGACCGGTGTCACGGTCTTCGCCGCCGGGCTGCTCCTCGCCGGGATGGCCGGGTCCATGGCCGTGCTCGTCGCTGCTCGCGCGCTGCAGGGTGTCGGTGGCGGGATGATCTCCGTCTCGCTCTACGTCGTCGCCGGCCAGGCGTTCGACCCGCGGCTGCGGCCCCGCCTGTTCGGTGCCTTCTCCGCGGCGTGGGTGCTGCCCGCGCTCGTCGGGCCCGCCGTGGCCGGTCTGCTCACGACGCACCTGACCTGGCGGCTGGTCTTCCTCGGGCTGCTGCCGCTCATCCTGCTCGGACTCGGTCTGGCCCTGCCGGCGGTGCGGGGCCTGCCGGTGCCGTCGGCAGCGCCCGGCACCGCCTCCGCCCGGCGCTGGTGGGCCCTGCTCGCCGGCGTGGGCATCGGAACGCTGCAGTACGCCGGGCAGCGGCTGGACCTCCTGGCCGCCGGCCTCGCCGTGGCCGGGGTCTGCGCGCTCGTCCTGGGCCTGCGCCCGCTGCTGCCGCCCGGCACCGCGGCGCTCCGTCCGGGGCTGCCGGCGGTGGTGGCCGGGCGGGGGCTGCTGGCCGGGGCCTTCTTCGGCATGGACATCCTGCTGCCGCTGGCCCTCACCGAGCTGCACGGCTACGACGCCGCGGCCGCCGGGGTGCCGCTCACCGCCGGTGCGCTGGGGTGGGCGACGGCGTCGCAGCTGCAGGCCCGCCGTCCTCGGTGGTCGCGGGTTCGGCTGCTGCGCACCGGTTTCCTGCTGCTCGCCGCGGGGCTGGCCGCCACGGCGCTGGTGGCCGTGCCCGGTGTCGGTGGCTGGTCCGCGTACCTGAGCTGGGGGGTGGCCGGGCTCGGCATGGGCCTGGGCATGCCGGCCCTGAGCGTGCTGCTCCTGGAACGGTCCTCCGACGGGTCCCGGGGCGCGGACTCCGCGGCGTTCCAGATCGCCGACGTCACCGGCAGCGCCGTCTGCGTCGGCGTCGTGGGGGTGCTCGTGGCCGCCACGGCCGGGGGGACGCTCTCGCTGTCGGCCGCGGTCCTGGCCGGTGTGGCGGTGCTCACCGCCGTGGCGGTCGCCGGTGGGCTGATGGCGCCCCGGGCGGGTGGCGTCGCTCCGGCTCCAGCGGGCTCTCCCGCCCGCGCGACTACCCTGAGCGGGTCATGACCTATCCCGAGCCGGTCTACCTCGACCACGCGGCGACCACGCCGGTGCTCCCCGAGGTCGTCGCCGCGATGGCCGAGCAGCTGGGCAGGGTCGGCAACGCCTCGTCGCTGCACGCCAGCGGCCGTACCGCCCGCCGTGCCGCCGAGCAGGCCCGCGAACGGCTGGCCGAGGCGGTCGGCGCGCGACCGTCGGAGGTGCTGTTCACCGGCGGCGGCACCGAGAGCGACAACCTCGCCGTCAAGGGGCTCTTCTGGGCCCGACGGGGGGCCGACTCCCGCCGTCGGCGCATCGTCGTGAGCCCGGCCGAGCACCACGCCGTCCTCGACAGCGTGGAGTGGCTGGTCAAGCACGAGGGTGCCGAGGTCACCTGGCTGCGGGTGGAGCCCTCGGGCCGGGTGGCGCCGGAGGCGCTGGCCGCGGCGCTGGGCGACGGCTCCGACGTCGCCGTCGCCAGCGTCATGTGGGCGAACAACGAGATCGGCACGGTCAGCGACATCGCCGAGCTGGCCGCCACGGCGCACGACGTCGGCGTGCCGCTGCACACCGACGCGGTGCAGGCCGTCGGTCAGGTGCTGGTCGACTTCGGGGCCAGCGGTGTGGACGCGCTGACGATGACGGGGCACAAGCTCGGCGGGCCGATGGGCGCCGGTGCGCTCCTGCTGCGCCGCGACGCCGAGTGCACCCCGCTGCTGCACGGCGGCGGTCAGGAGCGCGACGTCCGCTCCGGCACCCTCGACGTCCCGGCCATCGTCGGCCTCGCCACCGCCACGGTCGCGGCCGTCGAGGGCCGGGTCGAGCGGGCTGCCCAGCTGGCCGGGCTGCGCGACCGCCTCGTGGCGGGCGTCGTCGCGCAGCTGCCCGACGCCCAGCTGAACGGCGCCCCGCCGGACGACGTCGTGCGCTCGGGCCCCGGGCGGCTCCCGGGCAACGCCCACCTGTCCTTCCCGGGGGCCGAGGGCGACGCCCTGCTCATGCTGCTCGACGCCCGGGGCATCGAGTGCTCGACCGGGTCGGCCTGCAGTGCGGGCGTGGCACGGCCCAGCCACGTGCTGCTGGCGGTCGGCGCCGACCCCGACCGGGCGCGCAGCTCGCTGCGGTTCAGCCTGGGGCACACCAGCACCGACGCCGACGTCGACGCGGTGCTCGAGGTCATCGCGCCGGTGGTGGAGCGGGCCCGCCGCGCCGGCACGGGACGGCGCTGACGATGAGGGTGCTCGCCGCGATGAGCGGAGGAGTGGACTCGGCCGTGGCCGCCGCGCTGGCCGTCGATGCCGGCCACGACGTCACCGGGGTCCACCTGGCGCTGTCCCAGCACCGGCAGACGTTGCGCAGCGGGTCGCGCGGGTGCTGCAGCGTCGAGGACGCGCACGACGCCCGCCGGGTCGCCGACGAGCTCGGCATCCCGTTCTACGTGTGGGACATGGCCGACCGGTTCACCGAGGACGTCGTCGACGACTTCGTCGCCGAGTACGCGGCCGGGCGCACGCCCAACCCGTGCCTGCGCTGCAACGAGAAGATCAAGTTCACCGCGGTGCTGGACCGGGCGCGGGCGCTCGGCTTCGACGCCGTGGTCACCGGCCACCACGCCCGGCTGGCCGACGGGCAGCTGCGCCGCTCGGTCGACGCCGCCAAGGACCAGTCCTACGTGCTGGGCGTCCTGACCGCCGGGCAGCTCGCGGCCGCGGCCTTCCCGCTCGGCGGCATGACCAAGGACCGTGTGCGGGAGATCGCCGCCGAGCGGGGCTTCGCCGTCGCCACGAAGGCCGACTCGCACGACATCTGCTTCATCCCCGACGGCGACACCCGCGGTTTCCTGGCCGGCCGGCTGGGCAGCCGGCCGGGGCCGGTCGTCGACGCCGTCACCGGTGCCACCGTCGGCGAGCACGACGGGACCTTCGGCTTCACCGTCGGCCAGCGCCGGGGCCTGGGGGTGAGCGCCGGGGACCAGCGTCCCCGCTACGTCCTGGGCATCGAGCCGGTGAGCCGCACCGTCACGATCGGCACCGCCGACCTGACCGGCGTCGACGTCGTGACCACCGGCGCACCCACGTGGACCGCGGAGGCACCGCAGCTCCCGTTCGCCGCGGAGGTGCAGCTGCGCGCGCACGGCGCCCCGGTGGCGTGCGAGGTCACCGAGGGCGACGACGGTGGCCTGCGCCTCGTCCTGGGCGACCAGCAGCGCGGAGTGGCCGCCGGGCAGTCCGCCGTGCTGTACGAACCCGACGCCGAGCGCGGTGACCGGGTGCTCGGGCAGGCCGCGATCCGCGCGGCCTCCCGCCGGCGGACGACCGTCACCCGCTGATCGGCGCGGCAGCGGCCGCGGTCTACCGTCGCCGTCGTGACCGCCCCGACCGACCCCGCCCCCGGTGCCGACGGCACCGACGACGCCGGGCCCGGCCCCGCTCCGTGGGGGCCGGCGTCCGGCGTGGGATCGCTCCCGGGCACCGATCCCGCGGAGGCGCTGCGCACGGTGGTGGGGGAGCTGCCGGAGTTCGCCCACCTGCCCGAACTGCCCGGCCGGGGCGCCGGGGCGGATCTGCTCGGCCGCGGCGCGGCGTTGCTGGTCGACCTCGCCGTCGACCTCACCCCGGCGGGCTGGCGGCTCGTGCCGCGGTCGGGCATCGACCAGCAGCGGGCGCGCGAGTTCCTCGCCCGCGACCTCGACGCGCTGCACGACGTGGCCGGTGCCTGGACCGGGCCGTTGAAGGTGCAGGCCGCCGGGCCGTGGACGCTCGCCGCCGGCCTCGAGCGCACGAGGGGGGATCGCGCGGTCGTCGACCCCGGCGCCCGGCGTGACCTCGGCCAGTCGCTGGCCGAGGGGCTCGCCGCGCACGTGGCGGAGGTGCGGGCGCGGGTGCCGGGCGCCCAGGTCGTCGTCCAGCTCGACGAGCCGTCGGTGCCGGCCGTCCTGCAGGGTGGGTTGCCGACCGTGAGCGGCTTCGGCAAGCTGCCCGCCGTCGCCGCGGACGTGGTCGAGCAGGAGCTCGGAGCCGTCGTCCGGGCCCTGTCGGCGCCGGTGGTGGTGCACTGCTGCGCCCGCCGCATGCCGCTCGCGCTGTTCCGGGCCGCCGGGGCCGCCGGGCTGTCGTTCGATCTCGGGCTGGTGCAGGACCTCGACGCCGTGGGTGAGGCGGTCGACGCCGGCGTGCACCTGCTGATCGGCGTGGTCCAGGGCACCGACGCTCCGCTGGGTGCGCCGAAGGGCACCGCGTCACGGGTGCAGGCCTGGTGGCGGGAGCTCGGCTTCTCCGCGCTCGACCTGCCCGACGCGGTGACCCTGACCCCGGCGTGCGGGCTGGCCGGCGCGACGCCCGCGTACGCCCGGGCGGCCATGACGCACGTCCGGGAGGCGGCGAAGTACCTGCTGCCCGACTAGCCGCCGCGCCACGTCCGGGTGAGCGCCGGTTGACCGTCGTACCCGCCGGATACCGTTCGGTCGTGACCAGCGAGGCCGGAGTCGAGAACCCGGGCGTCGACGAGCCGGGCGTCGAGGCCGGCGTGGAGCAGCTGCCGGTCGGGGCGCCCACCGACCGCGAGGACCTCACCGAGGTCCCCGACGACGCCCGTACCCGGCACCGCGACCTCGCCGAGGAGCTCGACAGGTACGCCTTCGCCTACTACGTGCGGGACGAGCCGCTGGTCAGCGACGGTCAGTACGACGAGCTCATGGGCGAGCTCACGGCGCTCGAGGCAGCCCACCCGGCCCTGGTCACCCCCGACTCGCCGAGCCAGAAGGTCAACGGCGGGTTCACCGCCACGTTCGCCCCGGTGCAGCACCTGGAGCGGATGCAGAGCCTGGACAACGCCTTCAGCAGCGACGAGCTCTCCGCGTGGGCAGCCCGTGTCGAGCGCGAGGGCGCCGCCGGGGCCGGCTACCTGTGCGAGCTGAAGGTCGACGGCGTCGCCGTCGACCTGGTCTACGACGCCGGCCGCCTGGTCCGGGCCGCCACCCGCGGCGACGGCGTCACCGGGGAGGACGTGACCGCCAACGTCCGCACGATGCGCGACGTGCCGCAGCACCTGACCGGGCCCGACGTGCCGGAGCTGCTCGAGGTGCGCGGCGAGATCTACTTCCCGGTGGCCGCCTTCGCCGACGTCAACGCGGCCATGGTGGAGCAGGGGAAGGCGCCCTTCGCCAACCCGCGCAACGCGGCGGCCGGATCGCTGCGGCAGAAGGACGCCAAGGTCACCGCGTCCCGCCCGCTGCGCCTCGTGGTGCACGGCCTCGGCGCGCGGACCGGCTTCGATCCCGAGCGGCAGTCGGCCGCGTACGAGAGGCTGCGGGCCCTCGGACTGCCGGTCAGCGACCGGGTCGAGGTCGTCGGCGACCTCGAGGCCGTGTGGGCCTACATCGAGCGGTACCGCGAGCAGCGGCACTCCGTCGAGCACGAGATCGACGGCGTGGTCGTCAAGGTCGACCAGGTGGCGCTGCAGCGGCGCCTCGGCTCCACCTCGCGCGCGCCCCGGTGGGCGATCGCCTTCAAGTACCCCCCGGAGGAGGCGACGACCACCCTGCACGACATCCGGGTGAACGTCGGCCGCACCGGCCGGGTCACCCCGTTCGCGTACATGGAGCCGGTGAAGGTGGCCGGCTCCACCGTCCAGCTGGCCACGCTGCACAACGCCGGCGAGGTCAGGCGCAAGGGCGTCCTGATCGGCGACACCGTCGTCATCCGCAAGGCCGGCGACGTCATCCCCGAGGTGCTCGGCCCGGTGGTGGCGGCGCGTACCGGCGACGAGCGCGAGTTCGTGTTCCCCACCCACTGCCCCGAGTGCGGCACGGAGCTCCGCCCCGAGAAGGAGGGCGACGCCGACATCCGCTGCCCCAACGCCCGGTCCTGCCCGGCGCAGCTGCGGGAGCGGGTCTTCCACGTGGCCGGCCGCGGTGCCTTCGACATCGAGAACCTCGGGTACGAGGCAGCCGTCGCCCTGCTGCAGAGCTCTCTGCTGCAGGACGAGGGCGACCTGTTCTTCCTCGACGAGGAGTGCCTGCAGCGCGCGCCGTTCTTCACCAGGAAGAACGGCGCGCTGTCGGCCAACGGCGCCAAGCTGCTGGCGAACCTGCAGACCCGCAGGGACGTCCCGCTGTGGCGGGTGCTCGTCGCGCTGTCGATCCGGCACGTGGGCCCCACGGCGGCCCAGGCGCTGGCCCGCGACTTCCGCTCGATGGACCGCATCATGGCCGCGACCGAGGAGGAGCTGGCCGCCGCCGACGGGGTGGGTCCCACGATCGCCCGCTCGGTCCTCGACTGGTTCGCCGTCGACTGGCACCGCGACGTGGTCGAGAAGTGGCGGCAAGCCGGCGTGCGCATGGCCGACGCCGCCGAGGACGCCCCGCCGGGACCGCTGACGGGGGTCACCGTCGTCGTCACCGGATCGCTGCGCGACCACAGCCGCGACCAGGCCATCGCGGCGATCCAGGAGCGCGGCGGCAAGGTCACCGGCTCGGTGTCGAAGAAGACCGGGTTCGTCGTGGTCGGCGCCGACCCGGGCAGCAAGTACGACAAGGCCGTGCAGGTCAAGGCCCCGATCCTCGACGACGACGGTTTCGCCGTCCTGCTGGCCGACGGCCCCGACGCCGCCCGCGCGGTGGCCACGATCGGCGACGGCAGCACACCGACGGCGGGCTGACCCGGCCCCGTCCAGAGGCTCGCCCCGAGCGTGCGAGGGGGGAGGAGGACGGGGTCCTTCTTCAGGCGGGCGGAAGGTGCGAGACGGTCGAGGCGATGCCGGTCAGGTGCGCCAGCCGGAGCAGCTCCGAGCGGCGGAACGCCGGACCGCCCGAACGGCCGAGCACCACCGCGGCGGCGCCCGGGCCGTAGGGAGCGGTCATCATCTCGATGGCCATCTCCTGCCAGCGCTCCGGCAGCCAGGCCTCGTCGCTGGGCAGCAGCCGGGGACCGGTCAGCGGCAGCCACGGCAGGGTGAGCCCGGCGAACCCGGGAGCGGCGTCCGAGGCCGCCATCACCGACGACCCCGGCAGCGCGCCCTGCGGCGGCGAGCCGTCCAGGATCACCGCCCAGCCGCTGTGGAAGACCCGGGGCAGCTCGGCGGCCAGCAGCGCTGCCGGGTTGGCGCCCTCGTGGGCCAGCGCGTCGAGGAGGTACAGCTCCCGGTGGGTGTCCAACGGGCCGGCGAAGGGCCGCAGCGACTCGACCTGCACCCCCGGGACGGTCTGCGCGACGGTGATCAGGCTGTCGGGCACCCGGTCGGCCGGCAGCTCGACCACGACGTCGTCGACGGCGATGCCGTTGCCACGCTCCAGCACGTCCAGGGAGACGATGTCGATACCGGCCGCACCGAAGGCGGTGGCCACCGCGCCCAGGAGGCCGGGACGGTCGGGCAGCACGAGCCGCAGGAGATAGGACACGGTTCCTCCGATTCGACGGCCCCTGCAGGGCCCGGCGCGAGCTCGCGCGTGCTGGGGGCAGGGGGTCTGTCTTCGATCTCCGTCGATCGCGATCGCGGGCAGCCTCTCACGCCGGCCGCCGGCCCGGAGGCCCCACGTACAGTGTCCCGGTCACGTCCCGGCCCGAAGGCGGGCCGCCGGGCACTGCCGAAGTGGAGTTCCACCGCAGCATGAGCACCCCCTCCCCGAAGGGCCAGCTGACCCGCGACGAGGTGGCGCACCTGGCCCACCTGTCCCGGCTGGCCGTGAGCGACGAGGAGCTCGACCTGTTCGCCGGTCAGCTCGCCGCCGTGCTCGACGCCGTCGCCCAGGTGGGCAAGGCCGACGTCGCCGATGTGCCCCCCACCACGCACGCGGTGCCGATGACCAACGTCATGCGGCCCGACGTCGCCCGCCCCAGCCTTCCGCGCGACGCGGTCCTGGCCGGCGCCCCCGCCGCGGAGGACGACCGCTTCCGCGTGCCGCGCATCCTGGGGGAGGAGGCGTGAGCGGCATGAGCACCGACATCACGGCCAGCAGCGCCACGGCGCTCAGCCAGGCCCTTCAGGCCGGCGACCTCAGCTCGGCCGAGGTGACCCGCGCGTACCTGGACCGCATCGCGGCCCGGGACGGCGAGCTGGGCGCCTACCTGCACGTCGAGGGCGATGCCGCGATCGAGGCCGCCGAGGCCGTGGACGCCGCCCGTGCCGCCGGTTCCGACCTCGGCCCGCTGGCCGGTGTCCCGCTGGCGCTCAAGGACGTGTTCGTCACCGAGGGCGTGCCCACCACCAGCGGATCGAAGATCCTCGAGGGGTGGCGGCCTCCGTACGACGCCACCGTCGCGGCCAGGTTGAAGGCCGCGGGCACCGTGCTGCTCGGCAAGACCAACATGGACGAGTTCGCCATGGGCTCGTCCACGGAGAACTCCGCCTACCAGGTCACCCGCAACCCGTGGGATCCCGACCGGATCCCCGGTGGCTCCTCCGGGGGCTCCTCCGCGGCGGTCGCCGGCGGGCTGGCTCCCTGGGCGCTGGGCACCGACACCGGCGGGTCCATCCGCCAGCCGGCGGCGGTCACCGGCCTGGTCGGGCACAAGCCCACGTACGGCTCGGTCTCCCGCTACGGGATGATCGCGTTCTCCTCCAGCCTCGACCAGGCCGGCCCGATGACCCGCACGGTCCTGGACGCGGCGCTGCTGCACCAGGCCATCGCCGGTCACGACCCCTACGACTCCACGAGCATCGACTCCCCGGTCCCGGTGCTGACCGAGGCCGCCCGCCGGGGGGCCGGGGGCGAGCTCGCCGGCCTGCGGGTTGGTGTCGTCCGGGAACTCGGCGGCGAGGGGCACACCGAGGGCTACGAGTCCGGGGTGCTCGACCGCTTCCGCGAGGCCGTGACGCTGCTGGAGGGGATGGGGGCCGAGGTGCGCGAGGTCTCGTGCCCGGCCTTCGACCTGGCCCTGCCGGCGTACTACCTGATCGCGCCGAGCGAGGCGTCGTCCAACCTGGCGCGCTTCGACGGCGTCCGGTACGGCCTGCGGATCGGCGACGACGGCAGCCGCGACCTGGACGAGGTCATGGCGCTCACCCGCGAGCAGGGCTTCGGCCCCGAGGTCAAGCGCCGGATCATCCTGGGCACCTACGCGCTGTCCAGCGGCTACTACGACGCGTACTACGGGCAGGCGCAGCGGGTCCGCACGCTCATCACCCGCGACTTCACCACCGCCTGGAACGACGTGGACGTGCTGGTGAGCCCCACCACGCCCACCGTCGCCTTCCCGATCGGCGCCCGCGTGGACGATCCGGTCGCGATGTACGCCGCCGACCTGTGCACGCTTCCGGCCAGCCTGGCAGGGGTCCCCGCGATCTCGGTGCCGTGCGGCCTGTCCGAGGGCCTGCCCGTCGGGTTCCAGGTCATGGCCCCGGCGCTGGCCGACGACCGCTGCTACCGGGTGGCCGCCGCGCTGGAGGCAGCCCAGGACGCCGCCCGCGGTTCCGCGCTGCTCGCCGGCATCGGGAGCGCCGCGTGAACGGCGCGCTCAAGGCCGCCTGGGTCCTCACCGCGTTCGTCGTGGTCGCGGGCGTCGTGGGCTGGGCGGTCACCGGCCGTCCCGTCTTCGCGGTCTTCGTCGTCCTCGGCCTCCTGACCGCCGTCGGCGCCGTGATGACCGGCCGCCAGCCGAAGGCCCCGGGCGGCCCGGGCGCCCCGAAGGAGAACAACCCCTCATGAGCGACGCACTGGTCGACATCGACGAGGTCCTGACCCGCTACGAGCCGGTCATCGGCCTCGAGACCCACGTCGAGCTCGGCACCGAGTCGAAGATGTTCTGCGGTTGCGCGACCACCTTCGGGGCCGAGCCGAACACCCAGACCTGCCCGGTCTGCCTGGGGCTGCCCGGATCCCTGCCCGCGGCCAACGCCGTCGCGATCGAGTCGACCATCCGCATCGGGCTGGCTCTCGGGTGCCGGATCGCGAGCTGGTCGCGGTTCGCCCGGAAGAACTACTTCTACCCGGACATCCCCAAGGGCTTCCAGACCAGCCAGTACGACGAGCCGCTGTGCACCGCCGGGCACCTCGACGTCGAGGTCGACGGCGAGACGTACCGGGTGGAGATCGAGCGGGTGCACCTGGAGGAGGACACCGGCAAGAACCTCCACGTCGGTGGCTCCACGGGCCGCATCCACGGCGCCGATCACTCGCTGGTGGACTACAACCGCGCCGGCATCCCGCTGGTGGAGATCGTCACCCGCCCCGTCCCGGGCACCGGCGCCAAGGCGCCCGATGTGGCCCGGGCCTACGTCACCGAGCTGCGCGAGATCCTGCTGGCCCTCGGTGTCTCCGAGGTGCGGATGGAGCAGGGGAACCTGCGGTGCGACGTGAACACGTCCCTGGCTCCGATCGGCAGCCTGGAGTGGGGCACGCGCACGGAGACCAAGAACGTGAACTCGCTGCGCTCGGTGGAGCGTTCGGTGCGCTTCGAGATGCGCCGCCAGGCCGCCGTGCTGGACGCCGGTCAGCGCGTGGTGCAGGAGACCCGGCACTTCCACGAGGACACCGGGAGCACCTCCTCCGGCCGGAGCAAGGAGGAGGCCACCGACTACCGGTACTTCCCCGAGCCCGACCTGGTGCCCATCGCCCCCGACGAGGAGTGGATCGAGAAGCTGCGGGCCGCCCTGCCCGAGCTGCCGGCCGCCCGCCGGACACGGCTGCAGGAGGAGTGGGGCCTGTCGTCGACCGAGATGGCGTGGCTCGTGAACGCCGGCGCCCTGGGTTTGGTCAGCGACACGGTCGCGGCGGGCGCCTCACCCGCCGACGCCCGCAAGTGGTGGCTCGGCGAGCTGGCCCGCCGCGCGAACGACAGCGGTGTGGAGCTGACCGAGCTGCCCGTGACGCCGCAGCAGGTCGCCGAACTCGCCGGCCTGGTGGCGGCCGGGACCGTCAACGACCAGCTGGCCCGCCAGGCGCTCGACGGCGTGCTCGCCGGCGAGGGCGGCCCGGCGGCGGTCGTCGAGTCCCGCGGCCTGGCCGTCATGGGGGAGTCCGACGAGCTCGTCGCCGCCGTGGAGGCCGCCATCGAGGGCAACCCCGACGTCGCCGGGAAGGTGCGCGCCGGCAAGGTGCAGGCGATCGGCGCGCTCGTGGGCGCGGTCATGAAGACGACCCGCGGCAAGGCCGACGCCGCCACCGTCAGGCGCATGCTCGAGGAACGCCTGCTGTAACACTGCGGTCCTCCGGACCGCACCGCGGTCAGGAGCCGTCCCCCGGTGCGCTGAGCCGATCCGTCGTCCCCGGCGGGAACCCTCCGGGCCCCGCGCCAGGGCCGACAGCGCCTGACTGCGGCCTGTACAGCGGCCTCTACAACGGGCTGTCGGGCCGGCCGCCGGGGGGGCGGATGCGCAGCACCTTGTCGTCGCCCTCGCCGGGAGTGCCGATGCCGTCCGTGTTCGACGTCGTCACCCACAGGGCACCCTCGGCGTCCAGCACGACGGTGCGCAACCGGCCGTAGCGGCCGCCGAGCACCTCGGTGCCCGCGTCCGCCACCGGCCGGCCGGCCTCGTCCAGGGTCAGCACGTGCACCCGCTGGCCGTCGAGCGCGCCGAGGAACACCGTGCCGTTGGCCACGGCGCAACCGCCCAGGCCGCCCTCCTCGCCCGCAACGGCCGCCAGGGGAGGGGCGGTCGCGTCGCCGCCCTCGGTGACGACGTCGAACTCGTCGGCCCCCTGGAGGGCCTCGTCCGTGGCGTAGGTGCGCTCACCGTCCTGGCACAGGGCGGTGACGTCGCGGTGGCCGCGGCTGAACACCGGCCCGGCGTCGCCCACCGACCGGCCGAAGACGTCGATGCGCAGCACCTTTCCGGCCAGGGACGCGGGATCGGCGGCCAGCGCCGGGTTTCCCGCGTCGCCGGTGCCCACGTACAGGTTCCCGTCGAGGCCGGTCATCAGCGCTCCGCCGTTGCCCACGTCGCCGCGGGGGATCCCGGTGAGCACCGGGTTGGGCGTGCCGCCGATCGGAAAGCGGACGACGCGGTTGTCGGTGGCCGTGGAGATGTAGGCGAACAGCAGCCCGTCCTCGGGAAAGGTGGGCGAGAGCGCCAGCCCGAGCAGCCCGCCGTCGCCGGCGGTGTCGATGCCCGGGACGGTCATCAGCTCCTCGGCCGGTGACCGGTCGGGGAACACCTGCAGCAGCCGTCCGGTGTCCCGTTCGCCGACGACGGCCGACCCGTCGGGGAGGAGGGCCAGTCCGGTGGGCACGGCCAGCCCGGCCGCGACGACGTTCGGGTCGCCGCCCTCCTCGCCCGAGCCGGGCTGTGCCGGATCTCCGGGAGGGGTGGCCGACGGCGGGCCGACCCTCGGGGGCTGGCCCTCGGGCAGCGGCCGGAACGGACCCGCGGGCTCGTAGCCGTCGCTCCCGCACCCGGCCAGCAGGGCGGCGACGGCGAGCAGGGGGAGCAGCCGGCGGGCGCGCGCAGTGCTGCTCACCCGCATCACAGTACGTGCGGGACGGGGGCAGGATCGCGCACGCCAGAGGAGGTTCCTAGGTTGTACCGGTGACACTCCTGGACCGGCCTCTGCTGAACCTGGGCCCTGACGAGACGCTGCACGTGCTGGTTCCGTCCGGGGCCCTCGCGGCCGCCGTCGAGGCCGTCTCCCCGCGCGTCCGGGCCCACCGGGTCGACCCCGCGGACGGCCCGCCCAGCGGAGACGCCGCTCTGGCCCGGATCTGGGTGCCGCGGCCCGGAGGCGCGACGCTGCCGGACGAGGCATTCTTCGCCGCGCTGCCCGGCCTGAGGCTCGTGCAGCTGCCCAGTGCGGGGGCCGAGCGCTTCGCCGGTCGGCTGCCCGAGGGCGTGGTGCTGTGCAACGCCCGCGGCGTGCACACCCCCTCGACCGCGGAGTGGGCGGTCACCGCCGTTCTCGCCGCCCAGCGCGGCATCCCCTTCTTCGTGCGCGAGCAGGATGCCGGCCGCTGGTCGCCGGCCACGCACCGGTCGCTGGTGGGCGCCCGGGTGCTGGTCGTCGGCGCGGGCGACATCGGCCGGGCCGTCGGCCGGATGCTGGCCGGGTTCGACGTCGAGCTGACCTACGTCGCCCGTACCGCGCGCGACGGGGTTCGCGGCACGGCGGACCTCCCGGAGCTCCTGCCGCATGCCGACGTCGTGATCCTCGTGGTTCCGTCGACGCCGGAGACGGCCGGGATGGTCGACGCCGCATTCCTGGCCGCGATGCCCGACGGTGCGCTGCTGGTCAACGCCGCCCGGGGTGTGCTGGTCGACACCGACGCCCTCGTGGCCGAGCTGTCCGCCGGCCGGCTGCGCGCGGCGCTGGACGTGACCGATCCCGAGCCCCTGCCCCCGGAGCACCCGCTGTGGTCGGCTCCCGGGCTCCTGCTCACCCCGCACGTCGGCGGCTCCGTGCCGGGAACCGACGCGCGGGTCGCCGCCGCGATCGCCGACCAGGTCCGGCGGGTCGTCGCCGGGCAACCACCGGTCAACGTGGTGGGGGACTACTGACGCCGGACCGGTCTACCGGGCCGGAGGAGCCGGCACCTCCAGCCGCCCGGCGGAGAGCTGCGCCAGCAGCGGCAGGTCCCGCACCCGCAGGGTGGGCAGGCGGACCTCCGTGCCGCCGGTCGTGACCACCCACAGCTCTCCGCGCCCGGCGATGCGGATGCCGGCCGCCTCCGACCAGGGCACCGGTCGCGAGCCGAGGAGCGAGCGGACCGTCAGCCCGTCGTCGGTGACGTCGACGCCCGTCCGGAGCACCCACGCCGCCACGGCGACCGGCACCAGCAGAGCCAGCAGGCCCCACGGCGACACCGCGGCCACGGACAGCAGGCACACGGCCAGCACGACGACGGGCACCAGTGCGGTGCGGCTCATCCGGAGACGGACGGGAGTGCTCACGGACGACGATGATCCCACCCCCCGCCCGGCCCCCCGGGGTGATCCCGGCGCCTACCATCCCCCCTCGTGACGATCGGCGAAGACCTCATCCCCGGTAACGAGCCCGCGAGCCAGACGCACAGCCCGCTCAAGCCCCGCAGCTACGAGGTGACCGACGGGCTGGCCAAGGCGCCGGCGCGGGCCATGCTGCGGGCGGTCGGGATGGGCGATGACGACTTCGCCAAGCCGCAGGTCGGCGTGGCCTCGTCGTGGAACGAGATCACCCCCTGCAACCTCTCCCTCGACCGGCTGGCCAAGCGGGCCAAGGACGGCGTGCGGGCCGCGGGCGGCTTCCCCCTGGAGTTCGGGACCATCTCCGTCTCCGACGGCATCTCCATGGGACACGAGGGGATGCGTGCCTCGCTGGTGTCGCGCGAGGTCATCGCCGACTCGGTCGAGACCGTCATGTTCGCCGAGCGCCTGGACGGGTCGGTGCTGCTCGCCGGCTGCGACAAGTCGCTGCCGGGCATGTTGATGGCCGCCGCCCGCCTCGATCTGGCCAGCGTGTTCCTGTACTCGGGCTCCACGATGCCGGGGAAGCTCGGCGACCGGGACCTGACCATCATCGACGTCTTCGAGGGCGTCGGTGCGTGCGCGCGCGGGCTGATCACCCGGGACGAGCTGGACGCGATCGAGCGGGCGGCGTGCCCGGGCCAGGGCTCCTGCGGCGGCATGTACACGGCCAACACGATGGCCAGCGTGGCCGAGGCGATGGGCATGAGCCTGCCCGGCAGTGCCGCGCCGCCGGCGCCGGACAGCCGCCGCGACGCCTACGCCGTCGCCTCGGGCGAGGCGGTGGTGAACCTGCTCCGCAAGGGCATCACGGCGCGGCAGATCATGACCCGCGAGGCGTTCGAGAACGCCATCACGGTGGTCATGGCCCTGGGCGGCTCGACCAACGCCGTCCTGCACCTCATGGCCATCGCCCACGAGGCGCAGGTGGAGCTGACGCTCGACGACTTCAACCGGATCGGCGACCGGACCCCCCACCTGGCCGACGTGAAGCCCTTCGGGCGGTTCGTCATGACCGACATCGACCGCGTCGGAGGCGTACCGGTGGTGCTGCGGGCGCTGCTCGACGCCGGCCTGCTGCACGGCGACGTCCTCACCGTGACCGGGAAGACGATGGCCGAGAACCTCGCCGAGATCGCCCCGCCCGACATCGACGGCGCGATCATCCACGCGATGAGCGACCCGATCCACCGCACCGGCGGGCTCGTGGTGCTCCGTGGCTCGCTCTCGCCGGAGGGCGCGGTCGTGAAGTCGGCCGGCTTCGACGCCGAGGTCTTCGAGGGCACCGCTCGGGTGTTCGACGGCGAGCAGGGCGCGATGGACGCCGTCACCGAGGGCACGCTGGAGCCCGGCGACGTGGTGGTCATCCGCTACGAGGGCCCCCGGGGCGGGCCGGGGATGCGGGAGATGCTCGCGGTGACCGGGGCCATCAAGGGCGCCGGCCTGGGCAAGGACGTGCTGCTCCTCACCGACGGCCGGTTCTCCGGCGGCACGACCGGGCTGTGCATCGGCCACGTCGCTCCCGAGGCGACCGACGGGGGACCCATCGCGTTCGTGCGCGACGGCGACCGCATCCGGCTGGACCTGAGCACCCGGACGCTCGACCTCCTCGTGGACGAGGCCGAGCTGGCCGAGCGCATGGTCGGCTGGCAGCCGTTGCCCCCGCGCTACACCACCGGTGTCCTCGGCAAGTACGCCAAGCTCGTCGGTTCGGCGGCGCAGGGCGCCATCTGCGGGTGACCCCATCGGGGGACAGGACCTGAGGGCAGGTGCACCGGGAGCGGTGCGCTGCCGATCTGAGGGTCGTGTCCCCCGCGTCGTCCGAGCCCGCCCCCGAGCGGTCCGCGGGGATGCGGCCGCGCCCGCCGTTCCGCCCCGCGCCCCGCCTGCCCTCGCCCGTCGGCCCCACCCCGAGCCGGTGTGATCCGCGGTCGCGGCGGGAGTCGGCGGTCGTGCTGACCGCGCTGGGGCTGCTCGCCGTGCTGGCCGTCGTGCTGCGCATCCCCCGTGCCCACGGCGCCTCGTGGCCGTCCCCCGTGCTCCTCTCGATCGCCTCGGCGCTCGTCGCCGCGCTCCTCGCGCGGCACGCGCGGCGGCTGGATGCCCGGTCACGACGTCCCTGGCAGGCGCTGGCGGTGGGCGCTGCCCTCCTGTCGGTCGCGGAGCTGGTCCACGTGCTCGACCCGGCGGCCGGGCAGGGCGCGTGGGCGCAGCTGCCGCACGTGGTGGCCGTTCCGTTCGCGATCGCCGCCGGCCTGGCGCTGCTGCCGCCCCGCAGCGACCGCCGGCCCGGGGTGCCCGAGCTGCTCGACGCCGTGATCGTGCTGCTCGGCGTGCTGCTGGTCGCCGGCCTGGTCCTCTCGGACGCCCTGGGCCGCAGCCGCGGGACGGGAGGCGCGCTGCTCGTCGTGGGTTACCCGGTCGTCGGTGCGCTGCTGTGCGGCCTCGCCCTGCTGGCGGTCTGCCGCGTCGACCGCTCCCGCAGGAGGGCCGCCGTCTGGCTGCTCGTCACGATGGTCGCCCTCGTGGTCGTCGCCGTCGCCGGGGCACTGGCCGACGTCCTGGGGGAGGGGGCCGCGGGCGTGCTCGGTTTCGTCGCCTGGACGGCGATGCTCGCTGCCGCCGTCCGGGCCGTGGACGAGGACCCCGGCGCTCCGGTGCTCTCGTCCGAGGAGCCCTCCGGTCCGGCGCTGGTCGGGGTCGTGGTCAGCCAGGCCACCGCCTACGGCGTGGTGGGCGTGGTGCTCGTGGTGCTCGGCCAGGGGCGCACCCTCTCGCCCGTCCAGCTGGCCCTCACCGGCCTCGTGGTCCTGCTGACCGCACTGCGCAGTTTCACCTGGGCCGCCGACGGCGGGCGGCTCACCCGACGTCTGGCGCAGACGGAGGCCTACTTCCGGGCTCTGGCCGCCAGCGCCGAGGACGTCACCGTCGTGCTGGACGAGTCCGGCACGGTGGTCTGGCTCTCCGGTGCGGTCCGGGGGCAGCTGGGCTGGACCGTCTCCGACCTCACCGGCCGGCGCCTGGCCGACCTCGTGGACACCGCCGACCGGGAGATCCTGGCCCGGGCCGTCGCCGAGGTCGGCGTCTCATCGGGGCTCGCGCCGACCGTCCGCCTGCGCACCCGCGACGGTGACTGGCGCGACGTGGAGCTGGCGGGCGCGGCCCGCCGGGGCGGGGTGGCGGGAACGGTGCTGCGCGATGGGCTGGTGCTCCACCTGCGGGACGTCACCGCCCGCCGGGTCAACCAGCGCGAGCTGGAGCGGCTGGCCTACACCGACTACCTCACCGGCCTGCCCAACCGCGCGCGGTTCATGGCTGCTCTGGACGCGGCCCGGGTACGCGCCGGCCAGGGCGAGCCGAGCAGCGTGCTGCTGATCGACCTCGACGGGTTCAAGGCGGTCAACGACGTGGCCGGGCACGACGCAGGTGACCAGCTGCTCGTGCAGGTCGCCGACCAGCTGCGCCGGGGCGCGCGGGCGCAGGACCTGGTCGCCCGGCTGGGCGGCGACGAGTTCGCCCTGCTGGTGCCGGGCGGGCCCGACGAGGCGACCGGTCTGGCCGAGCGGCTCGTCGTGGCGCTGGACCGCTCCTACCGTGCCCCCTCCCCGGGCGACCACGGAGCCGGCCCGGTGTTCACCGTCTCGGGCAGCATCGGGGTGGCCGGGCTCGACGGCGCCGCGGACGTGTCCGACACCGTGCGCCAGGCGGACCTCGCGCTGCGGGCGGCGAAGGCAGCTGGAAAGGGCTGCGTGCGCTCCTCGGGGGAGGCGCTCGACGCCGCGATCGGCCGGCGCACGCGGCTGGCCCGCGACCTCCCGGCCGCGATCCGGGACGGGCACCTGCGGGTGCATTACCAGCCCGTCGTCGGCGTGCACGACCGGAGGGTGCTGGGCCTCGAGGCGCTCGTGCGCTGGGAGCACCCGCTCCTGGGCACCGTGCCGCCCGACGAGTTCATCCATCTCGCCGAGGAGGACGGGCTCATCGTGCCGCTGCAGCGCTGGGTGCTCCAGGTGGCCACCCGGCAGGCGGCGGTGCTGCTGGCCGACGGCTGGGACATCCAGATGGGCGTCAACGTCTCCGTGCGCCACCTCCAGGCCGGGTGCCTGGCCCCCGACGTGGCCGCGGCCCTGGCCGCCGCGCAGCTCCCGCCGGGCAAGCTGATCCTCGAGCTCACCGAGTCGGTGCTGCTGGACGCCTCCGAGCTGCTCACCGACCTGGAGGCGCTGCGCGGCATGGGCGTGTTCCTCTCGCTCGACGACTTCGGCCGGGGGTGGTCCTCGCTGGCCTACCTGGCCCGGCTGCCGGTGCGCATCCTCAAGATGGACCGGGAGTTCGTGGCAGGGATCGAGGACGGCCCACGCGGCCGGGCGCTGGTGGCCGGGGTCGTGGAACTCGGCCGGTCGCTCGGCATGGACGTGGTCGCGGAGGGCGTGGAGACCGAGGGGCAGGTCGCCCATCTGCGCGCGATGGACTGCCAGTACATGCAGGGCTACCTGTTCGGGCGCCCCATGCCGTTCGCGGACCTGCGCGCGCTGCTCGACTCGTTCGACCCGGCGGTCCTCGACGGCGATCAGGACGATCTGGACGCCGATGTCCACATGGTGAGACGGCTCGGTTGACGCCGAGGCGTCGGCAGGCGCACAGTGTCACCGTGCCTCGCACCAGCATGCCTGCCGACGCCCGCACCAGCGGCGTCCTCGTACTCGCCTAGCGCGTCCGGTCACCGACCGACGCGCTGACCCTTCGTGCCCCTGGCACGGGGGGTTTTTTGTTGGCCGTGACCTGCGCGCACCGCGAGCACGCTGTCCGTCGCACCAGCCCGTACCACGCCGCAAGGCACAGGAGATCCGCGCGATGACCACCACCCCGACCCAGGCCCCGGGTTCCGAGGCCGCCACCCGCGAGGCAGCCGCGTCCCTGACCGGGGTCGAGACGACCGCCCGGTCGATCGCCTCGAGCGCCGCCGAGCCGGCCACCGGCATCACCGGCGCGCAGAGCCTCGTCCGATCCCTCGAGGCCGTCGGCGTCGACGTGGTCTTCGGCATCCCGGGCGGGGCCATCCTCCCGCTCTACGACCCGCTGTTCGACTCGCACGTGCGGCACGTGCTGGTGCGCCACGAGCAGGGCGCCGGACACGCGGCCACCGGGTATGCCCAGGCCACCGGCCGGGTGGGCGTCTGCATGGCCACCTCCGGCCCCGGCGCCACCAACCTGGTCACGCCGCTGGCCGACGCCTACATGGACTCGGTGCCGATCGTGGCGATCACCGGCCAGGTCCCCAGCGCCGCCATCGGCACCGACGCCTTCCAGGAGGCGGACATCCGCGGCATCACCATGCCGGTCACCAAGCACAACTTCCTGGTCACCGACGCCGCGGAGATCCCGCAGCGGATCGCCGAGGCCTTCCACCTGGCGTCGACCGGCCGGCCGGGCCCGGTGCTCGTCGACGTCCCCAAGGACGTCCTGCAGGCGACCACCGACTTCTCGTGGCCGCCGCGACTGGACCTGCCCGGCTACAAGCCGACCACCCGGCCGCACGGCAAGCAGGTGCGCGAGGCCGCCGCACTGATCGCCGGCGCCTCCCGGCCGGTCCTCTACGTCGGCGGTGGCGTGCTCAAGGCGGGTGCCGCCGAGGAGCTCGCCGAGCTGGCGGAGCTGACCGGCGCGCCCGTCGTCACGACGTTGATGGCGCGCGGGGCGTTCCCCGACAGCAACCCCCAGCACCTGGGCATGCCCGGCATGCACGGCACGGTGGCCGCGGTGACGGCGCTGCAGAAGGCCGACGTCCTGGTCGCCCTGGGCGCCCGGTTCGACGACCGCGTGACCGGTCAGCTCTCGACCTTCGCGCCGGACGCGCTCGTCGTGCACGCGGACATCGACCCGGCCGAGATCGGCAAGAACCGCAAGGCCGACGTGCCGATCGTCGGTGACGCGAAGGAGACGATCGCCCAGCTGGTCGAGGCCCTGCGCGCCGAGCACGCCGCCGGGCGCACGCCCGACCTCGCCGCCTGGTGGCAGCAGCTGGACGACTGGCGCGAGCGCTACCCGCTCGGCTACGACTGGCCCGAGGACGGCGCGCTGTCGCCGCAGTACGTGATCGAGCGGCTCGGTGCCCTCGCCGGCCCCGACGCGATCTACACCTCGGGCGTCGGCCAGCACCAGATGTGGGCCGCGCAGTTCATCAAGTACGAGAAGCCGGGCACCTGGCTCAACAGCGGCGGTCTCGGGACCATGGGCTACGCCGTCCCGGCCGCGATGGGTGCCAAGTACGGCTGCCCGGAGACGACGGTCTGGGCGATCGACGGCGACGGCTGCTTCCAGATGACCAACCAGGAGCTGGCCACCTGCGCCATCGAGGGCATCCCGGTCAAGGTCGCCGTCATCAACAACGGCAACCTCGGCATGGTCCGGCAGTGGCAGACCCTGTTCTACGAGGGCCGGTACTCCAACACCAGGCTGCACGCGCGCAACCCCGACGGGACGCCCAAGCCGGTGCGCATCCCCGACTTCGTGGCTCTCGCCGAGGCGCTGGGCTGCGTCGGCCTGCGCTGCGAGTCGAAGGACGACGTGGACGCCGTCATCGAGAAGGCCATGGCGATCAACGACGCCCCGGTCGTCATCGACTTCGTGGTCGGCGCCGACGCCCAGGTGTGGCCGATGGTGGCCGCCGGTGCCAGCAACGACGACATCCTGGCCGCGCGCGGTCTGCGCCCGGTCTTCGGCGACGGACAGGTCTGAGGACCCCCGTTCCCCCCACCACTCGCTGCGCTCGCGGCGGGGCCCTGAACGGGCGCCGACCGCTGAGCACGTTGGCATCTGAAAGGAACGTCGGTATGTCTCGCCACACGCTGTCGGTGCTCGTCGAGAACAAGTCCGGTGTGCTGGCCCGCGTCTCGGCGCTGTTCAGCCGGCGGGGGTTCAACATCGAGTCCCTCGCCGTCGGGCCCACCGAGAACCCCGACCTCTCGCGCATGACGATCGTCGTCGACGCCGAGTCGCAGCCGCTGGAGCAGATCACCAAGCAGCTCAACAAGCTCATCGAGGTGATCAAGATCGTCGAGCTCGAGGGTGGGGCCGCGGTCCAGCGCGAGCTGCTGCTGGTGAAGGTCCGCGCGCCCATGGTGGAGCGCACCCAGGTGCTGCAGACCGCCGAGCTCTTCCGCGCGCGGGTGATCGACGTCAACACCGACACGGTGACCCTGGAGGCCACCGGCACCCCCGACAAGCTCCAGGGCCTCCTGGCGGTGCTCGCGCCGCTGGGCATCAAGGAGATGGCGCAGTCCGGGACGGTCGCGCTGGCCCGGGGCCCGCGCGCCATGTCCGGCGCCGGTACCTTGCGCCCCGTCGACAGAACTGCCTAGCACCACCGTCCAGCCCGCCTGCAGGGTCCCGCTACGAGCTTGCGAGCAGCGGGGGCAGGAGGGTCCTCACCAGAAGGAGCACCTACCGCATGGCCGCCGAGATCTTCTACGACGCCGACGCCGACCTCTCGATCGTCCAGGGGCGCACCGTCGCCGTCCTTGGCTACGGCAGCCAGGGACACGCGCACGCCCTCTCGCTACGCGACTCCGGTGTCGACGTGCGCGTCGGCCTGCCCGAGGGCTCGAAGAGCCGGGCCAAGGCCGAGGCGGAGGGCCTCCGGGTGGTCACGCCTGCCGAGGCGTCCGCCGAGGCCGACCTGATCATGATCCTTGCGCCGGACCACGTGCAGCGCACGCTGTACGCCGAGTCGGTCGAGCCGAACCTTCAGGACGGCGACGCCCTGTTCTTCGGCCACGGCTTCAACATCCGGTTCGGCTACATCAAGCCCCCGGCCGGCGTGGACGTCGCGATGGTCGCTCCCAAGGGCCCCGGTCACCTGGTGCGCCGCGAGTTCGAGAACGGCAAGGGCGTGCCCTGCCTCGTGGCCGTGGAGCAGGACGCCAGCGGGAACGCGCTGGCCCTGGCGCTCTCCTACGCCGCCGCCATCGGTGGCACCCGGGCCGGCGTCATCAGGACGACGTTCGCCGAGGAGACCGAGACCGACCTGTTCGGTGAGCAGGCGGTGCTCTGCGGCGGTGCGAGCGCGCTGATCACCGCCGGGTTCGAGACGCTGACCGAGGCCGGCTACCAGCCGGAGGTCGCCTACTTCGAGTGCCTGCACGAGCTCAAGCTCATCGTCGACCTCATGTACGAGGGCGGCATCGCCAAGCAGCGCTGGTCGGTGTCCGACACCGCCGAGTACGGCGACTACACCTCCGGCCCGAAGGTCATCGACGCGCGGGTCAAGGAGTCCATGAAGGACGTGCTGGCTGCGATCAAGGACGGCTCGTGGGCCGCGGCCTTCATCGCCGACCAGGACGCCGGCGCGCCGGACTTCAAGGCCAAGCGGGCCGCCGCCGAGGCGCACCCGATCGAGGAGACCGGGCGCAAGCTGCGCGGCCTCATGAGCTGGGTCTCGGCCTCCGACGACTACACCGGGACCGCTGCCCGGAGCTGAGGCAGGACCACCCCTGCACGTTCCCCGGCCCCCGCTGCTCGCGCAGCGGGGGCCGTTCCGTTCAGGCGCCGGTGCGGCCGGCGTACCAGTGCTGCGCAGCCTGGCCCCGCAGCAGGCCGACGATCACCGCGGCTCCCACGATCAGGAGCAGCCCCGCGCTGGCGAAACCGCCGCCCCGTGACAGGACGACGACGAGGTTGAGCAGCCAGACCCCCGCGGTGGCGTAGGCGGCGGAGAGCAGCAGGTCCGGACGACCGCCTCGGAGCACCCGGATGCCGCCGGCGACCAGCGCGATGCCCACGGCGACGGCCAGCAGCGACAGCAGGACGTCGACCGTGGTGATCTCGACGTCGACGCTCCCGGCGAGGACGATGCCGAGGAGGTTGATCAGCCCCACGAGGGCGCCGATGACGATGGCGACGACGGCCGCGCCGGTCACCGACCCGGGTCGCTTGCCGCCCGCCGCGGGAGCGCCGGTCCAGCCGGGACCCGCGCCGTAGCGGTGCCGCCCCTGCGGCGGAGGTGGCGCCCAGCCGGGCTGCGGCTGGTCGGGGTCGAATCCGGGCGGGGGGCTGGAGGGCGGGGGGCTGGACGGCGGGGGGATGGACATCGTGTGGCGTCCTTCGGATCGACGGTCGCCGCCGTGGTGGCTACCGGAGGCGGATCCACGGATCGTCACACCGATCCCAGGGCGGCGCGGAACCGTGCCGCCCGCCTCACCCGGTTCAGCGACCCGTGCGCCGGAACCGGTGCGCGGCGAAGAAGTGTGCCGCCGGCTTCATGCACAGCAGGACGACGATGGCCAGCGAGGCCAGCAGGAGGACGAGGTTGAACACCACGTTCCCGACCCCGCTGTTGCCGGCGTCGGCGAGGCTGGCGATGAAGCCGAGGGCGGTGAGCGCGAGCGCGATCGAGCCGCCGACCAGCAGCATCACCCGGCTCCGGCCGGTGAGGGCCCACACCGAGCCCCAGATCATGACGACCGTCCACACCAGCGCCAGCAGGCCGAACGCCATCAGTGCGCCCCCCACCGCGCCGGCGACGGAGCCGACGCCCGGGATCTCCTGGTCGAGCTCGTCCCCGGCGCCGCTGGCGGCTGCGCCCACGAAGATGAGGAGCAGGCTCACCAGGACACCGATGGCCCCGTAGACGAACCCCAGGACCGCAGCGATGACCACGGCGGCGGGCTTGGCGGGCACCACCGACGTGCCGTACTGGCCGTACTGCTGGGGCTGGCCGTACGGCTGTTGCCCGTACTGCTGCCCGTACTGCTGGGGCTGCCCGTACTGGGGCTGGCCGTACTGCTGGGTCTGGCCGTACTGCTGCTGGCCGTAGGGCACCGGCGTCGTGAACTGCTGCCCGTCGACCGGGTCGCCGTACCCGGGCTGCCCCTGCCCGTACTGCTGGCCGAACTGCTGCGGGGCGCCGTGCTGCTCGCCGTAGGAGGGCTGGCCGTACTGCGGGTTCCCGCCGGGACCGTGGGGATAGGACTCGGAACGACCCTGGTCGTCGGACTGGCTCACGATTCTCCTCCGTCGGCGCCGGACGCATCCCGGCTTCCCCCGGCCAGGATGTCGGGGTGCCCCGCACGGGGCAAGGACCCGGGCGATGAACCGCGCGGCGCGGAGCGTCCTTACGCTCTGGTTCCGTGACCACGACCGCGCCCGTCGTCCTGATCGCCGAAGAGCTCGCGCCCAGCGTCCTGGAGGTGCTCGGGACCGACGTCGAGATCCGGCACGTCGACGGTGCCGACCGTGCCGCGCTGCTGCCCGCGCTCGCCGAGGCCGCGGCGGTCATGATCCGCAGCGCGACGCAGATCGACGCCGAGGCGCTGGCGGCAGCGCCGAACCTCGAGGTGGTCGCCCGCGCGGGGATCGGCCTGGACAACGTGGACGTCGCCGCCGCCACGGAGCGGGGCGTCATGGTGGTCAACGCCCCGACGTCGAACATCGTCAGCGCCGCCGAGCACGCCGTGGCGCTGCTGCTGGCCGCCGCCCGCCGCATCCCCGCGGCCGACGCCTCGCTGCGCGCGGGCACCTGGCGGCGGTCGTCGTTCACCGGCGTGGAGGTCACCGAGAAGACGGTCGGCGTGGTCGGTCTCGGCCGCATCGGCCAGCTGGTGGCCCAGCGCCTGGCTGCCTTCGACGTCGAACTGATCGCCTACGACCCCTACATCCAGCCCGGCCGGGCCGCCCAGCTGGGTGTGCGCATGGTGTCGCTGGACGAGCTGCTCCGGGAGTCGGACTTCATCACCATCCACCTGCCCAGGACCCCCGAGACCCTCGGGCTGATCGGTGCGGCCGAGCTGGCCACCACCAAGCGCGGGGTGATCGTCGTGAATGCGGCCCGCGGTGGTCTGGTCGACGAGGCGGCGCTCGCCGACGCGCTGGCGTCCGGCCAGGTCGGCGCGGCGGGCATCGACGTCTACGCCACCGAGCCCTGCACCGACAGCCCGCTGTTCGAGCTGCCGAACACCGTCGTCACCCCGCACCTCGGTGCCTCCACCACCGAGGCCCAGGACAAGGCCGGCGCCGCGGTCGCCCGGTCGGTGCGACTGGCGCTGCAGGGCGAGTTCGTTCCGGACGCCGTCAACGTCCAGGCCGGCGGCGTGGTCGCGGAGGACGTGCGGCCGGGCCTGCCGTTGGCGGAGAAGCTCGGCCGGGTGTTCACCGCCGTCGCCGGCGGGCTGGCGCAGTCGGTCACCGTCGACGTGCGGGGCAAGCTCGCGGAGTTCGACGCCTCGGTGCTGCAGCTCGCCGTGCTCAAGGGCGTGTTCTCCAGCGTCGTGGAGGAGCCGGTCACCTACGTCAACGCGCCGCTGTTCGCCGAGCAGCGCGGGCTGGACGTGGCGCTGACCAGCGATCCGGAGAGCCCCACCTACCGCAACCTGGTCACCGTCACCGGGGCCATGGCAGACGGCCGTCCGGTCACCGTCTCCGGCACGCTGTTCGGCAAGAACCAGGTGCCGCGGCTCACCGAGGTGGCGGGCTTCGAGATCGACCTCGCGGCCACGGGTCGACTGCTCTTCTTCACCTACGCCGACCGGCCGGGGGTCGTGGGCGCCGTCGGCGCGATGCTGGGCGAGGCCGGCATCAACATCGCCGGCGCCCAGGTCAGCCGGACGACCGAGGGCGGCGAGGCCCTCATGGCCGTCACCGTGGACAGCCCGGTGCCCCCCGAGCTGCTGGAGGCGATCGCCGAGCGCATCGGTGCGCGGGCAGCCCGGGCAGCAGACCTCACCACGCCCTGACCTAGGGTTCCGTTCCATGCGCCTGGCAGTGATCCCCGGAGACGGCATCGGTACCGAGGTGGTGGCGGAGGGGCTGAAGGTCCTGCGCGCGGTCGCCCCCGACCTGGAGGCCACCCCCTACGACCTCGGCGCGACGAGGTGGCAGCGCACCGGTGAGCTGCTGCCCGACACCGTCCTCGACGAGCTCCGCCAGCACGACGCGATCCTGCTCGGCGCCATCGGCGATCCGAGCGTGCCGCCGGGCATCCTCGAGCGGGGGCTGCTGCTGCGCCTGCGGTTCGAGCTGGACCACCACGTCAACCTCCGCCCCGCGCGGCTGTTCGACGGCGTGCGCAGTCCGCTCGCGGCGCCCGGGACGATCGACATGCTCTGCGTGCGCGAGGGCACCGAGGGCCCGTACGTCGGCAACGGTGGCGTCCTGCGCAAGGACACCCCGCACGAGGTGGCCACGGAGGTCAGCCTGAACACGGCGTTCGGCGTGGAGCGGGTCGTGCGCTACGCCTTCGAACGGGCCACGGCCCGTCCGCGCAAGCACCTCACGCTCATCCACAAGACCAACGTGCTGACCCACGCCGGGGGGCTGTGGTCGCGCGTCGTCGAGGAGGTGTCGGTCGAGTTCCCCGAGGTCACCGTCGCCTACCAGCACGTCGACGCCGCCTCGATGTTCTTCGTCACCGACCCCGGCCGCTACGACGTCATCGTCACCGACAACCTGTTCGGCGACATCGTCACCGACGTCGCCGCCGCGGTCACCGGTGGGATCGGCCTGGCGGCCAGCGGCAACCTCGACGCGTCGGGGACCAATCCGAGCATGTTCGAGCCGGTGCACGGCTCGGCGCCCGACATCGCGGGGAAGGGCATCGCCGACCCCACCGCGACGGTCCTGTCGGTCAGCCTGCTGCTGGATCACCTCGGCCGCGCCGACGAGGCCCGCAAGGTGGAGGCGGCGGTGGCCTTCGACCTGTCCACCCGGAGCCCCCAGGCGCAGATCCGCACGACCGACGTCGGCGACCGCCTGGCTGCGCTCGCCGGCGGCTGAGGCCCCGCCCGGCCGTGGCGGGTGCCACGGCCGGGCGGGCCCGTGCTGTACTAGGGGCGATGCACGACCACAGCACGATCATCATCGCCTAGCGCGCAGTCACCCCCCGACTGCGCGCCGACCTCCCCTACCCGGGAGGTCTTTTTCGTTTCGGCCGGGGTCCACAGCACCGGGAGAGCCATGACCACCACCGACTTCCACCTCTTCGACACGACGCTGCGCGACGGTGCCCAGCGCGAGGGCGTCAGCTACTCGGTCGCCGACAAGCTCGCGGTCGCCCGGTTGCTGGACGAGATCGGCGTCGGCTTCGTCGAGGGCGGCTGGCCGGGCGCGTTGCCGAAGGACACGGAGTTCTTCGCCCGCGCCCGGACGGAGCTCAAGCTCCGCCACGCCCAGTTGGTGGCCTTCGGCTCCACCCGCCGGGCGGGGATGCGCGTGGAGGAGGACCCGCAGGTGGGGGCGCTGCTCGACTCCGGGGCGCCGGTGGTCTGCCTCGTCGCGAAGTCCGACGTCCGGCACGTGCGCGAGGCGCTGCGGACCACTCCCGAGGAGAACCTGGCGATGGTGGCCGACACGGTCGCCTTCCTCGTGGCCCAGGGCCGTCGGGTCTTCCTCGACTGCGAGCACTTCTTCGACGGCTACGCCGCCGACCCGGACTACGGCGTGCGCGTCCTGGAGACGGCCTTCGCCGCCGGCGCCGAGGTGGGCGTCCTGTGCGACACCAACGGCGGCATGCTGCCGATGGGCGTCGGCCGGGTGGTGGCCGACGTCCGTGCCCGGACGACGGGGAAGCTGGGCATCCACTGCCAGGACGACACCGGCTGCGCGGTGGCGAACAGCCTGGCCGCCGTCGAGGCCGGCGTGACGCACGTGCAGGGCACCGCCAACGGCTACGGCGAGCGGGCGGGGAACGCCGACACCTTCGTCCTGATCGCCAACCTGGTCACGAAGATGGGCATCCCCGCCGTACCGGCCGAGTGCCTGCCCGAGCTCAAGCGGGTCAGCCACGCCATCGCGGAGCTGGCCAACATCGCCCCCGACGACCACCAGCCCTACGTCGGCGCCTCGGCCTTCGCGCACAAGGCGGGCCTGCACGCCAGCGCCATCAAGGTGAGCCCGGAGCTGTACAACCACCTCGATCCGGCGGTCGTCGGGAACGACATGCGCATCCTCGTCACCGAGATGGCCGGCCGGGCGTCGGTGGAGCTCAAGGGCCGGGAGCTCGGTGTCGACCTGTCCGGGCACGCCGACGTCCTCGGCCGCGTCGTGGACCAGGTCAAGGTGCTCGAGGCCGACGGCTGGTCGTTCGAGGCCGCCGACGCCTCCTTCGAGCTGCTGCTGCGTTCCGAGCTGCCCGATGCCCCGCAGCCGCTG
>DASPIH010000226.1:0-2588 GCA_035629195.1 Blastococcus sp. | reverse complement strand
CCGCCGGGCGCCCCGAGCAGCGACGAGCTGCCCGGGATCCACGCCGAGACGCCGGTCCAGATCCCCTGGCGTGGCTGGAAGCAGATCCTCAAGCGGGCCTGGGCGGAGAACAAGGCCGACAACATGCCGATCATCGCCGGCGGGGTGGCGTTCTTCGGTTTCCTGTCGATCTTCCCGGCGCTGATCGCCATGATCTCGATCTACGGCCTCGTCGCCTCCCCCGAGACCGTCGCCCGGCAGGTCGAGGACCTCTCCGCCCAGCTGCCCGAGGACGCCGCCGGCCTCATCGCCGACCAGCTGAACGCGATCGTCGCCAACAGCGGCAGCGCGCTGAGCATCAGCCTCGTCGTCTCGATCCTCGCCGCGCTGTGGAGCGCCTCCGGTGGCGTGGGCAACGTCGTCAGTGCGGTGAACATCGCCTACGACGAGGTCGAGGCGCGCGGGTTCGTCAAGCTCAAGCTCACCTCGCTGGCGTTGACGCTCGGGGCCATCGTCTTCGTGCTGATCACCTTCGGCCTGGTTGCCGTCGTCCCCCAGGTGCTGGAGTCCCTCCCGCTGGGTGTCGTCGGGACCGTCCTGGCCCAGGTGGCCCGGTGGATCCTGCTGCTCGGCGTGTTCGCCGGCGCCCTCGCCGTCCTGTACCGCGTGGCTCCCGACCGGGACTCGCCGCGGTTCAGCTGGGTCAGCCTCGGCGCCGCCGTCGTCACCGTCATCTGGGCACTGGTGAGCGTCGGCTTCGCGATCTACGTGGACAACTTCGGGTCCTACGACAAGACCTACGGCGCGATCGCCGGCGTCATCGTCCTGATGCTGTGGCTGTACCTGACCTGCTACCTCGTCCTGCTGGGTGCGGAGATCAACGCCGAGGCCGAGCACCAGACGGCGAAGGACACCACCGAGGGCGACGCCGAGCCGATGGGCGACCGCGGCGCCGTCGTCGCCGACACCCTCCCGGCCAAGCCGGAGCCGGAGAAGGGCGACAGCGACCCCACGCGCAAGTAGGAGGGGCCGTCTCCACGCACACGGGAGGCTGCGTCTCAGCGCACGTGGGACTCGACGAACGGCGGCCGGACCACCTCGACGGGCAGTGCCCGGCCGCGGACGTCGACGGTCAGCTCGTCCCCCTCCGCGACGCCGCATGCCGTGTCGACGAGAGCCAGGCCGATGCCCACGCGCAGCGACGGCGAGAACGTCCCGCTGGTGACGGTGCCGACGGCGCCGCCGGGACCCAGGACCGTCATCCCGGCCCGAGGGCTCTGCCGCCCGGTCGCGCGCAGGCCCCACAGGAGCCGCGCCGGCCCCGCGTCCTTCTCCCGGAGCAGCGCCTCGCGGCCCCAGAAGGCCGGCTTGCGCCAGCCGACCGCCCACCCCACCCGGGCCTGGACGGGCGTGATGTCGCGGGACAGCTCGTGGCCGTGCAGCGGGTAGCCCATCTCGGTGCGCAGGGTGTCGCGCGCGCCGAGCCCGCAGGGCCGGATGCCCAGGTCGGCCCCCGCCTCGAGGAGCGCGTTCCACAGCTCCGGGGCGCGGTCGGCGGCCACGAGCAGCTCGTAGCCGTGCTCGCCGGTGTAACCGGTCCGGCAGACGGTCACCTCGGCGCTCCCCCCGCCGGATCCGGTCACGAACGACATGTACGACAGCTCGCCCGGCATCCCGAGGAGCTCCAGCACCTGGAGGGACCTCGGGCCCTGCACCGCGAGGACGGCGACCTCGGTGTGCCGGTCGGTCACGGTGACGCCGGCCGGTGCGGCGTCGGCCAGCCGGCGCAGCACCTCGGCGGCGTTGGCGGCGTTCGGCACGAGCAGCACGTCGTCGGGTCCGTGCAGGTAGATGATGAGGTCGTCGATCACGCCGCCGGCCTGCTCCTCGCCGTCGGGCACGCAGCAGAGCGTGTACTGCGCCTGCCCGGGGCCGATCCGCGCGAGGTCGTTGGTGAGGCAGCTGTCGACGAAGGCCGCCGCGCCCGGGCCGCGCACCGTGCCGGTGCCGAGGTGCGAGACGTCGAACAGGCCCACGCCCTCCCGGACGGCCACGTGCTCGGCCAAAACCCCTCCGCCGGCGTACTCGATCGGCATCGACCAGCCGCTGAAGTCGGCGAGCTTGGCCCCGGCCGCGAGGTGCCGGTCGAGCAGGGGAGAGGTCAGCGGGCTCACATCGGGCACGCTAGCCGTTGCGCGGGCGAGCACGGGGGTCCTCCTAGTATCGGACGGTGCCACCCACGATCTCCGCGACCGACCAACCGCTCGAGAAGCTGACCGCCGACGCCGTCGTCGTCGCCGTCGGCAAGGGCCCCGACGCGCTTCTCCCGACCCCCGGCGCCGAGGCGGTCGACCGTCTGCTCGGCGGGCGCCTGTTCGGGGCGCTGGCCGACCTCGGCGCCCGGGGTGCCGAGGGCGAGGTCACCCGGCTGCCCTCCTTCGGGCAGGGGCCGTTCCCCGTCATCACCGTCACCGGGCTCGGCGCCCCGGACTCCTCCGGCGGATACACCCCCGAGGCCGTGCGCCGGGCCGCGGGCGCCGCCAGCCGTGCGCTGCGCGGCCGCCGGTCGGTGGTCACCCTCCTCGCCGCCGTCGGGGGCACGCCCGACG
>DASPIH010000225.1:0-2344 GCA_035629195.1 Blastococcus sp. | reverse complement strand
TCCTGTTCTGGGGATCGGCGTTCGCCCTCGGCAGCCGCCACTACGTGCGCGACGCCGTGATCGCCTTCGCCCTGTCGATCGGCTCCTTCTACCTGTTCGCCCTCGGGCTCGGCATCGTGCTGCCCCCGGGCATCCTGAGGGGGATCCTCTGATGGACGCGTTCGGCTCCCTCTTGGAGGGCTTCGGCACCGCCCTGACGCCGACCAACCTGGCGTTCGCGCTGCTGGGCGTGCTGCTGGGCACCGCCATCGGCGTCCTCCCCGGCATCGGCCCGGCCATGGCGGTGGCACTGCTGCTGCCGCTGACCCGCGGCCTGGACGTCACCACCGCGCTGATCATGTTCGCCGGCATCTACTACGGCGGCATGTACGGCGGGTCCACGACGTCGATCCTGTTGAACACCCCGGGTGAGAGCGCCTCGGTGGTCACCGCCATCGAGGGCAACAAGATGGCCCGGTCCGGCCGCGCCGCGCAGGCCCTGGCCACCGCGGCGATCGGCTCGTTCGTCGCCGGGACCATCGCCACGCTGCTGCTGGCCCTGGTGGCGCCCCTGGTCGCCGACCTCGCCGTGGAGGTCTCGCCTGCCGACATGTTCGCGATCATGGTGCTGGCGTTCATCGCGGTGACGTCGGTGCTCGGCAGCTCCCGGGTGCGCGGCCTGGCCTCGCTGGGGCTCGGCCTGGCCATCGGGCTGATCGGCATCGACGCCACCTCCGGCCAGCAGCGGCTCACCTTCGGCATCGGCGAGCTCGCCGACGGCATCGACATCGTCGTCGTGGCGGTCGGCCTGTTCGCCGTCGGCGAGGCACTGTGGACCGCGGCCCACCTGCGCCGCCGCCCGGTCGAGGTCATCCCGGTGGGCAACCCGCGGATGAGCCGGTCGGACTGGCGCCGCTCGTGGAAGCCGTGGCTGCGCGGCACCGCGATCGGGTTCCCCTTCGGCGCCGTCCCGGCCGGTGGGGCCGAGGTCCCGACGTTCCTCTCCTACGTCACCGAGAAGCGGCTGTCCAAGCACCCCGAGGAGTTCGGCCACGGTGCCATCGAGGGCGTCGCCGGGCCGGAGGCCACGAACAACGCCTCGGCCGCAGGCGGGCTCGTGCCGCTGCTGACCCTGGGCATCCCGGTGACGGCCACCGCGGCGGTCCTGCTCGCCGCCATCGAGAGCTACGGCATCCAGCCCGGGCCGCAGCTGTTCCAGAGCGAGCCGGAGCTGGTGTGGGGCCTGATCGCCAGCCTCTTCATCGGCAACACGGCGCTGCTGGTGCTCAACCTGCCACTGGCGCCGGTGTGGGCGCGCCTGCTGCGGATCCCGCGCACGTACCTGTACGCGGGCATCCTCTTCTTCGCCAGCCTGGGCGCGTACGCGACGAACGCCAACGTGTTCGACCTGTTCCTGCTGCTGGTCATCGGCGCGCTCGGCTTCATGATGCGCCGCTTCGGGCTGCCGCTGCTGCCGGCCATCGTCGGCGTGATCCTCGGGCCGTTCGCCGAAGCGGAGCTGCGGCAGGCGCTGCAGATCAGCAACGGGGCGATCGGCGGGCTGATCGACCCGCTGTCCGTCATCGTGTACGTCATCGTGGCGCTGGTCCTGCTGTGGCCGGTGGTCCGCCTGCTGCTGCCGAAGAAGGGGGTGCACGTCCCCGTGCTCGACGAGGCGGTGCACGAGATCGAGGAGGCGCACCACCACCACGGGACGACCGACGCGATCTCGGTCGAGGCCCGGGCCAAGAAGGGGTTCGAGAAGTCGAACGACTCCGACGGCCACTGACGAGCGTGCGAGAGGGGCGGGGAGGCCGGGTGCCTCCCCGCCCCTCTCGCGTCGGCGCAGATGAGAACGGCACACGGTGCCCGCCGAGGCGTCCCGCCGCGCGGCGGCTCCCGACATCCCGGTCATCGCCCTCAGCGGCACCGTCGGCGCGGGCGTGCAGGCCGCCCTGGACGCCGGGCTGGACGCCTACGCGTCGCTCCTCACCCGCCCGTACACGCTGGACCACGCGCTCCAGGCGACCTCGGACTTCCTCGTCTCCTCCGCCGAGCAGACGATGCGCCTGCTGCTCGTGGGTCGCCGGCTCGCGTGGCAGGAGGCCGAGGCACGCTGACCCGTCCCATCCGCACCGGGACGGAGGGCGACCGCCACACCCGGTCGGCGCCGGTCCTCTTCCCCGGCGGCGCGGCGGAGTCGACACTGCTCGCGCCCGCCGGTGTCGCCGAGCGTCGTTCTGGGTCGTCCGCCCGGCGACGCCGACGCGGTGATCCCATCCCGGCCCCGTCCAGAGGCTCGCCGCGAGCCTGCGAGCGGTGAGGAGGATGGGGTCCTTCCGTGCGAGGAGGCAGCCAGACAGCG
>DASPIH010000224.1:0-3792 GCA_035629195.1 Blastococcus sp. | reverse complement strand
TCGTCGAGGACACCGGCCGCGTGGCCCGCGTCGCGGTGGGGTTCCCGCCCGGCTGACCCGGTGCGGGCCGCGCCCACCCGGCCGGCGTGCCGCCCGCGTGATCTCGCGGTTGGCCGGGGCGCCCTCCGGGAACGGGGACTGCATGAGCGTCGTCAAGATCAACGCGATCACCGTGCCGAAGGACAAGCAGGAGCGTTTCGAGGAGCGCTTCCGCGGGCGCGCCGGAGCGGTGGAGAGCACGCCCGGCTTCGAGTGGTTCGAGCTGCTCCGTCCGGTGGAGGGCACCGACCAGTACCTCGTCTACACGCGCTGGAGCAGCGTCGAGGACTACGAGGCCTGGCAGTCGAGCCAGGACTTCGACCGCGCCCACGACGGCGGGGGTGACACCCTCGCCTCGGCTGCCCCCCACTCGGCCCACGTGTGGACCTACGAGGTGCTCGAGTACGCCGGGCCGAAGGCCAACCAGCAGAACCAGGCCTGACCCGGACTACTGTGACGGCGCCGGTCCCGCACACCGTGGGGCCGGCGCCGGTCCAGCGCGCCGCTGCACCGGCGCCACGACCCAGCACCCCCGGGTGGGAGACATGACCGACACGCTCGCCGACAGCCGTACCTCCTCGCGGACGTTCATCGACGGCGTGCCGGTGGTCGTGGAGGACGTGCGCCGCCGGTCCACCACCGAGCGCGAGGCGCTGCTGGCCGACCCCGGCTTCGGCCGCTACTTCACCGACCACATGTTCGTGGCCCGCTACCGCGAGGGCGAGGGCTGGTACGACGCCCGGCTGACGCAGTACGGGCCGCTGCCGCTGGACCCGGGCACCGCGGCGCTGCACTACGCCCAGTCGATCTTCGAGGGACTCAAGGCCTACGCCCAGCCCGACGGCACCGTCGCGACGTTCCGCCCGGAGGCCAACGCGGCCCGCTTCGTCCGCAGCGCTCGTCGGCTGGCCATGCCGCCGGTGCCCGAGGAGGCGTTCATGGCCGGCGTCGACGCGCTCGTCGACGCGGACCGCGACTGGGTGCCCACGGCTCCGGACCAGACGCTGTACCTGCGGCCGTACCAGCTGGCCAGCGAGGTCTTCCTCGGCGTCCGCCCGGCGCACGAGTACCTGTTCCTCATCATCGCCAGCCCGGCGGGCGCCTACTTCCCGCGCGGCGTCCACCCCGTGTCGGTCTACGTGTCGGAGGAGTACGTCCGCGCGGCGCCGGGCGGCACCGGTGACGTCAAGTGCGCCGGCAACTACGCCGCGAGCCTGCTGCCCCAGCAGGAGGCCAGCGCCCTGGGGTGCGACCAGGTGGTCTACCTCGACGCCGTCGAGCGGAAGTACATCGAGGAGCTGGGCGGGATGAACCTGTGCTTCGTCCTCGGCTCCGGGGACGACGCCGAGCTGGTCACCCCCGAGCTCTCCGGCACCCTGCTGCCGGGCATCACCCGCGACTCGCTCCTCGCCGTCGCCCGCGACATGGGGCACCGCGTGACCGAGCGGAAGATCAGCCTCGACGAGTGGCGCAGCGGCGTCGCCGACGGATCGATCACCGAGACCTTCGCGTGCGGTACGGCGGCGGTGATCACCCCGGTGGGCTCGGTCAAGGCCCGCACCGGTGACTTCACCGTCGGCGACGGCGGGTCCGGCCCGCTCACCATGCGCCTGCGCGAGGCGCTGCTCGACATCCAGCACGGGCGGGTGGCCGACCCCCACGGCTGGCTGCACCAGGTCTCCTGACCGGAGCTGGTCGCGTGCTGCGCTGGCGGGGGCTCGAGGCCACCCCGGGGGACCTCGGGCGGTCCGTGGTCACCGTCGGGATGTACGACGGGGTGCACCTCGGTCACCAGAAGCTGATCGGCGCGGCCGTCGCCCGGGCCCGGGCGATGCGCCGCCCGTGCCTGCTGCTCACCTTCGACCCGCACCCGGCGGAGGTGGTGCGCCCGGGCTCGCACCCGGCGATCCTCACCTCGCTGGACCGCAAGGCCGAGCTCGTGGCCGGCCTCGGGGTGGACGCCATGTGCGTGCTGCCCTTCACGCCGGAGTTCAGCCGGCTGGCCCCGGAGACCTTCACCCACACGGTGCTCGTGGAGCGGCTGCACGCCGCCCAGGTGGTCGTGGGGGAGAACTTCACCTACGGGTTCAAGGCGGGCGGGAACGTCACCTCGCTCGCCGAGGAGGGACGCCGGTTCGGCTTCTCCGTCGAGGGCGTGTCCCTGGCCCAGGACTCGTCGGACGGTGGCGAGGTGACCATCTCCTCCACCTACATCCGCGCCTGCGTCGCCGCGGGCGACATGGACTCGGCCGCACGCGCGCTGGGCCGTCCGCACCGGGTCGACGGCGTGGTGGTGCGCGGCCACCGGCGCGGGCGCGAGCTCGGCTACCCCACCGCGAACGTCGAGACCGCGCCGTTCACCGCCATCCCGGCCGACGGGGTCTACGCCGGGCACCTGGTCACCCGGCTCGACGACGGCACGAGCGGGGATCGGCTGCCGGCCGCGATCTCGGTGGGCACCAACCCCACCTTCCAGGGCACGCGGCGCACCGTCGAGGCGTTCGCCCTCGACTACACCGGCGATCTCTACGGGGAGCACGTCGGTGTGGAGTTCACCGCCCGCCTGCGCCCGATGGCCGCCTTCGACGGGGTGGAGGAGCTGCTCGCCGCGATGGCGCGGGACGTGTCCGACACCCGGAGGGCGCTGGGGCTCCCCGACGCTCCGTGACCCGTGCGGGTCGGCCCGGCGACGCTCGGTGATCGGAGTCCGGCGTCGTCGCTGGTAGCCTCGGGGAAGCCGGTACCACCGGCGTGTGTGCAGCCTGCCCTCGTGAACCAGACCGAGGGCCACACGTGACCCGCCCCCGGAGGCGAACCATGGCGCTCGACAGCGCGACGAAGCAGCAGATCATGACCGACTACGCGACGGTCGACAGGGACACCGGTTCGCCCGAGGTGCAGGTCGCGATGCTGACCCGCCGGATCAGCGACCTGACCGAGCACCTCAAGGCGCACAAGCACGACCACCACAGCCGGCGGGGCCTGCTCCTGCTGGTCGGCCGGCGTCGCCGGCTGCTGAACTACCTGGCCAAGACCGACATCGGCCGGTACCGCTCGCTCATCGAGCGGCTCGGCCTGCGCCGCTAGCACGTCGAGGGGGCCGCTCCCGGACAGCCGGGGCGGTCCCCTTCCTCGTTCGGCACCCGCCGCGTGAGGAGAACCGGCCAGCCGCCGGACGCGTCCTGCTGGGACCGGTCCTCGGTAGTGGCCCCCGGGAACCTCTTCGTCGAAGAGTGGACGCGCCCCGAGAGGGGAACCGCACAGCCCGAGGGCTTCGATCGAGCACCGGTCGCCCCGGATGCAGGACGGCACGACTGGCCGTCAGAGGAGTCGCAGGTCGGCACGAGGCCGATGCGACGAGAAGAGAGAAGGACACATGTCCGCACCCACCACCAGCGGTAGCCCCGCCAGCACAGTGGCCGCCGAGTTCGACCCCGAGGACGGGGTCACCACCGCCACCGCGGTCATCGACAACGGCAGCTTCGGCGCCCGCTCGGTCACCTTCGAGACCGGCCGGCTGGCCAAGCAGGCCGCCGGCTCCGTCGTCGTCACCATGGGCGACACCATGCTGCTCTCGGCCACCACGGCCGGCCGCCAGCCGAAGGATCAGTTCGACTTCTTCCCGCTGACGGTCGACGTCGAGGAGCGGATGTACGCCGCGGGGCGCATCCCCGGCTCGTTCTTCCGCCGCGAGGGCCGTCCCTCCGAGGACGCGATCCTCACCTGCCGCCTGATCGACCGCCCGCTGCGCCC
>DASPIH010000223.1:0-12270 GCA_035629195.1 Blastococcus sp. | reverse complement strand
GTCTGCACGACCGAGATGCCGTCCTGGGTGTTGCGGACGGCCTGCTTCATGCCGCCGATCTGCGAGCGGAGGCCCTCGGAGATGGCCAGGCCCGCGGCGTCGTCGGCCGCGCGGTTGATGCGGAAGCCGGAGGAGAGGCGCTCCAGCGACTTGCCCATCTGGTCGTTGGTCACCGACAGGTTGCGGTACGAGTTCAGTGCCGCGACGTTGGTGTTGACGCTCATGCCCATGGTGTTCCTCCGTGGAATCGGGGCTTACGTGGATTCCCGCTGCATCCGTGCTGCGGGCCGTGCACTGACATCTACGGCCGGGGGTCCCGGGGACTTGAGGCGAACCGCGCGGCTTATCCGGCGATGTCACCCGGTGGGGCGGACGGCGGCTCAGGCGCCCTTGCGCCGGCTGCGGGCCCGGTTGTCGAGGGCCTGCTGCCACGCGGCCACCCACCGCGGAGCGGTGTGCTCGGTCAGGTGCCGCTCGAGGACGACGGCACGGTCGCGGACGGCCTGCTCGCGCCGCAGGTCGGGGTCCTGGATCGCAGTGGTCAGTGCCTTGGCCCAGTCCTTGGGCGCCTTGGCCCGCCGGCCCAGCCCCAGGCGCTCGTACTCGGCGCTGAGGGAGCGGACGCAGTAGACCCCGCGGGCGGCGTACTCCAGGTTCTTCAGCCAGCTCTTGCAGGTGTTGAACCGGTCGATCCGCAGCGGCGCCACCCCGATGTCGAAGACCTCCCCGACCGCGGTGGTGTACCCGTCGACGTCCTGGATCCAGGGCAGCTCGGCCGGCTCCTCGGGCAGCCGCAGGCGCTCGCGCGCGTCCCACTTCTGACCCAGGATCAGGAACCGGCTGTGGCCGCGGGTGTTGTCCAGGGCCTGCTGCAGGCCCGACCCCATCTCCTGCAGGTCGTAGGGGTGGTTCGACACGCTGCCGGCCCACCCGACGGTGACGACGTCCGGCGTCCGCTCGTAGGCCGGCGGCAGCTCGGCGATGCGCCGCGGAACGGCGTTGGGGACGACCACGCCACCGCCGCGCGGCGCGTACTCCTCGACGAGCGCCGGTGTCGTCGTCGTCACCAGGTCGGCCTCGCGGGCGCACTGCAGCGCCAGGCGGGCCATGCCCTTGCGGATGATGCTGTTGTACGCCGGGTTGCCGAACGGCACGGCGGAGAGCAGGTCGTCCATCTCCACGACCACCGCGACGCCCTTGGCCTGGAGGACGCGGATGGACTGGAGCATCTCCACGGTCTTGGGCAGCTGGAGCACCACGACGTCGGCGCCCTGCGGGTCCACGTCGGTGACGACCGGGTCCCCGCCGCCGGGCGGGGTGTGCATCGTCGTGGTCAGGCCCCGGCTGATGGTGATCTCGACGCCGAGGCCGGCCTCGCGCACCGCGCGCGCGGGTTCGGTCACCCGGTAGTAGTCCGGGCCGATGTGGCCCGCGTTCATCATCAGGATCTTCATGGTCGGTCCTCCCGACGGTGGGTTCGGAGCGCGGCAGGAGCCGTGCGGTCCCCTGCCGACGGGGTCAGCGGGAGAAGGCGAGCGAGCGGGCGACCTGGTCGGCGCCCGGGGCGGTCCGGCGCAGTGCCGTCCAGTCCTGGCCGGCCAGCGCGGCGGCCAGCGACCCGGGAGGCAGCTGCCCCTCCCGCTCCTGGACGAGGGTCTCCCACCAGCCGCAGTCCAGCAGCCGGCGCGGGTCGACCGCCTCGGTCCGCGAGAGCACCCGGTCCGGGATCTCCTGCGGGTCGCGGGCCCTCAGGAAGCGCTTCTCGAGGCTCGGGTAGTTCTCGACGAGCACCGAGGAGCCGGCGTCGGGGAGCAGGACCATGACCGTGCCGGTCGGCTCGGTGTCGACCTCGAGGACGACCAGGTCCGGGCGCAGCCGGCGGAGGGCGGTCGTGACCTTGAAGACGTCGCCGGTCCACTCGTGGGTGTGCCGCTCGCGGGCCGCCTCGGCGACGTTCCGCGGCAGCATGTCGTCGATCACGATGACACTGGTCGGACTGGTGTAGCCCTCGACGTAGATGAAGTCCCGCAGCGCGAACTCGGCCCAGTGCATGCCGTCGACGAACGCGAAGTCCAGGGGCGTGCCGCCGAAGCGCTCGGTCGGGTTGTTGTCGCGGAAGTAGTCGTCACTGGTGGCGCGCACCAGGCGGACGTCGGTGTCCAGCTCCTCGGTGACGGAGAAGGCCGGATCGATCCCGATGCTCGGCACCCGCGACAGCGCCATGCTCATGCCGGTGTCGATGCCGATCTCGAGGTAGTTCCGCGGCTTCAGCAGCTGGTGCAGCTCGGCGAGCATCAGGTGTCGGTTCATGCGGTGCCATCCTCGCGGGAGTTCGTGGTGGGGCCGAGCCCGGCGGGGTGCCGGCGCGGCAGGGGAGGGCCGTCCAACTGCCGGAGCGTCAGGCCGGGCGCGCCGCGCGCGAGGAGGGAGCGGGCCACGGGTCGCGCCCGGAGTGCAGCGGCGGTGCGTTGCGGCCGGTCAGCCGTTCCAGGTAGCTGCGCTGCTGGTTGCGGGCGCGCACCCCGCCGGCGGCGGGCACCGGGGTGCCTTCCCAGATCTCGGCCATGGCGGCGTGCAGCAGGGCCAGGGCCCGGGCACGCATCTGCGAGACGCGGGAGAGGGTCACCCCGAGGTCTTCGGCGATGTCGGTCAAGGATTCATCACCGAAGAAATTGCGCTCGATGACCTCGTCCAGGCGGTCGGGCAGCGCCCGTATCGCCTCGTGCAGGTGGCGGGCCCGCTCGCCCCGCAGGACCGCGCGCTCCGGCGAGTCGCCGGTGGCGGGCAGGTCGAGGGAGGTGCCGTCGGGCCCGGCCTCCGCGTCGATGCTCACCATGACGGCGCGGTGGACGTCCACCTGCAGGTGGTCGAGCTCGGCGCGTGCGATGCCGAGGTCCTCGGCGAGCTCCCCTCGCGTGGGGGGCCGGCCCAGCCTGATGGTCAGCGCGTCGGCGGCCGCGTCGGTGCGCCGGGCGGCGGCCCGTACCGACCGGCTCGCCCAGTCCCCGGAGCGCAGCTCGTCGAGCACCGCGCCCTGCAGGCGGGCGAGTGCGTAGGTGGCGAACGAGGCGCCGGCCGACGGGTCGAACCGCTTGGCCACCTCGACGAGGGCCACGTGCGCGCAGGACACCAGATCCTCGCGGCTGACGTGGCCGGGCAGCGAGATGCGCGAGGCCACGGCGTTGACGGCGAAGGCGGCGAGCGGGAGGTGCTCGGTCACCAGCGCGTCCACCTCCTGGGGCGATCGCCCCGGAACGAGGTGCGGCACCCGGCGGTTCGACGAGTGCTCACGCAACGGCCGGTCATGTGCGGACCGATCGCGGAGGGGTCGCTCGGTCGCGAGGGCACGGACTGGGGTCACATCCGTATCTCTCGGCGGACCCGGCCCGGATCGGCACCACCCGTCGGCAACTTCGTACCGGAACTTGAGCGCCAGTTCGCCGCTTCGGCTTGACCCCCTCCGGGCGGGTGCCGATGGCAGCACCGACGGCGGAGGCGCCCGGCCCGCCCGGCACCGGGTCGACCGGAGCCGGATTCCCGTGCCGATCACCTGTGGACGACGAGCGAGACGACGGAAGGCGGTGGACGGAGTGGACTACCAGCACCTGTCGACGTTGCTGTGGCGGGAGCAGGAGCTCCTGGACCTGCTGCTGTTCAAGGCCGAGGAGAAGCAGTACCTCATCCTCACCGGCAAGACCCGGTGGCTGCAGCGGATCGCCCACGAGATCGAGGTCGTCCTCGACCAGCTGCGCACCCTCGAGGTGGAACGTGCCGCGGCGACCGAGGTGATCGCCCAGCGGCTGGGGATCGGCACCAACCCGTCCCTGCGGCAGGTGGCCGAGGCGGCCCCGGCTCCGTGGAACGACCTGTACGCCAAGCACCACGAGGCGCTGCTGGTGCTCGTCACCGAGCTCCGCAGCCTCTCCGACGCCAATCGCGAGCTCATCGAGGGCGGCCTCTCGGCCATCGGCGACGCCCTGCTGCAGGTGCGCACCCCCTCGGCCGGCACCTACGGCGCGACCGGCCGCCACTCCGACGGCGGCTCCCGCGCGGTGACCCTGGACGGCGCCCTGTGAGCACCTTCTCGGGTCTGAACGCCGCGACGACGGCGCTGTGGGCGAACCGTCGCGGCCTCGACGTCACGGGCCAGAACATCGCCAACGTCAACACCGACGGCTACTCCCGCCAGCGCGTGGACTTCGCGGCGGTCGGCGGCAGCACGGTGCCGGCGTTCTTCTCCACGAGCCCGGGCATCGGCCAGGGCGTCAGCGCCGATGACGTCATGCGGATCCGCGACGCCTTCCTCGAGGGCCGTGGGCACACCGAGCACGCCAACAACGCCCAGCTCATCGCCGAGACCGACGCCTACGAGCTGATCGAGCAGGCCCTCCGGGAGCCGGGCACCACGGGCATCCAGAAGATGCTCTCCGAGGTGTGGAGCGGCTGGCAGGACGTCGCCAACAACCCTGCCGACACCGCCGCGCGCGGCCAGGTGCTCAAGCGCATGGAGACCCTGGCCGGGGGGCTGCACTTCAGCCACGAGCAGCTCGGCGGGCAGTGGACGCAGACCAGGGAGAACCTCTCCGTCCTGGTCGACGACGTCAACGCCGCAGCCGGGAACATCGCCACGCTGAACGTCGCGATCCAGCGGGCGAGGCAGAACGACCTGCCGGCCAACGAGCTGGCCGACCAGCGGGACGTGCTGGTCATGAAGCTCGCCGACCAGATCGGCGCGACGGTCCGCCACGGCAAGGACGGCCTGCTCGACGTCTCCGTCGGGGGCATGAGCCTGGTGTCCGGCGGGTCGGCGACGACGTTCAAGCTGGAGGGGGCGATCGACGCGGACGGGACCGGCACCGACCCGCTGCGCATCACCACCGACGTCGGCGACTTCAGCGTGCGCGTCGGGGGTACCGCGGGCGGCCAGCTCAACGCCCTGAACACCATCATCCCCGGCTACCGCGGGCAGCTGGACACCATCGCGGCGAACCTGGCGACGGAGATGAACGCCGCGCACGGGGAGGGCTACGACGCCAACGGCGCGGCCGGCAAGCCGCTGTTCGGCACGTCGGACGGCACGCCGATCACCGCCGCCACCATCAAGGTCATGATCAGCAGCACCGACGAGATCGCCGCGTCGCTGGTGCCGGGAGCGAAGAACTACGACCGCGGGAACGCCGACAAGATCGCGCAGCTGGCCACCGGGGCCGGGGTCGACGCGGAGTACCGCACGATGATCGTCGAGCTCGGCGTCCAGTCCGCGGTGTCCCAGCGCAACCTGGACATCCAGGCCAGCATCACCACCACGGTCGACGCCGCCCGCGAATCCGTTGCGGGCGTCAACCTCGACGAGGAACTGACCAACATGCTCTCGTACCAGCAGGCGTACGCGGCCGCGGGCCGCATGATCACCGCGATCGACGAGGCGCTCGACGTGCTGATCAACCGCACCGGGCTCGTGGGGCGCTGATCGGGATGCGGATCACCCAGCGCGCCGTCACCCTCACCAGCCTCCAGGGCCTCAACCAGAACCTGGACTCCCTGGGCAAGCTGCAGGAGCAGCTCACGTCCGGGCGGATGCTCAACGCACCGTCGGACTCCCCGACCGGCACCAACCGGGCCATGCAGGCACGGGCGGAGCAGGAGGCGACGGCCCAGTACGCACGCAACATCTCCGACGGTCAAGCGTGGCTGAACCAGACCGACTCCACCCTGCAGCGGATGCTCGACGTCACCCGCAGGGTGCGTGACCTGACGGTGCAGGGCTCCAACGCCGGCGCCCTGTCCGAGGTCTCCCGCGAGGCGCTCGGCAAGGAGGCCGACTCGTTGCGGGAGAGCCTGTTGGGTCTGGCGAACACCACCGTCACCGGCCGACCCTTGTTCGGCGGGATCACGTCGGGGCCCAAGGCCTACGACTCGGACACCGGCGCGTTCGTCGGCCTCGTCGTGCCGGGGTCGGAGATCTACCGTCGGGTGTCGAGCACCGAGTCGGTCCGGGTGGACGTCACCGGCCCGGAGGCGTTCGAGGTCGACGGCTTGGACCTGTTCTCCGTCGTCGACCGGATCGCGACCGACCTCAGGACCGACCCGGCCGGGCTCGAGCAGGACCTCGAAGACCTCGATCTGGTCATGAACACGATGCTGTCCGCGGTCGCCGACATCGGTGCCCGCTCCGCGCGCATGGACCGCGAGGCGCTGATCAACCTCGACCAGGGCATGGCCCTGGGTACCCGGCTCGCCGAGGTGGAGGACATCGACCTGCCGAACACGATCATGCGGCTGCAGATGCAGCAGACCGCCTACGAGGCGGCGCTGTCGGCCACGGCCAAGGCGATCACCCCCACGCTGCTGGACCACCTGCGCTGATGACCGCCCTCACCGACTTCCCGGCGACCGGCCGGCCGACGACGCCACCCGTTCCGCCCCCGGTCCAGGTGCTGTCCTTCGCCGAGCCGATGCCGGGCTTCCCCCGCCACCGGGAGTACGTCCTCGTGCCCGGGGACTCGGCCGGCCTGCTGTTCTGGCTGCAGTCCGTCGCCCCCGACGGGCCGCGCTTCCTGGCGGTTCCGGCGCTGACGTTCTTCCCGGACTACACCCCGGTCGTGCCCGCGGTGGTCCGTGCGCAACTGGGACTGGTCACGCCCGACGAGGCGCAGGTGCTCTGCCTGGTGAGCGTGCCCGACGGCGATCCCAGCGAGGCCACGGCCAACCTCCGCGCTCCGGTCGTCGTCGCCCCCACGACGCACCGGGCCCGGCAGGTGGTCCAGCCTGACACGTCGCTTCCGCTTCGGCGGCGCCTGCGCCGATAACCTTCGAGGAGCCGCGCCAGGACGCGGCTCGCGCCCGCACCGAGGGCACCGCCACGGACGGCCACCCACAACACCCATGGAGGGGTACACGTGCTCACACTCACCCGCAGCGTCGGCGAGACCATCCGCATCGGCGACGACATCGAGGTCCACGTGATCGAGGTGCGCGGGGGGACCGTGCGCCTGGGCTTCAAGGCGCCGCGCGCGGTGGCCATCCACCGCGAGGAGGTCTACCAGCAGATCGCCGAGGCGAACCTGGTCGCGGCCCAGGTCGCGGCGGACACGTTGGGCGCGCTGGCCGCGTTCGCCCCTCCGCCTCCTGCGGAGGCACCCGCGGCGGAGTCGGACGGTGATCGGGGTGCGGTCGCGGCCCAGGACGGTGGCGGAGCCTTCCGCTGAGCGGCAGAACCTTACGACGATCACGGGTAAACCATGGTCAGTCTGTGCCAACTTGACGTGGCCGCCGACTGAGTGGAGCGGCGACACGGGCAACTATTGCCGAAGCTTGTCCCTGACAACTGCGTCTAACCCAGCGAGTTGTGTGCCGTGTCCGGTGCTCGCATGCGGCAGATTCCTCCCCACGCAAGTGACAGGGGGCGATCAACATGGCACGCAACGCATTCACGGCTTCGGTGGCCGGCGATCAGACCGGTGAGTCGGAGCCCGTGGTGGTCCACGTGCAGCTGCGGCCCCGCCGCGGTGCCACCCGCAAGTGCCTGGCGGCCCTGGCGGCACTGGCGGCCGAGCACGAGGACGTGGCCGTCACCGTCACCGGCCTGAGCAAGGACGACCGCGTCGTCCGCGTGACCGTCGGCGTCGACCTCGGTCCCCGTACCGCGATCGCGAAGTTCTCGCCCCAGGCACAGGCCGCGTACGCCTTCGTGTCGGCGATGTTCATCTCGCTGTACGACCACATGCCGGTCTACACCGCCGAGCCGAGCGCGGCCGAGCGAGCTGCCGCGACGGCTCTGTTCGACCGTCTCGCCGCCGGCACGGTCCAGGCCGACGACCTCGGCGCCGACCCGGCCGACGCCGTGCCCGCGACTCCGGCGCCGGCGGTTCCCGTTCCCTCGCCGCGCCTTCCCGGCCCGGAGGAGCGCATCCCGGCCTGACGGCCTGCGCCGCAGTACCGGGGCCCCGGCCTCCCGCGACCCACCTCTTCCCCCGTAGCGCCAGGAGCACCGATGCCCGACCGCATCCCGTCCTCGACCCCGACGTCCGCGGACGACCGCGCCGCTGCCCGCCAGCCTCTCGTGTTCGGCGGCATCCCCGAGGCGGAGGGCTGGGCGCTCGCCCCCATCACCCCCCGGGACCGGGTGCACTTCCGCACGGACCAGGAGCTGCCGCTGGAGCGCTTCCGCAGCGACCTGCCCGACGGCGTGACGGTCAGCTACGACCAGGGCGACGGCCTGTACCGGGTCGACGGCGCCTGCGGCTCGGCCGCGGTGCTCGCCGACTGGGTCAAGGCATGGTGCGCCGGCGTCGGGGTGAGCACGATCGGGCTGCGCGCCGAGACCGACGTCCGCCGTCGGACCCCCCGCGATCTGCCGCCGGACTTCCTGGCCGACCTCTGCCGGCACTACGGGCCGATCAGCCTCAAGCGGCTGCAGCGCAACATGAGCACGATCCGGCTGCACCTGCCCGATCCGGACGACCTCGGTCAGCAGGTCTTCGAGTGGGTGCTCAAGGCCGTGGCGCAGTACGACGAGACCAAGTCCGTTCCGTTCGGCGCGTTCCTGGCCACCCAGCTCTCCAAGTGGGTGCACGACCTGGGCCGCAACGCCCACGGCCGCACCGCCGCGGACACCGAGCACAAGCAGCAGAAGGCGATCGCCGCCTTCACGGCCGAGCACCAGCGCCGGCCCACGGAGAAGGAGCTGGCCGAGTACATGGGCCAGACCGTCGCGACGCTGCGCCGCAACTCGCAGACCGTGGCCACGCTGAACGGCCTTCGCAACCTGCAGTCGCTCGACGGTGCCCCGGACGCGACGGAGGTGCTCCTGCCCGACTCCGCCGAGGCGCCCGACGAGATCATGGGCGAGGCGGAGCAGACGCTGCTGTCGCACGCGCTCACGGCCGCGTGCGCGCCCGACCCCGAGGCCCGGCGGGACCAGCGCGCCGGCCAGCCGAACGTCCTCGGCTGGGCGACGTGGTACCTGACCACCTGGGGTGGCCGCACCAAGACCCAGCTGTCGAGCGACCTCGGCACCTCCGTGCGCAACATGAACGTGTATGCCGACCGTGTCGAGAAGGCACTCAGGCACCGCCTCGCCGAGCTGGCCGACTGACGCGTCGCGGGTGGTCAGGAAAGCCTCCGTGGACGGGTCCATCGGGGTCTGCGCCTGCCGATATCCACTTCGTGACGCCGCGTCCGAGTTCCCGCCACCACGCCGTCGCGGCGGCGTCGGCTCCCGGACTCCGGAGCGGGGGGAGCGGCCGGTGAGCGCGCTGCCCGCACGTGACTCCGGCGTCCAGACGATGGTTCCGCACTGGGTGGATGCCGCGGCGCGCGAGCGGCTGGCCGCCGTCGTCCGGGTCGCCCTCGACGAGCCGGCGCTGCACCCGGTGACGACCATCCACCTCCAGGACGTGCTCACCGAACTGCACGTGGCAGCGGCGCGCGAGGCGGTCTGGCCGGCGTCCACCGCACGGGTGCGGCTGGCGACCGGGTGGAACGACGACGTGCTGCCGGTGCGGCTGAGCCGCGACGAGCTCGCCGCCGTCCTCCGGCTCCCCGGACTTCCCGGGTTCCTGCGGAGCCTCCTCGGCGGCCGGGAGCGGGACGCATGACGGCTTCCCCGCTGTTCGGCATCCCGGCTCCCCGGCTGCTGCACCGCTTCCGCTCCGCCCCGGTGGACGTGGCCGATCTGCACGAGGTGGCGCTGGACCTGCTGCCCCGTCTGGCCACGCCCCGGCTGCGCCTGGAGCTGGTCCGCCGCCCCGGCGCGGGCACTCTGCTCTGCGTCGAGGAGGAGGAGCGCAGCCAGCGGGTACCGCTGGTCGACCTCGCCGACGACATGAGCTCCGCCGGGGTGCCGGGCACGCCTGCCGGCATCGCGGCGGCGCTGCGCATCTGGGTCGCCCATCGACCGGTCACCGACGACGACGCCGCCGCCGCCGGGATCGCGGTGCTCGACTGGACCGACGTCACCCGGACGGCGGTCGGCTGGACCGTCGTCGTGGCGCGGGGCGTGGTGACCGTGCCGTGGGCGCCGTCGCCGGCCGCGCGCACCGCCGAGCTGCACCGGACGCGATCGTCGGCCACCGGCCGGTCGCACGACGTGCCCCTCGAGATGCGGGTCGAGGGACCGCTCGCGCTGTGGTCGCACCGCACCGTGCCGGTCCTCGCCACGGCCGCGCTCGCGGCCCCCGAGGTGATGCTGCACCGGATCGCCGGGGCAGGGCTCGTAGTTCCGGACATCCACGTGGTGGTCACCCCGCACCGGCCGGTGGTCTGCGCCGCTCCGGGGGTCGCCCGGCGCCTGGCCGGTCAGGCCAGCGAGGAGAGCGTGACGCTGCCCTGGCGGGACCTGGCCGACCTGCCCTGGATCTGAGAAGGACCCCGCGTCCTCCCACCCCTCGCATGCTCGGGGCGGGACCCTGACGCGGGGCCGGTTCGGGGAGGACGAGGTCCTCCCGTCAGCTGATGACGCCGTGCTCCCAGTGCCAGGGCTCGGGCTTCTCGCCGCCCGGGCGGGCCCAGCCCGGCTGGACGAAGCCGAAACGGGCCGCGTTCGCCGTCATCCACGTCCACTGCGGGGTCCCGGCCACGTTGATGCCGCCGCAGAGGTCCACCGCCAGCGCCCAGCCGTGGGCGGAGGTCCCGGGCGCGGCGGCGAGGGTCGGCTTGCGGTGGTACGCCGTCACCTGCGCGCCGAAGGATCGGTAGGAGTCGGTGATGCACAGCGGCGTGCCGAACTCGGCCGTGTAGGCCTCGGACAGGGCGCGGTAGGAGGCCGCGGCGTCGCAGCGGAGCGCATGGCCGTCCACGCCGAGGCGGCACAGCGCCTCCACCGGGATGCGCCCGTTGTGCCAGCCGCCCCACGCCGGGTCCACCGGTCCCGGTGCCGGCAACGGAGCTCCGCAGTCGCCGGCGCGCTCGGCGGGCAGCGGGGCGTTGGGCTCGGCGGGAGCGGCGACGGTGACCCGCACGGCGGTCGAGCCGGAGGCCATCGACCGGACGCCGACCTGGTACGAGGCGGCCGAGGCGCCCACGACGTCGCCGTCCCCGAGGTAGATGCCGACGTCGGCCCCGCCGGGGGAGAAGACGAGATCGCCGATCTGGAGGTCGCGCAGCGGCACGGCGGCTCCGGCAGCCCACTGCTCCTGCGGCGTGCCGGGCAGGGCGTACCCGCCCATCAGCCAGGACGCGGCGGTGAAGCCCGCGCAGTCGTAGGCGTCGGGCCCGGCGGTCCCCGGCACGAACGGCTTTCCCAGCTGGGACAGGGCGTTGCTCACGGCCGTGACGGTCTCGGCGGGCAGCACGGTGACCGGCTCGCTGCCGATGACGGCCCAGGACACACCGGGGATCGGCCGGCCGTCGGCGTCCAGCGCGGCGGACAACCCGCTCGGGAGGTCGCTGAGGTCGGTCAGCGCGGCAGCGGGTGGCGGCTCGATGCCGGCGGCGGCGAGGCGGGCGAGGTGGTCCTGCCACCGGCGCATGGCGACGTCGTTGCGGCTCTGCTGCTCGCCCGCGGTGGGAACGGAGCCCAGCCCGGCGAGGAGGAGGGAGACCTCCGGGCTCAGGTCGTCCACCTCGGCGCGCATGTCGGCCAGCACGCCGGCGGCACGGTCCTCGGCCTCATCCAGCGCCGAGCGCGCAGCCTGGACGCGAGCGACGGCGGTCTCGAGAGCTGCCGCCGTGCGCTCCGCCCGGACGACGGCGCTGGTCCGCCGTCGCTCGTCCTGCTCGGCCACCGCCTGCTGGAAGAGGACGCCGGGGGCGGTGGCGGCGTCCCGGACGTCGAGGCCGAAGACGGGCACGCGGTCGGCGGGGGCGGAGCGGTAGAGGTCGGCAGAGGCCGCACCGACGGTCCGCTGCTGGGCGGCCACATCGTCACGGGCGGCCTGCGCCGCGGCCTCCGCCTGCTCGAGCCCGGCGCGGCGGACGTCGATGTCCTGCTCGAGATCGCGGTAGAGGTCGGCGTGCTCGACCAGGGAGCTCCGGGCGGTCAGGGCCAGCGTCGCGCTGTCGGTGACCCCGCCAGGCTGCTGCGGCGCGGGCACGGCGAGGGCGAGGACGACGGGCAGGAGCAGCGCGCTGGTGGCGACGACGCCCAGGCGCGCCGACCAGCGGGTGCCGGTGCGCTCCTCCGGACGTGTCTTCCGCGATCGGTTGCCGGCCGGCACACCGGGCGCGGCACCTCGACCGGAGGCGGAACGGCGGCCGCCCCCCTGGGCGCCGGCGGAGCGGGCCGGGCTCGGGCGCCGGGCGGCGACGGCCGCGCGAGCGGCGGCGAGC
>DASPIH010000222.1:0-2074 GCA_035629195.1 Blastococcus sp. | reverse complement strand
ACACCGACGGAGAGCCCGCGCTTGGCCAGCGACGCGGCCAGGTTCACCGTGACGCTGGACTTGCCCACGCCGCCCTTGCCCGAGGCCACCGCGTAGACGCGGGTCAGCGAGCCGGGCTGGGCGAAGGGGATGACCGGGTCGGCGGCGTCGGTGCCGCGGACGGTCTTGCGCAGTTCGGCGCGCTGCTCGTCGCTCATGACGTCCAGCTCGACCTGTACCGCGCTCACACCGGGCACGTTGCCCACGGCCTGGGTGACCCGGTTGGTGATGGTCTCCCGCATCGGGCAGCCGGCGACGGTCAGGTAGACCTCGACGCGAACGGCGCCGCCGGCGCCGATCTGGACGTCCTTGACCATGCCCAGCTCGGTCAGCGGGCGGTTGATCTCCGGGTCCTGGACGGTGGCCAGGGCGGCGGTGATGGCGTCGAGCGCCGGCGCGTCGGTCAGCTGGTCGGACATGGTTGCGTCTGTCTCCTTCGACGGGGGACCCCGTCGGGCGGTCGGCGGCCAGGAGCCGCGACCTGCGCGAACGGGTTCACACACACTGTACGGCGGGCGGGACGCGGCGCCGTCCGCCGGAGGGTGATCTGCCGCGCAGCGGGGCGTCCTAGGGTCTCCACCGTGCTGCCCGACCGTGCCCAGACCGTTCGCGACGCGGTGGGCCTGGGGCTCGCCGTCGGCCTCTACGGCGTGGCGTTCGGTGCGGCCGCGGACGCCGCGGGGCTCGACGTCTGGCAGGCGGTGGTGCTCTCGGCCGTCATGTTCACCGGCGCCTCGCAGTTCGCCCTCGTCGGCGTCCTGGGCGCCGGCGGCAGCGCCCTGGCCGCCGTCGGCAGTGCTCTGCTGCTCGGCCTGCGCAACACCGTCTACGGAGTTCGGCTGGTGCCGCTGCTGAGGCCCCGCGGACCGATGCGGCGGATCGGCACCGCGCACTGGGTCATCGACGAGACGACGGCGTTGTCCCTGGCCGCTCCGGACCGCGGGCTCGCCCGGCTGGCCTTCCTCGTCGGCGGTGCGGTGCTGTACCTGACGTGGAACGCCACCACCGTGGTCGGGGCGATGGGCGCGGCGGCACTGGGCGGAACGGCCCGGGCGGCTCTCGACGCGGTCGTCCCCGCCGCGTTCCTGGCACTGCTGTGGCCGCGGCTCGGGGTGGGCTTCGCCGAGCCGGCTCTCCAGCGGCGGGTCGCCCTGGGGGGCGTGGTGGTCGCGCTGGCGCTCACCCCGTTCGTGCCGGCGGGCGTGCAGGTGATCGCGGCGGTGGTGGCGGTCGCGCTGGCCGGGCGCCCTCGGCGGGAGGTGTCCGCGTGAGCGCCACGTGGACGGCGGTGCTCGTCGCCTCGCTGGGCTGCTACCTGCTCAAGCTGGCTGGGCTGTCGGTGCCGGCGTCGTGGGTGGAGCAGCCGTGGGTCGCGCGGGTCGTCGACTTCGTGCCCGCAGCCCTGCTCGCCGCGCTGGTGGCGGTGCAGGGTCTGACCAGCGGGAACGAGATCGTCGTCGACGGCAGGCTGGCGGGGCTGGCCGTGGCGGCGTTGGCGCTGGCCCTGCGGGCGCCGTTCATCGTGGTCCTCGTCCTCGCCGGGGCGGCGGGCGCGCTGGTGCACGTCCTCAGCGCTTGAGCGCGCTGCTTCGCCGCCCGTGAGGCCCTTCCGTGCATCGTGGCTCCTCCGGTGGGCGGACGGCCGTCGCACGACCCGGACCGGTTCCGACCTCGCTGCCGTGCAGCCCGCGGGGAGATCGGCGGCGCCCCGGTACCGGTCGACCTCCTGCCTGACGCGAGGGCACCTCAGCCGACGGGGTCGCGCCGCCGCTTCTCGCGCCGGTCGTCGACGTCGTCGCTGGACATCCGGTTCAGCTCGCCGCGGATGAAGTCGCGGGTGGCCAGCTCGCCGATCGCCACGCGCAGCGCCGCCAGCTCCCGCGCGACGTACTCCGTGTCCGCACGCGTCTGGGCGGCGCGGCCGCGGTCCTCCTCGGCCTGCACGCGGTCGCGGTCGGCCTGGCGGTTCTGGGCCAGGAGGATGAGCGGCGCGGCGTAGGCGGCCTGGGTGGAGAAGGCCAGGTTGAGCAGGATG
>DASPIH010000221.1:0-8485 GCA_035629195.1 Blastococcus sp. | reverse complement strand
GGCCCCGCCGCGCTCGGCTGATCACCGGCTGGACGGCGTTCGGTCTCGGCGTGGTCGGGCTGGTCGCCGCCGCGGCGGCACGGGCGATGGCCGGTGTGGCCGTCGGCGCGGTGCTCCTGCTGGCCGGCATCGTCGTGCTGGCCCCTGTGCTCACGCCGCCGCTGGCGCGTGCGGTCGGCCGGCCGCTGACCGCCCTCGGCGTGCCCGGGCAGCTGGCGCGGGAGTCCACGGTGCGCAATCCGCGGCGCACGGCGGCCACCGCGATGGCGCTGGCCCTCGGGCTGGCGCTGATCGGCTTCGTGACCGTGCTCGGCACCTCGGTCAAGGCCATCGGCTCGACCGCCGGCGAGGCGATCACCGCCGACCTGCTCGTGCAGAGCAGCCGCGACGAGATGCTCGGCGGGCTCTCCCCGGAGGTCGCCACCAGCATCGCCGGCCTGCCGGAGGTCACCGCGGTCTCGGCGGTCCGCTACGGCCACTGGCTGGATGCGGGCACGACGAGCGCGCTCACCGCGGTCGACCCGGCCACCCTGCCGCGCGTCGCCGACATCGAGATGACTGACGGCGACCTGGCCGCCCTCACCGACGGCGGCATCGTCCTCGCCGACGGCGTCGCCGCCGAGCGGGGCCTGGGCGTCGGCGACACCCTGACGCTGACCCTCCCGCGTTCCGGGGACGACCGGCTTCGGGTGGTCGGGCTCATGGCCGACGAGTCCGCCCGGGCGCTGTCCACCAGCTACGTGATCTCGCTGGACACCTACGCCGCGCACTTCAGCGAGAACGTCGACGCCACCGTGTACGTCGCCCTCGCCGACGGCGCGGACCCGGCAGAGGCACGCGCCGCGCTGCGGGAGGCCGTTGCGGACTTCCCGAACGCCGAGGTGCTCGACCAGGCCGAGGCCGCCGCCGGCCGCGCCGCCGCGGTGGACCAGGTGCTCGGGCTGATCACCGTGCTGCTCGGCTTCGCCGTCCTCATCGCGCTGCTGGGCATCACCAACACGCTGGCGCTGTCGATCGTGGAGCGGACCCGCGAGATCGGGCTGCTGCGGGCGGTCGGCATGACCCGGGCACAGATGTCGGGGATGGTTCGCGCCGAGGCGGTGCTCATCGCCGCCGTCGCTGCGGTCCTCGGAACGGCCCTCGGCCTCGGCCTGGCCGCAGCGACCCTGGCCGGGCTGGCCGCCGATGCACCGCTGATCATCCAGGTCCCGGTCGTCCAACTGGCGGTCGTCGCTGCTGCTGCGGTCCTCGCCGGCCTGGCCGCCGGGTTGCTGCCCGCCCGTCGCGCCGCCCGGCTCGACGTGCTCACCGCCATCGCCACGCAGTGAACGCAGGCGCCGGTCCGCCTCCACGGCAGGCCGGCGCCCGCACCCGACGCCACCCACAGACACCGCGACGGAGGAGCCGACCATGACCGATGCCCCCACCACCGCCCACCCCGGCACCAGCGCCCTGCCGACGCCGGCCGTCACCATCCGACGGGCCACGCCGGCCGACGCCGACGACGTCAGCGCCGTGGTCGTCCGGCCGCCCGCCGCCTACGCCGGTCCGGTCGCCGACAGCTGACCGGATCAGGCACCGCCGTCGGGCCGAACCCGGCGATTTCCCCGGTCCGAGCCCGCCCGCCACCACCAACGATCGAGCCGAAGCCACTCAGCCGTCCCCAGGAGACCGCGATGACGACGACCGCACCGGCCACCGCCCCCACGGCGACCGAGCTCACCAGCTGCACCCTCGACATCGGCGGCATGACCTGCGCCTCCTGCGTGGGCCGGGTGGAGAAGGCCCTCGGCCGGGTACCCGGTGTGACCGCCGCCGAGGTGAACCTGGCCACCGAGGTCGCCACCGTGCGCTTCGACCCGGCCCAGGTCGGCTTGGACGAGTTGACCGCCGCGGTCGGCCGCGCCGGCTACACCGCCACGCCGCGCCGAGAGGCCGAGCTCGCCGCCGAGCGCCCCGCCGCCGACGCACCGGGCGAGGACCGGGACGGCGAGGCGTACCTGACCACCCTCGAGCGCACGTGGCAGATCACCCTCGCCACGGGCCTCGGCCTGATGGGCCTGATGTACGTGCCGCTGTACCTGGACACGATGGACTGGCTGATGCCGGCGATCCTCGTGGTCGCGACCGTCGTGCAGTTCTGGGCCGGTCGCGACATCTACGGCGCCGCCTGGACCGCCGCCCGGCACCGCTCGACCAGCATGAACACCCTGGTGGCGCTCGGCACCGGTGTCGCCTATGGCTACAGCGCCTTCGTCACGCTGTGGCCCGCGGCCGCCGAGCGGTGGGGTCTGCCGCTGCACGTGTACTTCGAGACGTCACTGGTGATCCTCGCGCTGGTCCTGGCGGGCCGGTGGATGGAGGCTCGCGCGAAGAAGCAGACGGCCGCGGCGATCACCGCCCTGGTCGGGCTGGCGCCGAAGACCGCCCGGGTGCTGCGCGACGGGGCCGAGGTCGACGTGCCGGTCGAGCAGGTCGTCGTCGGTGACCTGGTCCGGGTGCGGCCCGGAGAGAAGGTCCCGGTCGACGGCGTCGTCACTGACGGCGCCACCGCCATGGACGAGAGCATGCTGACCGGCGAGAGCCTGCCGGTGGACAAGACCGCCGGGGACACCGTCATCGGCGCCACGATCAACCGCACCGGCACCGTGGTGCTTCGCGCCACCGCGGTCGGCGCTGACACCGCGCTCGCGCAGATCGTCCGCCTGGTGGAGGACGCGCAGGGCGCGAAGGTTCCGATGCAGCGCCTCGCCGACCGGGTCTCGGCCTGGTTCGTGCCCATCGTCCTCGGCCTGGCCGCCGCCACCTTCCTCACCTGGGCACTGCTCGGCCCGGACACCGGCCGGCTCACCATGGCGATCACCACCACCATCGCGGTGCTGATCATCGCCTGCCCGTGCGCGCTCGGGCTGGCCACGCCGACCGCGGTCATGGTCGGCACCGGCCGCGCCGCCGAGCTCGGCATCCTCATCGGCAACGGCGACGCGCTGGAGACCACCCACCGGGTCACCGCCGTCGTGCTCGACAAGACCGGCACCATCACCCGGGGCAAGCCCGCCCTCACCGGCATCACCACCACCGGCTGGGCCGAGGACGACGTCCTGGCGCTGGTCGCCGCCGCGGAGACCGGCAGCGAGCACCCCGTCGGTGAGGCGCTCGTCGCCGCCGCTACCGCCCGCTCCCTCGACCTGCCCGCGCTGCGCTCCTTCGACTCCGTGCCCGGCCACGGCATCGACGCCGTCGTCGACGAACGGCACGTGCTGGTCGGCAACGCTGCACTGATGACCGCGCGCGGCGTGGACATCACCGCGCTCGCCGGCACCGCTGCCTCGGCGGCGGCGGTGGGCCAGACCCCGATGTTCGTCGCCATCGACCGTCAGCCGGCCGCGGTCCTGTCGGTCGCCGACACGGTCAAGCCCGAGTCCGCCGAGGCGGTCGCTCAACTGCAGGCACTGGGACTGCAGGTGTGGATGCTCACCGGTGACAACGCCGCCACCGCCGCCGCGATCGCCGACCAGGTCGGCATCGAGCACGTGCTCGCCGAGGTTCTGCCGGCCGACAAGGCGGCGCAGGTCCGCCGGCTGCAGGAACAGGGGCACGTCGTCGCCTTCTGCGGAGACGGCGTCAACGACGCGGCCGCGCTGTCGGCCGCCGACGTCGGCATCGCCATCGGCACCGGCGCCGACGTCGCCATCGCCGCCTCCGACATCACCCTCGTCGGCGGCGACCTGCGCGGCATCGTCTCCGCGATCGCGCTGTCCCGGCGCACCGTGACCACGATGAAGCAGGGCCTCGGCTGGGCGTTCGGCTACAACCTGCTGCTGATCCCGGTCGCGGCCGGCGCCCTGTACTGGTGGAACGGCCTGCTGCTGGATCCGGTGCTCGCCTCCGCGGCGATGGCGATGAGCTCGGTCAGCGTCGTCACCAACGCACTGCGGCTGCGCCGCTTCCGGCGACCGGCTACGGCCGACGACATCCTGCACCCGCCGCTGCGCGCCCGCATCGGCCAGTACGCCTACCTGACCGGTGTCGCCGTCGTCGCTCTCGCCCTCGGCGCGGGGCTCACCGCGGTCAGCCGGATGGACTTCGCCGAGCGCGGCATGAACGGCACGCTTGCGTGGATGCAGGGCACCGGCATGCCGATGCGGCCGGCGATGAGCGAGATGATGACCGCCGAAGTGCCGCCCACCGACGCAACCGAGGCCGGGCTCGAGGTCCACCTCGACCTGCCCGCCGACGCGCGCCCCGGTCAGCCGACCCGGCTGATCGCCACCGTCGTCGACAGCGGGACCGGGAAGCCGATCGAGGACCTCACCCGCAGCCACGAGGCGTGGATGCACCTGATCGCCACGCGGGAGGACCTCGGCACGTTCGCCCACGTCCACCCGCAGCCGACCGGGAAGCCCGGGCAGCTGGCCGTGGACCTCACCTTCCCCACGCCCGGCCGCTACATCGTCAACACCGAGTTCCGGCGGCAGGGCGAGATGGGCGACGTCCACCAGCGGCAGGTGATCACCGTGGCCGGCACCGCGCCGCAGCCGGTGGTCCTCGAGGCGGGTCCGCGGAGCGTGGTGGTCGACGGCATCCGCGTCGAGCTGGAGGGCGAGGCGGCGGCAGGCGGCGTCAGCGATCTCGACTTCTCGTTCACGGACGAGGCGACGGGACGGCCGGTCGACGACCTGCAGCCCTACCTCGCTGCCGCCGGCCACGTCGTGGTGATGCGGGCCGACGGGCAGACCTTCGCCCACGAGCACGCCGAGGTCACCGACGAGTCCGGCCGTCCGGTGTTCGCCCTGCCGGGCCGGACATTCGGCCCCGAACTCGATGTGCACGCCGAGTTCCCGACCGCCGGCACGTACCAGCTGTGGGCCCAGTTCCGGCTCGCGGACGGCGACGTGATCACGGCGCCGTTCACCGTCGAGGCAACCTGAGCGCAGGCCGGCGCCCCCGCACGCTGCGATCCGCGTGCGGGGGCGGCTGCTCGACCACCGGCCCGGCCGACCGACGACGGCCCCGACAACTGACCGAGGAGAAGACATGGCACCGCATGTGCGCGTGGCGGCGCTCGACGACGTCCCGGCCGCCGCCGAGGTGCTCGCCGACGCCTTCGCGGACTACCCGTGGACCCGATGGACCGTCGACGCCGATGGCCATGGCGAGCGGCTGCGGGCACTGCACCGCCTCTACCTGACCGCCGTCGGGATTCCTTTCGGGCACGTCGACGTCGCAGAAATCGGGCACCAACTCGTGGGCGTCGCGGTGTGGGTGCCCAGCACCGGGATTCCCGACGAGGTGTGGACGCACGTCGGCCCGGCTGCCGCCGAGCTCGCGGGGCACCGGGCGACAGCCGCCGCCGAGGCCGAGGTGAGGCTGGCCGAGCGCCGACCCGGTGAGCCGCACCTGACCCTGGCCAGCCTGGGCGTCGCGCGGCACAGGCGCGGGCAGGGTCTTGGTGCCGCGCTGCTGGCCGCCGGGCTCAGCCGCGTCGACGAGAGCGGGCTGCCGGTGTGGCTGGAGACGAGCGCCGAGCCCAACGTGCGGTTGTACCGTCGTCTCGGCTTCGCGGTGGTCGACGTCGTCGACCTGCCCGGTGACGGCCCGCGCACCTGGTTGATGCTCCGTGAACCAGCAAGGACCGGCACCGAACGGGCGGCGACCGGAGCCGGCCCGGAGGACATCTGGCAGGAGCGCGTCCGCTGATCGGTTTTCCCGTCGCTCATCGCGGCCTGGGGCCGATTCATCGACCGGCGCGCCGCCGGACATCCAGGTGCTTGCACCGGTGCGAGGGCCGCTCGACCCACGAGCGTGGTCGTGTCAGCTTCCGAGCACGTCACGGCGCAGAGGAGTCGAGACCGTGAACACCTACGACCCTGCGGACAGCATCGTCTACCGGCACATGAACCGGAGAACTGACCCGTTCGCCGTCCCTGTGCCGAACACATGCACCAACCGCCGGCTCCCCGCCGGGTACGTGAACAGCTCAGCGTGCACCCGCGTGGGCGTGCGCCCGGCCCGTACGGCTTGACCGCGCCGCAGCGGACTCCGCCCGGCCTGGCGGGGTGGCTGGCACCGACGAGGACCGAGACAGACGTCGGCGCCGGAACGTCTTGACGACGGTCGGCCGCAGCGGTGTCCTCATGGCCGCAGATGCCGGCCGCGACGCCGCCGCTGGGGGTCACTCCGATGACTGTCGTGGACGAGCCCTTGTCCTTCCGGGCGAGCCCGCGAGAGCAGATCGTCGCGCTGCGCCGGGCCGACGGACGACAGCGGCGGGCGATGGCCAGTGGGTGGGCCGGCTACTGGATCGACATGGTGGACGTGTACCTGCCCGTCGTGGCCCTCGCGCCGGCCATCGCGTACTTCCAGCCGGCCAGCGTGTCGGGCGACCTGGCCACCGTGCTGTTCATCGGCACGTTCGCGGCCACGATGCTGGGCCGTCCGATCGGAGCGCTGCTCTTCGGTCAGCTGGCCGATCGTCTGGGCCGTCGGCGGCTGACCCTGGTATCGGTCGCAGGGTTCTCCACCTGCACCGCGGCGATCGGGCTGCTGCCCGGGTACGCGGCGTGGGGAGCTCTGGCACCGGCACTGCTGGTCGGGCTGCGCTTCGTCAACGGGGTCTTCCTCGGCGGGGAGTACAGCGCCGGTACGCCGTTGGCGTTCGAGCACTGTCCACCGCGTGCCCGCGGCCTGCTGGGCGGGCTTCTGCTGGGCGCCTACACGCTCGCCTACGTGTTCATCAGCCTCGTCGTCCTGGCGGTGCTCGCCCTCGCGCCTGCCGGAGGGGCGACGTCGCCGTACGTCCAGTGGGGCTGGCGCGTCCCCTTCCTGCTCGGCGCCGGCCTGGGGTTCGCGCTCCTGTTGTTGCGTGCTCGGGTCCCGGAGTCAGACGTCTGGCAGCACACCCCGAAGGTCGACCGCCCGCTGCGCGCACTGGCCCACGGAACGCTGCGCCGCGACCTGACCCAGGTGCTCTTGCTCATGACCGGCTTGTGGCTGATGAGCGGCAGCGTCGTGTCCGTCATGCCGCGCCTGCTGCTGACGGAGTACGACACCTCGCCGGCCGCGGTGACGTGGGCATTGCTGGCGGCGAACATCGTCCTGTTCCTGACCTTCGTCGGCGTGGGAATGGTCAGCCAGGTCATCGGACGCCGGCGGGTGCTGCTCGGCGGTGCGGTCGTCGCGGTCGTTCTCGGACTCCCGGCCTACGCCGTCGTGGCGCACGCGCGGATCGGCATCGCCTCGGTATTCGCCCTGGTCGCGCTGGTGCACGTACTGGTGGTCGGCGCGTGGGGCGCCGCGTCGAGCTACTGCAACGAGCGGTTCCCGACCGCTGTCCGATCGTCGGGGTTCGGCATCGGCTACAGCCTGTCCCTGGTGCTGCCGAGTCTGTCGGCGTTCTACCTCGCCGGCCTCGGCCAGGTGATGCCATTCGAGTACACCCAGCTCGTGCTCCTCGCCGTGGGAGCTGCACTGCTGGCGGCCGGTGCGACGCGCGGGCCGGAGACCTGCTCGGTCGACCTCATGGAACTCGACGTACTGCGGCACGCCCGAAGCCCGGACCTCCCTGTACAGCGGAACGCGCCTGCGTCGCCCCCGTCGCGCAGCTGGCCTCGTGACAGCGGCGTACCCGGCGGGCTACCAGGTGACGAGGACCGCGGGCCTCAGCCGAAGCGGTCGGCGACTGCTCGGGAGACGTCAGGGGGCGATGTCACAGCAGACCCCGCCCTACGTCTCGGTGACCTGACGTAGAGGTCGTCGAGGGCGAGGACGTCACCGCCCCGTCCACGGAGTCGAGCCCGGCATCACCACGGTGAGCTCCGCTGTCCGCGCCAGAGCCAGCCGCCGCCTCGTGACCGCCGCTGTCGGCGGCCGGCACTGTCACTGCCGCGGCGCCTGTGACACCAGCTGTCACGCCGGCAGCTTCGTGCTGGCAGGTTTGCGACGCTCCGGCGGCCAGCCCCCTCGTGCTGGAGCGGCCGGCCGGAGGTCCTTGCCGGCATGGCGTTGGTCAGCTTCCCGCCGGGCTCAGTCGCAAGGTCCACGGGCGCACTGGAAGCCCAGCAGTCGAGGGTCGCCCTCCTCGTCGCTGCCGCGGCCTCCGACGACCGCTGGCACGCAGCCGCGCATCCCGAGGACCGGCAGCGACTGGTCCACCACGGCCACTTCTCCGAGTACGCCAACGAACTGGACTGGACCGTGGGTGACGTTGCTGGGCACCTCCGCGACAGCGCCCGGATCTTCACCGATCGGCTGCGGCGCATGTGCGAAGAGCGCCAGCCGCAGCCGGCCGACTTCGTCACCGACGCCCCCGAGCGGCTGGCCGACTACCGGTCCCGGCCGCCGACGTAGCGGCTCGAGCAGCTACGCATGGCGCAGGCGGAGTTGCTGCAAACCGTGGCCGGCGTGCGCGCCGCCGACCTGGGCCGCACCGGTCTCCACGCCGTCGACGGGCCGGTCAGTGTCGCTGAGGTGCTCGACTTCCTCC
>DASPIH010000220.1:0-7590 GCA_035629195.1 Blastococcus sp. | reverse complement strand
CGTAACAGTGACGTAAGTACGCGGATGTCGGCGGGTTCGACGGGCGCCACGGCCCAGGTCTTCGTAGGGTCGGACCATGCAGATCCGACGACCGCTCGCCGCGCTCCTGACCGCCCTGGCACTGTTCGGTGGCGGTGCCACCCTGACTGCGTGTGGCGACCCGTCGGGGCTCGACCGGAACGACGGATCGACCGACGACAGCGAGAACACCAGCGGCAACGACCCGAGCGACGAGGAGCAGGGCGAACTGCCGGACAACAGCAATCCGGAGCCCGGCACCGAGGACCAGAACGACGACTCGGTGGACCCGGACTGATCCGCGACGCCGTCAGCCCGAGCGCTCGCTGACCCAGAGGCGGTCCAGCCGACCGGTGGACCGCACCAGATCGGTGAGCGAGCGCTCGAGCTCGGCCTTCGTCGGGCGCTCGGCGAGCATCGTCTGCACGTCCTCCAATGCGCACCGCAGCTGGAACAACCGGTCCTGCAGGCCGTCGAGCTCCGCCCGGGACACCAGCACGACGTCACCCGGCAGGCCGGCCTTCTGGATGGCCGAGCGCTGCTCGTAGGCCCGCTGGCGACAGGCCTGCCCGCAGTACTGGCGCGGCCGGCCGACCGAACCCTGCTCGGGCAGCACGCGCCGGCACCACCCACAGCGCCGCTGCTCACCGCTCCCCCGGCTGGGACGTGGCGCGAGGGAGGTGGAGGTGGTGCTGCCGGCCGAGTGCTGCTGTGTCACGCCTCGGCACGGTAGACGCCACCAGTGACAGTCGCGGGTGACACGCCAGGAATTCCTCCCGCCAGCCCGGTCCCACCGCCGGGTCCGGGTCGTCTCGAAGACGTCAGGCACGGCTACTAGCGTGAGCGTGTGCTCCCCGCGCGGTTCGCCTACCTCGACGCACCGACGCCGCTGGCCATGGCGCACCGGGGCGGGGCGATCGAGCACCTGGAGAACACCATGCCTGCTTTCGAGGCGTGCGTGGACATGGGATACCGCTACCTCGAGACCGACGTCCAGGTGACCGCGGACGGTGTGCTCGTGGCGTTCCACGACCCCACGCTGGAGCGGGTCACCGACCAGCCCGGGCGGGTCGAGACGCTGACCTGGGCGCAGGTGAGCGAGGCACGCATCGGTGGACGCGAGCCGATCGTGCGGCTGGACGATCTGCTGACGGCCTGGCCGGACGTCCGGTTCAACCTCGACATCAAGGCTGCGGGTGTCCTCGCCCCCCTGGTCCGGCTCGTCGGGCGGCTCGCGGTCGGGGACCGCATCTGCCTGGGCTCCTTCTCCGACGCGCGGCTCGCCGCGGCGCGGCGGCTGTTCGGCTCCTCGGTGTGCACTTCGCTGGGCCCGCGGGGAGTCGCGGCGCTGCGGCTGTCGTCCTACTCGCCGCGCGCCGCGGGGCTGGTCCGCATCCAGGCGGGGTGTGCGCAGGTGCCGCTGCAGCTGGGTGGGCGGGCCGTCGTGGACGAGCGGTTCCTGGCTGCGGCACACGCACGGGGGCTGCAGGTGCACGTGTGGACCGTGGACGATCCGGCCGAGGCGGCGGCCATGCTCGACCTCGGCGTCGACGGGATCATGACCGACCGCCCCGCCATGCTGCGGGAGGTGCTCGAGAAGCGCGGCCAGTGGATGCCGCGGTGAGGCGGCTGCGCGACCGGCGGAACGAGGAGCGACATCCCGTGACGGCATCGGTCCGGTGCTGGACCGGCCGTGGCCGGGCTGGAACCCTGCCGCGGTGACCACTGCCCTGCCCGCGGCCGATCCGACGCCTCCGGTCGACCGCGCTCTCCGGCGCGAGCGCTTCGGCTGGTACTCCTACGACTGGGCGATGTCGGTCTTCAACACCTCGGTGACGACCGTCTTCCTCGCTCCGTACCTGACCTCGATCGCCGAGGCGGCGGCCGACGCCGAGGACCGGGTCCACCCGCTGGGCATCAGCGTGCCGTCGGGGAGCTTCTTCGGCTACGTCCTGTCGCTGTCGGTGCTGCTCCAGGTGCTCGTCCTGCCGCTCACCGGCGCCATCGCCGACCGCAGCGGCTCCAAGCGCCAACTGCTCGCCGGCTTCGCGACGATGGGCTCCCTGTGCACCATGGCGATGTTCTTCGTCGCCGACCAGCGCTACATGCTCGGCGCGGCGTTGTTCATCGTGGCCAACCTCTGCTTCGGCGCGGCGACCGTCGTCTACTACTCATGGCTGCCGGATCTCGCCTCCCCGGACGAGCGCGACAAGGTCTCCAGCCGAGGCTGGGCGTTCGGCTACCTCGGGGGCGCGCTGCTGCTGGCGGCGAGCCTGGCTCTGTTCACGTCCTACGAGAGCCTCGGGCTCACCGAGGGCGAAGCCGTGCGGATCTGCCTGGCCTCGGCCGGCGTGTGGTGGGCGGGCTTCACCGTCGTCAGCGTCACCCTCCTGCGCAACCGCACGCCGCGGCACGTCGAGCCCGCCGGGCCGCGCTCGGGCACGTTCTCCGGCGGGTTCCGCCAGCTGGCCGCCACCCTCCGCGACATGCGCCGCTACCGGCTGACGCTGTGGTTCCTGGCGGCCTACCTGCTCTACAACGACGGCGTCCAGACCATCATCGGGGTGTCCGCGCAGTACGGCGCCGAGGAGCTGGAGCTCGAGCAGACCACCCTGGTCTCGGCGATCCTCCTGGTGCAGGTCGTGGCGTTCTTCGGCGCTCTGGCCCTCGGGCGGACGGCCGCGGCCATCGGCGCCAAGCGGACGGTGCTCGCCGCCCTCGTCGTGTGGACCGGAGTCCTGGTGGCCGCGTTCTTCCTGCAGGCCGGCGCCGTCGTCCAGTTCTACCTGCTCGCTTCGGTCATCGGCTTCGTCCAGGGCGGCACGCAGGCGCTGTCCCGGTCGATGTTCAGCCAGCTCATCCCCCCGGGCAAGGAGGCGGAGTACTTCGGCTTCTACGAGATCAGCGACCGCGGAACCAGCTGGCTCGGCCCGTTCATCTTCGCGCTGACCTTCCAGCTCACCGACTCCTACCGGTACGCCATATTCAGCCTGATCTTCTTCTTCGCAGCCGGTGGCTTGCTCCTGGCGCGGCTCGATCTGCGCCAGGCGATCGTCCAGGCCGGCAACACCCCACCGGAGCGTCTGTGACCACGGCCGGCAGCGGCTCCCCCACGCCTCCCACCCCGGTCGCGGTGCCCGCGTCCGGGGACCGCCGGCGGCACCCGGCGCCGGCCAACCTCCGCTTCTTCCACGGCCCCATGGACTGCGGGAAGTCCACGCTGGCCCTGCAGGTCGACCACAACCAGAGCCGGCAGGGCCGGCACGGGCTGCTGGTCACCCAGGGGGATCGTTCGGCCGCTCCGCAGATCAGCTCGCGCGTGGGGCTGCGCCGGGCGGCCATCGAGATCGACGGCGGCACGGACCTGCGGCTGCTGGTGCGCGACCGCTGGGCCGACGGGCACCGGGTGGACTACCTGATCATCGACGAGGCACAGTTCCTCTCCCCCGGCCAGGTCGACCAGGCCGCCGAGCTCGTCGACGAGTCGCACGTCGACGTCTACGCCTTCGGATTGACCACCGACTTCCGTGCCCGGCTGTTCCCCGGCACCCAGCGGCTGCTCGAGGTGGCCGACGACGTCCAGCGGATCCAGGTCGAGGTGCTGTGCTGGTGCGGCCTGCCCGGCCTGCTCAACGCCCGGGTGGTGGACGGGCTGATGGTGCGTTCCGGGGAGACGGTCGTCGTGGCCGACACCGCTCCTCCGCAGCTCCCCGGCGCGAGCGGCGGCGGCTCCCCCGCCGTCCGGTACCAGGTGCTCTGCCGGCGCCACCACGTGCGAGGCGAGCTGGGTCCGACGGCCGCCGGGCCGGGTCAGCTCGCCCTCCCCTGAGCTCCGACTGCCCCGTACGAGGGGGCTGATGTCGGCTCAGGTCTGACCCCATGCGATGATGAGCAGCCGATTCGGCGGAATCTCTCCGCCTTTTTCGTCGTTCATCTCTCTGACTCCCCGGTTCCGTGGGTATGCCCCGCGCGGATCGGACGTCGAGTCCCGACCGAAACAAGACGAGAGGACGGTGTGCCATGGGTGAGCGTTCCCTGCGCGGAAGCCGACTGGGCAGCGTCAGCTACGAGACCGAGCGGAACACCGCTCCGATCGAGCGGCAGTACGCCGAGTACCGGTGCGCGTCCGGCCACCTGTTCACGGTGCCGTTCGCGGACGACGCCGAGCTCCCCGACACCTGGGAGTGCAAGTTCGACGGCTCCGCGGCCAAGCTCGTCGGCGGGACCGAGCCGACCCCCAAGAAGATCAAGCCCCCGCGGACCCACTGGGACATGCTGCTCGAGCGTCGCAGCGTCGAGGATCTGGAAGAGGTCCTGGCCGAGCGCCTCGAGGTGCTCCGCGGTCGTCGCACCCGCGCCAGCTGAGGAACGGCCGCCTCCCCGCTCGCGAACGGGCGGCGGGCCAGAGGCGGGCCGTTCCAGCAACTCCTGAGTGCCCCGGTGGAGCGATCCACCGGGGCACTTCTGCGTCCACGGCCGGCCGCGGGCTCTGCGGACCGGGCTCAGGGACGACCGTCGGGGCCGCGCAGGACCTCTCCCTCGATGACCAGCGGGGCGCCGTGCGGAGCCGGCCGCTCCCCCACCCCCGGCGTCCGGGTGCTGCGCACGTGCACCGGCCCGCGCATGCGGTCGGGCAGCCGGGACAGGACGACGCCGGCCAGTGCTCGGCGGACCAGCGTCCGGGTACCGGGCAGCAGGCACAGCAGGCCGACGAGGTCACCGATGAAGCCCGGCAGGACCATGAGCAGCCCGCCGACGGCGACCAGGCCCGCGTTTCCCAGCTCGGCGCCGGCCGGCCGGCGGCTGCGAGCCTGGTCGCGCAGGCCCGCCAGTGCCCGCGTGCCCTGCCGGCTCAGCAGCAGGAGCCCCAGGGCGCTGGTGGCCAGCGTGGCGAGCACCGTCGCCCCGACACCGATCCAGCCGGCCACGAGCGCGAAGACCACCAGCTCGGCGAGGGCGGCCAGTCCGATTCCCAGCCGGAGGCGGCGGCGTACCAGGTCAGCCACGTCGGTTCCTTCTCACGTCTGTCGTGCCTCTCCTCGAACGGCCGGGTGCTGGAGGACCCCGGTCAGCGAGCGGGTTCGCCGTCCGGACCGGACCCCGGCGGGTTCGAGCCGCGCAGCCGGCCGGCCAGCCGGTCCTGCACGCCCCACAAGCTCACCCGGGCCCACGCCTCTCCAACGATCGAGGAGGTCATCTTGCTCCGGCCGTGCTGCCGTTCGGTGAACGTGATGGGCACCTCGATCACCCGGGCCCCCGCGCGCACGGCCCGCCAGGCCCAGTCCACCTGGAAGCAGTAGCCCTCGCTGGACACCTGGTCGAACGGCAGCCGGTCGATCAGCTCGGCGCGCGCGGCGCGGAAACCGCCGGTGGCGTCCTGCAGCGGGAGGCGCAACGCCCAGCGGGTGTAGCGGTTGCCCAAGCGGGAGAGCAGCAGGCGGTGCGCCGGCCAGTCCTCCACCCGCCCGCCCTCGACGTACCGGGAACCCAGGACCAGGTCGGCGTCGGCGAGGGCGGCCAGCAGGCGGGGAAGCTGCTCGGGAGGGTGCGATCCATCGGCGTCCATCTCCACCAGCACGTCGTAGCCGCGCTCCCGGGCCCAGCGGAACCCGGCCACGTAGGCCTGCCCGAGACCGGCCTTGGCCGCCCGGTGCAGCACGTGCACCCGGGGGTCGTCCGCGGCCAGGCGGTCGGCGATGCTCCCGGTACCGTCCGGCGACCCGTCGTCGACCACCAGCGCATGCGCCTCGGGCACGCTGGCGTGCAGACGCCGGAGGACCGACTCGATGTTCTCGGCCTCGTCGTAGGTCGGGATGATCACCAGGACGCGCTCGCTCACCGCGCCGTCCTCGACCGGCGGACGGCCGCGGCCAGCGCCCCGAGGCCCAGAACCACCAGCACCCACTCCGGCGCCGAACCCAGCCGCGACGCCACGGTGCGGCTGTCCCGCTGCGCGATCTCCTCGACGAAGACGTCCGGGGTGAACAGCTCCGACGACCGCGCCACCGAGCCGTCGGGCGCGATGACGGCCGAGATGCCGCTGGTCGCCGCGATGGCGACCGTACGGCCGTACTCCACCGCGCGCAGGCGGCTGATGGCCAGCTGCTGCTCGCTCTCGTCGGTGTAGCCGAACGTGGCGTTGTTGGTCTGGACGACGAGCATGCCGGCGCCGGCGACGTCGGAGACGAGGCCGTCGTAGACGATCTCGAAGCAGATCACGTCGCCGATCCGGACACCGCCGATGTCCAGCAACCCGACCTCGTCACCGGCGGCGAAGTCACGGCGGACGAGGTCGACCTTGTCGCTGAAGAGCCGGAAGAAGTCGCGGTGAGGGACGTACTCGGCGAAGGGCACGGGGTGGCGTTTGACGTATGTCTCCCCCGGCCCGTCAGCGGGGTCCCAGACGATCGCCGTGTTGCTGATGAACCGGCCCGGCCCCTCGACCACGGCCCCGACGAGCACGGGCGCACCCACGGCCCGGGCGGCGCGGTCGATCTGCGCTGCGGCGTCCCTGTTGGTGTAGGGATCGATGTCGGAGCTGTTCTCCGGCCAGAGGACGACGTCCGGCTGGAGCTGCTCCCCCGCTGCGACGGCGTCGGCCAGCTCCAGGGTGCGCTGCACGTGGTTGTCCAGGACGGCACGGCGCTGGGCGTTGAAGTCCAGCCCCGCCCGGGGGACGTCGCCCTGGATGACTGCCACGGTCGACGTCGGCCCGCCCTCGGTCAGCGACGGGCCGGCCAGCGGGAGCCAGGCCACGGAGCCGAGGAGCGGCACCGTCATGAGCGCCCCCAGGTATGGCGCGGCCGTTCGGGAGGCGTTGCGGAGCCCGCCTACCCTCCCGGCGCGCCGCAGCGCCAGCACGGTCGCCGCGAGCAACGTGCCGACCAGGGCGACGGCGAAGCTGACGAGCGGCACCCCGCCATAGGCGGCCAGGGACAGCAGCGGGCCGTCGGTCTGGCTGAGGCCGAGCCGTCCCCAGGGGAAGCCGCCGAAGGGTGCGCGACCGCGCAGCGCCTCCTGGGCCACCCACAGCGCGGCCGTCCAGACGGGCCACCAGGGCAGGCGCATCACGACGGCCGTCGCTCCGCCCAGCAGCGCGAGGTACAGCGACTGCACCACGGCGAGGGCCAGCCAGGGGACGGCCCCCACGTAGACGCCGGTCCAGGAGAGAAGGGGGGTGAAGAAGGCGACGCCCATGACCAGGCCGAGCCACAGACCGGAGCGAACGCCTCGGCCGGAGACGGCAAGGACCAGCGCCGTGGGGCCCAGGACGGCCAGGGGGAGCACGCCGGCACCCGGAAAGGCGGACATCATGGCCAGCCCGCCGAGGACGGCGACGAGAGTGCGCCACGGCAACGTGGCGGCGAGGTCGGCCCGGCGCCTCGTTCCGGTGCCGGCAGGGGCGGGCGGAGGCGAGATCACGCCCGGTGCTACCGCCACGTCTGCCTCCCGGTGACCGCCCCGCCTGCTACCGGGGCGCGCCCCAGGAGACGTTGCCTCCCGAGCCGGTCGGCCGGGGGCGGACCGCCACGCTCGTCGCCACGGTCCTGACCCAGCATCCCATTCCCGTCG
>DASPIH010000219.1:0-13997 GCA_035629195.1 Blastococcus sp. | reverse complement strand
ATCCGTCCGTTTCCGGTTCCCTCCTCGGGGGCATCCGCTCGCGGTCCCACCCGACCAGCACCGACGAGGAGGCGACGATGGCCACCGGTGAAACCGGTTTCGCCGATGTCACGTACGACCTGATCTCCGTGCAGTACCACTCGCTCAAGGCCGGGCACGACTACGGCCAGTACGTCCGGGACGCCGAGAACGCCGGCCTGGACGACGTGGCGAGCTTCTTCCGCGAGGTCATGGAGCAGGACTCCCAGCGGGCCAAGCGCTGCCACGAGTTCCTCAAGCAGCTCGAGGGCACCGAGCACGGCGTCAACGCATGAGGACCGGAGTCGCTCGGGAGCGGTTCCCGCTCCCGAGCGACTCCGCTAGCGGGTGCCCACCAGGTCGACGACGAAGACGAGCGTGGCGCCGGGCTTGATGACCCCGCCCGCGCCGCGGTCGCCGTAGGCCTTGTGCGCGGGGATGGTCAGCCGCCGCCGTCCGCCGACGCGCATGCCGGCGATGCCCTCGTCCCAGCCCTGGATGACCATGCCGACACCGAGCCGGAACTCCAGGGGGTCGCCGCGGTCCCAGGAGGCGTCGAACTGCTCGCCGCCGTCGTGGGTCACCCCCACGTAGTGGGCGCTCACGAGGTCGCCGGCCTTGGCCTCCTGGCCCTCGCCGACGACGAGGTCCTCGATCACCAGGTCGGCGGGGGCCGGCCCGGTGGGCGGCTCGACCTCCGGTCGGGTCAGCTCGGCCACGGTTCTCCCTCCCGCGCCGGGGCGGTCCCGGCGCCGTCGTCCCCATCCAAGCAGCGGCGGGCGGCGGGGTCGCGTCGGCGGTGCCGTGCGGGGTGCCGGGGGGTCCTCCCCGCCGCTAGCGTCCGGGCATGCTCGATCACCTGTCACTGCAGTGCGCGGACGCCGGTGCCGCGGCGGACTTCTACACGCGGGTCTTCGCCTCGTGCGGCGTCCGCGAGCTCATGCGGTACGAGAGCCCGGGCGGCGTGGTCGTCGGCCTCTGCGGCCCCGACAGCTTTCCGCGGCTGTGGCTCGGAGCCGCGGTCGACTCCGGGCACCGGCCGGTGCACCTGGCGGTCTCGGCCCCGTCGCGCGAGGCCGTGGACGCGGTGTCCGCCGCGGCGGAGGACTCCGGCGCGGAGATCCTGCACGCGCCGCGGCTGTGGCCGGAGTACCACCCGGGCTACTACGCGGTCTTCTTCCGCGATCCGGACGGCAACAACGTCGAGGCCGTCCACCACACCTTCTCCGGCTGATGGGCGCCGACCGGGGGGCGGGCGGGCAGGCCGCCTGGTGGACCCGCGCGGTGGTCTACCAGGTCTACCCGCGCTCGTTCATGGACTCCGACGGCGACGGCATCGGCGACCTCGGGGGTGTGCTGCTGCACCTGGACCACCTGGCCGACCTCGGCGTCGACGTCCTGTGGCTCTCGCCGGTCTACCCCTCGCCGCAGGCCGACAACGGCTACGACATCAGCGACTACCAGGACATCGATCCGCTCTTCGGCTCGCTGGCGCAGCTCGACGAGCTGATCGCGGCGCTGCACGCCCGCGGGATGAAGCTGCTGATGGACCTGGTGGTGAACCACACCAGCGACGCGCACCCGTGGTTCGAGGAGAGCAGGGCGAGCAGGTCCTCGGCCAAGCGCGACTGGTACTGGTGGCGGCCGCCGCGGCCCGGCATGGCGGCGGGTGCGCCGGGCGCGGAGCCGACGAACTGGCAGTCCTTCTTCTCCGGTCCGGTGTGGGAGCTCGACGAGGCCAGCGGCGAGTACTACCTGCACCTGTTCGACCGCCGCCAGCCCGATCTCAACTGGGAGAACCCGGAGGTGCGGGCCGCGGTGCACGAGATGATGCGCTGGTGGCTCGACCGCGGGGTCGACGGGTTCCGCATGGACGTCATCAACATGATCAGCAAGGACCTCCGCGGCAGGGACGGGGCACCGGACGGAACCCTGCACGACGGGCCGCCGCTACCCGGCTCGGCGCTGGGCGACGGCTCGGCGTCCTACCTGTGCGGGCCGCGGATCCACGAGTTCCTGGCCGAGATGCACCGCGAGGTGTTCGCCGGACGGGACGGAACGTTCCTCACCGTCGGCGAGATGCCCGGCGTCACCGTGGAGCAGGCCCGCCTGTTCACCGACCCGGCCCGGGCCGAGGTGGACATGGTCTTCCAGTTCGAGCACGTCGCCCTGGACCACGGCACGTCCAAGTGGGACCTGCGGCCGCTGCGGATGCGCGACCTCAAGGCCTCGTTCGGCCGGTGGCAGACGGGCCTGGCCGACGTCGGCTGGAACTCCCTCTACTGGAACAACCACGACCAGCCTCGAGCGGTGTCCCGCTTCGGCGACGACTCCCCGCGGTTCCGGCGCGACTCGGCCACCTGCCTGGCCACGCTGCTGCACCTGCACCGGGGGACGCCGTACGTCTACCAGGGCGAGGAGATCGGGATGGCCAACTACCCGTTCGTCTCGCTGGAGGAGTTCCGCGACGTCGAGTCGCTCAACCACCACGTCCAGGCCGTGTCGGCGGGTGAGGACCCGGCGCGCGTGCTGGCGGCGCTGCAGTACATGGGCCGGGACAACGCCCGGACACCGGTGCAGTGGGACGCCTCTCCGCACGCCGGATTCACCACCGGGACGCCGTGGATCGCGGCGAACCCGGACACCGCCGAGTGGAACGTGGCGGCCCAGCGGAACGACGACACCTCGGTGCTGGCCCACTACCGGCGGCTGATCGCGCTGCGGCACACCGACGACGTGGTGGCGCTCGGCGACTTCACCATGCTGCTGCCCGACTCCGACGACGTGTACGCGTTCACCCGCTCGCTGGACGGCGTCACGCTGCTCGTCGTCTGCAACCTGTCCCGGACGACGTACCGGCTGGCCGAGCTGCTGCCGGAGGCACCGGCGGCCGAGCTCGTGCTGGGCAACCTGCCCGACGACGACCCCGCCGAGCTCCGCCCCTGGGAGGCCCGGGTGCTGCGCCTGTCGTGAGCCGGCCCGTCGACACCGGCCGGCCACTCCCCGACCATGGCGGCACGACCCCGGGGAATGCCATGCACCGGACCACGCCGCCGCTCACCGTGGTGCGCCCGGGTGGCCGACCCTTGACCCTCGACCCGGTCGAGGCCGGACGGTGGTGGCGTGGAGGGACACATGCGGGGGATCGGCCAGCTGGCCCGGGAGTCGGGCCTGACGGTGAGCGCCCTGCGGTTCTACGACGGCGCCGGCGTGCTCGTGCCCGCCCACGTGGACCCGTGGAGCAACTACCGCTGGTACAGCGACGAGCAGGTCGTCGTCGCCCGGCTCGTGGCCCGGCTCCGGCGGGTGGGCATGCCGCTCGCCCAGATCAGCCGGGTGATCGAGCACCGGGACGACCACGACGTCGTCGACGCGGTGCTGCAGGCGCACCTCACGCGCCTGGAGGACGGTCTGGCCGATGCCCGTCGTGAGCTCTCCGCGGCCCGTTCCCTCCTCGTCCCGGAGATCTCGATGACCAGCATCAGCACGTCCACCGACGCCCTGCTCGGCGCGCTGCGCGCCGTGCGCTTCGCCGTCGGCACCGATCCGGAACTCCCCATGCTCACCGGCGTGCTCCTCGACGTGGCCGACGACGGCGTCCGCATCGTGGCCAGCGACCGGTACCGCCTGGCCGTCCGGGCACTGGCCGCCGAGGTCACCGGCGCTCCGGTCAGCGCGATCCTGCCGGTGTCGCTGGTCGACGAGCTGCTCGCGATGCCGGCGTCCGGCGCCGCGACGGTGCGGGTCGACGGCCGCGAGGTGTCGATCGAGGCCGACGGCCGCGAACGGCACGGCCGGCGCGTGGACGCCGACTTCCCGGACTACCGGCGCATCCTGCGCGACCCCGGCGCCGCCCGGGTGGAGCTCGACGTGGCCCGGTTCCGCGCCGAGCTGGCCGCCGCCCCCACCCGCACGGTCCCGCGCGGGCCGGACCGCGTCATGGAGACGGCGACCGTGCTCACGCTGGGTGGCGTCGAGGTGGGGGTGAACCGGGAGTTCCTGCTGGAGGCGCTCGACGCCGCGGGCGCCGGGCAGCTGCTCCTCGACCTGGACGGACCGGTCGCCCCGCTGGTCCTGCGCAGCCCCGACCGCGCGGGCGACGTCAGCATGCTGATGCCCGTCGCGCTGGAGTGACGCCGGCCGACGTCCTCGCGTCCACGCCCGGGCTGCTGTGCGCTGGTCGTGGTGACGTGCCCGCCGACGCCACGACCAGCGCACAGTCCCGAGCGGTCGCCGCTAGCTGAGCGGCGAGCGGGGCAGCAGGCGGTCGCTGATGATCCGCTTCTGGATCTCGCTGGTGCCCTCGAAGATCGTGGTCAGCCGGGCGTCGCGCCAGTGCCGCTCCACCTGCCGCTCGGTGGTGTAGCCGTTGCCGCCGTGCAGCTGCATGGCCTGGTTGGTCACCCGCACCGACATCTCGGTGGCCTCGAGCTTCACCATCGACGCCTCCTTGTGCACCGGCAGCCCGAGGTCGAGGAGGTGGGCGACCTGGCGGTAGAACGCCCGCGACTGCTCGATCTGCGCGGCCATCTCCGCGACGGCGAACCGCAGCGCCTGGAAGTCGCCGATCGGGTGGCCGAACTGCTCGCGCTCCTGCAGGTACACGATGCAGTCCTCCAGGGCGGCGCGGGCGAGACCCACGGCCCGGGCGGCGGTGTGCACCCGCGCGGTGTTGAGGAACTTCTGCGCCTCGGCGAAGCCGGCCTGCTCGGCGGCCTCCCCCTCCTCGTGGCTGTCCTCGCGAGCCGCCCGCGCCTCGTCGATGACGTCCGCCTTCGGGATGCGGACGCCGTCGAAGGTGAGGTCCCAGGTGAGGAAGCCGTGGTAGCCGATCTTGTCGATCGGGTGGCCGGACAGCCCGTCGGGGAACTCGCCGCGCTCCTTCTCCAGCAGCAGGTTCAGCAGGCCGGCCGACCGCGACTCGCCCTCCTCGGGGTCGCGCTCGCGCACCAGCACCTGGATGAAGTCGGCGGCCTTGGCGTTGCCGCACCAGCGCTTGCGCCCGGTGACGACCCACTCGTCGCCGTCGAGGACCGCCCGGGTGGAGACCCCCGCGAGGTCGGAGCCGGCGTCGGGCTCGGACAGCGCGATGGCGCCGATCCACTCGCCGCGGGCGCTGCGGCCCAGCAGCTCGTGCCGGCGCTCGGCGTCGGGGACCGCCGTCCCGAGGCCCTGCGAGCGGGCCAGGATGCTGGCGGTCGACATCCACGCCCGGGCCAGCTCCTCGCTGACCATGCAGTACTCGAAGACACCGAGCCCCAGCCCGCCCTGCTCGGCCGGCACGGTGATGCCGAACCAGCCGAGCTCGGCCAGCCGCGTGAGCAGCGACGCCGGGATCTCGCCCTTCTGCGGGTCCAGTTCGTTGGCGAGCGGCAGCACCTCGTCCATCGAGAACCGGCGGGCCTGCTCCTGGAGCGCGGCCCGCTCGGGCGTGTGCCACGGGGGCAGCAGCACCGGCGGCTCGGGCTGCCAGGTCTCCGTCGCGGTCTCGTTCCGGCTGGACGTCATCGTCGGTTTCTCCTCGCTGGGGGCGCTTCGTCCCCACCTTCGCGGCCGGAGTTGTTCGCCGCACGCCGTCCCCGCCCGGGGCCAGGAGCCCCGACGGCGATGATGTGCCGGTGAGCGTGCCTGGCATCGACGTCCCCGACCACCGCGGCCGCACCGGCCTGGACCGGGTGGGCCGGGACCTGACCGGCAACCCCGACGTCGTCGTCCGGGACGTGGAGCTGCTGGCCAGCGGATGGCACGTGCTCCGCCGGACGACGCTGGAACGGCGCCGCAGCGACGGCCGGTGGGTGACCGAGCAGCGCGAGACCTACGACCGGGGCAACGGTGCGACGCTGCTGCTCCACGACGTCGAGCGGCGGACCGTCCTGCTCACCCGGCAGTTCCGCTTCCCCGTCTACGTCAACGGCCATCCGGACGGGCTGCTGATCGAGGCCGCCGCCGGGTTGCTGGACGACGACGCGCCCGAGGTCGCCGTCCGCCGCGAGGCCGAGGAGGAGCTCGGGGTCTCCGTCGGCGAGGTGCAGCACGTGTTCGACGTCTTCATGAGCCCCGGCTCGGTGACCGAGCGGCTGCACTTCTTCGCCGCGCCCTACCGCCCGGGTGACCGGACGGGCGCCGGCGGCGGGCTCGAGGAGGAGGGCGAGGACATCGAGGTGCTGGAGCTGCCGTTCGACGAGGCGCTCGACATGGTGGACGACGGCCGCATCGCCGACGCGAAGACGATCCTGCTGCTGCAGTGGGCGGCCCTGCGCGGACCGTTCCGGAGCTGACGCGCACCCCGGCCGGCGCGACCCGGTGCTCGACCGGCGAGTCGTCCTCCGCCGGCGCCGGCAGCACCGGCGGGCCGGGCCGCGCGATGCCATCCTGGTGCCCCGCCGGTCACCGTGCCGACGCCCACGATCGCCGAGGAGCCGCCGTGCAGCCCGATCCGTCCTCGGAGCGCAACGTGCTCGGCGGTCCGCTCGAGCCGTGCGGCACCGATCCGGTCACCGGCTTCTACCGCGACGGGCACTGCGCCAGCGGCCCCGACGACCTGGGCCGCCACACGGTGTGCGCCGTCGTCTCCAGCGAGTTCCTGGCGATCCAGCGGGAGCTGGGCAACGACCTCAGCACGCCCCGGCCGGAGTACGGCTTCCCGGGGCTGCGGCCCGGCGACCGCTGGTGCGTCGTCGCCACCCGGTGGCTGCAGGCGTACCAGGCCGGGGCGGCGTCGGGCGTGGTCCTCGCCGCCACGAACGCCCGCGCGCTCGAGATCGTCCCGCTGGAGGCCTTGCGCCAGTACGCCGTCGACGTCCCCGACGACGCCAGCGGCCTGGCCTGAGCCGGAATGAACGGCGTCCCGCCGGCGCTGGCGCGGGCATGAGCGACCTCCTCGACGTACCCGTGACCACGCTCCAGGGCGAGCCGACGACGCTGCGCGCGCTCACGGCCGGCGGCCCCGCGCTGGTGGTCAACGTGGCCAGCCGGTGCGGGCTCACTCCGCAGTACGCCGCCCTGGAGGCGCTGCACGAGGAGTACCGCGGGCGCGGCTTCACCGTCGTCGGGGTGCCGTGCAACCAGTTCATGGGCCAGGAGCCCGGCACCGCCGAGGAGATCGCCGAGTTCTGCTCGGCCACCTACGGCGTCACGTTCCCCATGACCGAGAAGGTCGAGGTCAACGGGCCCGGGGCCCACCCGATCTACCAGCAGCTCACCTCGGTGCCCGACGTCGAGGGCAAGGCCGGCGAGGTCGCGTGGAACTTCGAGAAGTTCGTCCTCTCCGGTCAGGGCGAGGTGGTCGCCCGCTTCCGGCCGCAGACGCAGCCGGACGCCCCCGAGGTGCGTGCCGCGATCGAGTCGGTCCTCCCGGCCTGACAGCGCGGCCCCGGTGGCGCGAGCCCGGGGTCTGGCTACGGTCGGTGGCATGGCCGACGCCGATCTGCGCTTCTGGTTCGACCCGGTGTGCCCGTTCGCCTGGATGACCAGCAGATGGGTCCGCATGGTGGCCGCGCAGCGGGAGTACGCGGTCGAGTGGCGGTTCATCTCGCTGCGGCTGCTCAACGCCCACATCGACTACGACGCCCACTTCCCGCCCGAGTACGAGGCCGGCCACACCTCCGGTCTCCGACTGCTCCGGATGGCCGCCCGGACGCGGGCCGAGCACGGGCCGCAGGCGGTCGGCCCGCTGTACGAGGCGCTCGGCACGCACGTCTTCGACCGACCGGTCTCCCCCGGACACGAGGTGCGCCGCGGCACCCGCGAGTTCGCCGAGCCCGTCCTGGCCGCCGCCGGGCTCCCGGCCGATCTCGCCACCGCCCTGGACGACGACTCCTGGGATGCGCAGATCCAGGCGGAGACCGACGAGGCACTGGCGCTGACCGGCAAGGACGTCGGCACGCCGATCCTGCAGTTCCGGCCGCCCGGCGGCGTGGCGTTCTTCGGGCCGGTCATCAGCCGGCTGCCCACCGAGGACCAGGCCGTCGAGCTCTGGGACCACGTCATCGGGCTGGCCTCGTTCCCCGGCTTCGCCGAGCTGAAGCGCAGTCTCCGGGAGCGGCCGCAGCTGATCGGGTTCGGCTGGCGGCCCGGCGAGGGGGACGTCGAGGAGGACTGGCACGGCGGCAGCCGCCGGCAGAAGCGCTGAGGCACGGCGGCTCCGTGGTGGTGCCCACAGGCCGCCTGCGCCGACCCGGAGCCGCCGCCGTCAGGACGACAGCGGGACCGGCGTCTCCGGCAGGGGCGAGGACGGGGTCCGTGCGGTCTGGGCGAGCGCGATGCCGGTGAGGACGACGAGCCCACCGGCCACCTGCCAGCCGGTGAGCACCTGCTCCACCCACACCCAGGCGACGACGGAGGCGAACACCGGCTCGACGGTGGCCACCAGGCCCGCGGTGGTGGGCGGCAGGTGCGGCAGCGCGGCCACCGACAGCCAGAACGGCGCCACGGCACCCAGCACGACGATCCACCCGACGAGCAGCCACAGCGGCGCCCGCAGCTCACCGGCCGACAGCGTCACCTGGTGCCCGAGCACGTCCGCGTCGAAGGCCCACCACGGTGCGGCTACCGCCCAGAACAGCGCCGCCGCCACGAAGCTCCAGCAGGTGAGGGTCACCGGGTCCCGCTCGGCCGTGCCGCGCTCCCCGGCGAGGTAGTAGGTGGCCAGGCACAGCGCCGCAGCCAGCGCCGCCGCCACGCCGAGCGGGTCCAGCGAGCCGCCGCCGCGCCAGACCTGCGCCACGAGCGCCAGGCCCGCCAGCGAGAGGAGGAGGGCCAGCCACACGCGGCTGCGCACCGGTCGACGGCGCACCAGCCAGACGTACAGGGCGATGAACACCGGCGCGGTCATCTCGAAGACCAGGGCGATCCCCACCGGGAGGCGGCCGATCGCCACGTAGTAGAGGAACTGCGTCAGCGCCACGCCCACCACGCCGAAGAGGGCGAGCAGCGGCAGCTCGGCAGCGCGCACCCGCAGACGCCGCGGCGAGGCGGCCCCCAGGGCGAGGACCAGGAGCACGGCCGCCCCGGTGCAGCGCAGGGCCGTGAGCCGGGTGGGCGGGACGCCGGCCTGCAACGCCAGCGTGGAGACCGTGCCGTTGACCGCGAACAGCCCGGCGGCGGCCAGCGTGAACGCGTACCCGAGCGCCGGGCGGACGGGACGGAGCACCCCCGCACGGTAGCGAGCAATCGGCTCCGAGGCGCCTACCACCCCGCGTCCAGCCGGCCCCGGTACAACGGGAGGGGGCCACCGCCGAGGAGGAGACCATGATGATCCGAGCACCCTGGTCCGACCGGCGCCGACGCACGCTGCTGGTCCTCGCGCTGGGCACCGTCCTCGGTGGGCTGGGCGCCGTCGGCCTTCCCGGCCAGTACGGCGTCACCGCGGGCGTCCTCGCCGCGCTGTCCGCCTTCCTGCTCGTCGCGGCGACCGTCGTCTTCGTCGCCGTGCCGGGGCCGGGCACGGCCGGCACGCTCGCCCGCTCGGCTCCGATGGCCGGCTCGACGCTCGTGGTCGCCGTCCTCCTGCTCCTGTCCACGGCGTCGGAGCTGCGCTGGATGTGGTCCCTCGTCGCGCTGGCCGCCGCGGGGTGGACCGCGTACGCGGTGTGGGCCACCAGGCGTACCGAGGGCTGACCACCGGCCCGTGTGCCGCAGCTCGCGTTCCCGTCGCGTCCGGTACCGGCGGGTCCGGCTGGATCGGCCGCCAGGATGAGGGAAGGGTAGGGGGCGATGCCGAGCAGCGAGGGGAGCCGCCACCCGTGGACGCGTTGAGGGACCTGCAGCACTGGCTGTCCGGGCGCGGTCTCGAGGTCGTGCTGATCATCATGGGATCCGTGCTGCTCGCCCGGTTCGTCTCCTGGACCGGCACCCGCATCACCGACCGCATCGACCGCAACTCCACCGACGGGGACGCGCTCGTCCGGTCCGAGGCGGCCAAGCACCGGCACTCGCTCACCCAGGTGCTCACCTGGGCGGCCGTCGTGCTGATCTACTCGATCGCCGTCTTCTTCGTCCTCGACCGGCTCGGCGTCCCGGTGACCGGCCTGGTCGCTCCGGCAACCGTGCTGGGCGTGGGGCTCGGCTTCGGCGCCCAGCGCATCGTGGGCGACGTGCTCGCCGGCTTCTTCATCATCACCGAGCGGCAGTACGGCTTCGGCGACGTCGTCGCCATCAGCGTCGTCGGCGCCGCCGAGGCGGCCAACGGCACCGTCGAGGACGTCACGCTGCGGGTGACCCGTGTCCGGTCGCCCAACGGCGAGGTGGTGACCATCCCGAACGGGCAGATCGTGAAGGTGGTCAACCTGTCCCGCGACTGGGCGCGCGCGGTGGTCGACGTCCCGGTCCCGACGTCGGTGGACGTCAACCGGGTCAACGAGGTCCTGCGCGAGGTCGGCCGGGAGGCCTTCCGCGACCCGGCGATGCGCCCGCTGCTGCTCGATCCGCCCACCGTCATGGGCGTGGAGACCCTCGGCATCGACGAGGTCAACGTCCGCGTGGTGGCCCGGACGCTGCCCGGCAAGCAGTTCGAGGTGGGTCGTGACCTGCGGGCCCGTGTGGTGTTCGCCTTCCGCGCCCAGGGCATGCAGGTGAGCCAGTCGCCCGTGCAGCAGTTCTCGGACGACGGGGCGACCGTCGTGCAGGATGCCGTCCGATGAGCGGGCCCGCGGAGCACCAGCCGGCAGCCGGGGAGGCGCCCGCGCCGACGGTCAGCACCGCGCCCGCGGCCGCGGCCGGTCACCGCTGGTGGTCGGCGATCCCCTCGCACCTGGGCCGCGCCCGCACCTCGACCGTCGTCCTCGCCGTGCTCTTCGTCGCGATCTTCGTGCTCTACCTCGAGGTGAAGCCGGAGGAGACGGGGACCGGTACCGGTTCCGTGGTCACCCCGGCGCAACAGCAGCAGCAGCCGACCGCGCCGGCGACGGACGCCCCGACGACGAGCGGGACGACGACGCCGGCACCCGCCGGAACCACCGAGCCCGAGCCCGAGCCCACGACCACGGTCGAGACCACGACCGAGACCACGCCGACGACCCCGACCACGCCGGTCCCGACGCCGCGGTCCACCGCCCCGACGTCCGGGCCGTCGGTGGGCACGTCGGAGCAGGAGCAGCCGGAGACCACCACCGAGCGCACCGGCGACTCCCCGACCACGGCGCCGGCCACCCCCTGAGTCGTTTCCGTCGCCCGTCCGGGGTACATCGGTACCCAGCCGGGATGGACGCGGTTCTCCGCGGCGGCGCACCGCAAGGCAAGATCGATGGTCCGCAATCGACAAGGAGAGCTCGTCCGTGTCCTCCCGTTCCCTGACCCGCCGCGCCGCGACCGCCGTCGCAGCGCTCACCAGCGCCGCCCTCGTGCTCACCGGCTGCGGCAGCGACGACTCGTCCTCCGGCGGGGACGACACCGCCGCGTCCGGGGGGTCGGAGCTGCCGAGCGTCGAGGCCGACGACGCGCTGGCGGCGATGGTTCCCGACGCGATCGCCGAGGACGGCACCATCAGCGTGGGCAGCGACACCACGTACGCGCCCAGCGAGTTCCTCGCCGAGGACGGCGAGACGGTCATCGGCTTCGACGTCGACCTGTTCACGCTCGTCGCGCAGAAGCTCGGCCTGGACGCCGAGTTCGAGACGGCGCCGTTCGACAACATCATCGCCGGCGTGGGCTCGGGCCGGTACGAGGTCGGCGTCTCCTCGTTCACGATCAACCCCGAGCGCCTGGCCGAGGCGACCATGGTCAGCTACTTCTCCGCCGGCACCCAGTGGTCCACCAGGACGGGCAACCCCGACGACGTCGACCCCGACGACGCCTGCGGGTTGTCGGTCGCCGTCCAGACCGGCACCGTGCAGGTCGAGGACCTGACCGCGCGGTCGGAGGAGTGCACCGCCGCCGGCGAGGAGGCCATCGACATCCAGCAGTTCGAGTCCCAGGCCGACGCCACCGCGGCGATCGTCTCGGGCCGGGTCGCGGCCGGCCTGGCCGACTCCCCGGTGATGGCCTACGCCGTCTCGCAGACCAACGGCCAGCTGGAGCTCCTCGGCGACATCTACGACTCCGCGCCCTACGGCTACGTCGTGCCGAAGGACCAGACCGAGTTCGCCGAGGCGCTGTCCCAGGCGGTCCAGTCGCTGATCGACGACGGCACCTACACCGAGGTACTGGAGACCTGGGGTGTCGAGGACGGCGCCATCGACGCCCCGGCCGTCAACCCGACCGCCGGCTGACCTGCGCTCCCATCCATGTCCACCGAGACGGCTCCGCAGCCGGGCACGCGACCGGCACCACCTGACCAGGTGAAGGCGGTGCCGGTCCGCCACCCCGGTCGGTGGGTCGCCACGGCGGTGATCGCGGTCCTCGCCGCGATGTTCATCCACATGCTGGCCACCAACCCGGTGTTCCAGTGGGACTTCATGCTCGACAACATGTTCAGCGGGCCCGTCCTCCGGGGCGCGCGCACGACGCTGATCATGACCGTGGCCGCCATGGTCCTCGGCGTCGTGCTGGGCGTCGTCCTGGCCGTCATGCGGCTGTCGCCGAACCCCGTCGTATCCGGTGCGGCCTGGACCTACATCTGGTTCTTCCGCGCGATCCCACGGATCGTGCTGCTGTTCTTCGTCGCCAACCTGGGCGCGCTGTACGCCCGCTACGAGTTCGGGTTCCCGTTCGACCAGCAGCTGATGGACCTGTTCGGGTTCGAGGGCGACTGGCGCCTGTTCGGGTTCGAGGGCAACGAGATCTTCGTCGGCTTCACCGCCGGCCTGCTCGGGCTGTTCCTCTCCGAGGCGGCCTACATGGCCGAGATCGTGCGGGCCGGCATCCAGTCGGTGGACCCGGGCCAGGCCGAGGCCGCCAGCGCGCTGGGCATGAGCCGCGGCAAGGCCATGCGCCGCATCGTGCTCCCGCAGGCGATGCGGGTGATCATCCCGCCCACCGGCAACGAGACGATCGCGATGCTCAAGGACACCTCGCTGCTCATCGCGGTCCCGGTGAGCACCGAGCTGAACTTCCAGCTGCGGGCGATCGGCAGCCGCACCTTCCAGGTGATCCCCATGGCCGTGGCCTCGATCCTCTGGTACCTGGCGCTCACCAGCGTGCTCATGGTCGGCCAGTACTTCCTCGAGCGGCGGTTCAGCCGCGGGTTCGGCGCGCGGGAGACCAGGGCGCAGCGGTCCGCGCGCCGGGCCCGCGAGGTGGGGAGCAGCAAGTGAGCAGCGCAGCCGCCGCCCCGCCGATGGTCAAGGCCGAGAACGTGCACAAGCACTTCGGCCGGCTGGAGGTGCTCAAGGGCATCGACCTGGAGGTCGCCGCCGGCGAGGTGGTCTGCGTGATCGGCCCCTCCGGCTCGGGGAAGTCGACGTTCCTGCGCTGCATCAACCACCTGGAGAAGATCGACGCCGGCCGGCTGTGGGTCGACGGCCACCTGGTCGGCTACCGGGAGTCCGGCGGCAAGCTGTACGAGCTGCGGGAGTCCGAGGTCGCGAAGCAGCGGCGCGAGATCGGCATGGTGTTCCAGCGGTTCAACCTGTTCCCCCACATGACAGCGCTGGAGAACATCATGTACGCGCCCCGCACGGTCCGGCGCGAGCCGCGGGCGGAGGTGCGGGACCGGGCGATGGCGCTGCTGAGCCAGGTGGGGCTGAGCGAGAAGGCCGACAGCTACCCGGGCGCGTTGTCGGGCGGGCAGCAGCAGCGGGTCGCGATCGCCCGGGCACTGGCGATGCGCCCGAAGCTCATGCTCTTCGACGAACCGACCTCGGCGCTGGACCCGGAGCTGGTCGGCGAGGTGCTGGAGGTGATCCAGGATCTCGCCCGGGAAAAGCGCACGATGCTGATCGCCACCCACGAGATGCAGTTTTGCCGCGAGGTCGCGGACTCGCTGGTGTTCATGGACGCCGGGGTGGTGGTCGAGTCCGGCAAGCCTCGCGAGGTGCTGGCCAACCCGCAGCACGAGCGGACCAAGGCGTTCCTGTCCAAGGTGCTGTGAGCGCGCCGGGCTG
>DASPIH010000218.1:0-12204 GCA_035629195.1 Blastococcus sp. | reverse complement strand
GCGTCGAGCAGCGTGCCGGTCTGGGCCACGGCGTCCTCGGCGGCGCGGATGTCACCCACGGCGTCCCCGCCGCGGTTCGCGGCCAGGGCCTCGCGGGCCTCACGCACCTGCTGCTCCGCGGCGTCGAGCAGAGCACCGGCCTGGCTCACGTTCCCGGCGACGGCGGCCACCGCCGGGCCGGAGAACCGCCCGCGCAGGCCGGCCAGCCGCTGCTCCTCCTGCGGCAGCCGCGCGCGCAGCGCCGCGATGCGCGGCTCGAGGCCGGCGAGGACCTGCGGTGCGGTCCGCTCCAGGTCGCGCAGCTGCTCGAAGGCGGCTCTCTGCTCGTCCAGCCGGGTGGCGGCGGCCTGGGTGAGCGAGAGGATGCCGGCCAGCATGCGCCGCGTCGTCGGCTCGTCCTCGGGAACGTCGTCGTCGAGCTGCTGGCGGAGGGCGAATGCCTGGGAGAGATCGGCCTTGGACCGGGCGAGCGCCGCGTCGAACCCGGCGACCGCCTCCTCCCCGTACTGCGACCGCGCGAAGTCCAGGTCGAGCTGGGAGGACTTGACCGCCTCGTCCAGCTCCAGCAGCGCCTCGCTGGCCCGGCCCTGGAGCTGGTCGGTGGGCGTGCCCTCGTGGGGATCGGGCTCGCGCCGCTGCCGGCCCGGTGGGAGCGCGGCGTCCCCCCGGCTGCGGCGCGACCGGCTGACCAGGTACGCGCCGCCCCCGACCACCGCGATCCCGCCGAGCACCAGCAGCGCTCCGGTTCCGCCCGAACCTCCGTCGGATGCCTGCGCGTCCGACGGAGCGGCCGCGCCCTCCCGCTCCAGCAGGCGGGCGAACGCGGCCACACCGCCGGCCCAGTCGCCGGATGCGAACAGCGGCGACACCTCGCTGCCGGCGAGGTCCTCCAGCTGCTGGATGGAGAGCGGGTACTCGGCCGGCCGCAGGATCCCGTACTCGCCGTCGTCCACCGCCACGGCGAGCAGCGCATCGTCCGCGGACAGCTGGCTGAGCTCCGCGGTGGCCTGCGCCCACTCGCTGCGGTCGGCGCCGTCGAAGCTGGACACGAAGACGACGTACAACTGCGTGCCGGTGGCACTCCGCAGCTCGTCGACGGCGTCCTCGGCCTCGGCGGTGCCGCCGTCGAGGACGCCCACCTCGTCGGTGACCTGGTCGGCCAGCCGGAACGGCGGAACGGCGGACGCCGGCCCACCGCTGAGCAGCAGGACGACGAGCACTCCCAGGACGACGCACAGCCGGCGCACGGGTACCTCCTCCGACGGGCGACATCGTTCCGCTCGGACCCTACGCAGGACCGAGGGGTCCGGCCCGGCCACCATGGGTAGGTCGGGACCGACGTCCACCGACCGTCGCGAGGAGAAGCCCGTGCCCGAGCCCGAATCAGTTCCCGCCGCCGAGCTGCCGCCGGGGACGGTGCGGCGCGTGGGCGACTGGGCGGTCGGCAACCGCGGACCGGGAACCGACGGCGCCGACCGCTACTTCGCGGTGTCCCGGCGCTGCCGGCACCAGCTCGCCGACCTGTCCGAGGGCGCCGTCGACGCCGAGGGGTGCCTGGTCTGCCCGTGGCACCAGAGCCGCTACGACGTGCGGACCGGGGAGATGGTCGAGGGCCCGCGCGGCTTCCTCGGCTACCACGGCCCCACGCCCGGCTACACCCAGCTGGTCCGGCTGCTCGGCGCCGTGGCGCGGCTGCGGGTGCGCCGAGCGACCCGCCGGGGCGACGACGTCGTCCTCGAGTGAGACGACGTCGTCCTCGAGTGAGGAGCCTCTACCGGAGCTGCTCCCAGGCCGCCCGGCGCTGCGCCTGCTGGTCCGGGTCGGGCACGGGCAGCGAGGCCAGCAGCCGCTGCGTGTAGGGGTGCTGCGGATCGCCCAGCACCTGCGCCCCGGTGCCCTCCTCGACCAGCGCACCGCGGTAGAGCACCGCGATGCGATCGGCGAGCAGGTCGACCACGGCGAGGTCGTGGCTGACGAACAGGGCGGCGAACCCGAACTCGCGCTGCAGCTCGTCGAAGAGCTCCAGCACCCGGGCCTGCACGGAGACGTCGAGCGCGGAGGTCGGCTCGTCGGCGACGAGCAGGTCGGGCTGCAGCGCCAGCGCACGCGCCAGGCTGGCGCGCTGCCGCTGGCCGCCGGAGAGCTCGTGCGGGAACCGGTCGCCGAAGGCCTCCGGCAACTGCACCGCCTCCAGCAGCTCGTCGACGCGACCGCGCGCCTCGCGGGCATCCTTCGCGCGCTTGTGCACCACCAGCGGCTCGGCGACCGCCTCGGCGATGGTGAGCAGCGGATTGAAGCTCGAGGCCGGGTCCTGGAAGACGAAGCCGATCCGCTCGCGCACCGGGCGGAACGCCTTCTCCTTCACGCCGTTCATCTCGGTGCCGAGCACCCGCAGCGACCCACCGGTGACCTTGGTCAGCCCGGCGATCGCCCGCCCGATGGTCGTCTTGCCGCTGCCGCTCTCCCCGACCAGGCCCAGCACCTCGCCGGGGCGGATGGCGAAGCCGACGCCGTCGACGGCGACGAAGTCGGGCTGGCGCAGCCGGCCGGGGTAGACGATCCGCAGGTCCTCCGCGGCGACGACCGGCGCCGCCTCCCGCCACCCCGCGGTGCGGGCGGCGGCCCGCTCCTGCGTACGCGCCCGTCCCGAGCCCAGCATGGGCACGGCCGCCAGCAGCTTCTGCGTGTACGGGTCCCGCGGGGCGGAGAACAGCGTCCGGACGTCGGCCTGCTCGACGATCCGGCCCTGGTACATGACCGCCACCCGGTCGGCGAGGTCGGCGACGACTCCCATGTTGTGGGTGATGAGCACGACGGCGGCGCCGAACTCGTCGCGACAGCGGCGGAGCAGGTCCAGGATCTCCGCCTGGACGGTGACGTCCAGCGCCGTCGTCGGCTCGTCGGCGATGATCACGCCCGGATCGAGCACGAGCGCCTGGGCGATGACGATGCGCTGCTTCTGCCCGCCGGAGAACTGGTGCGGGTAGTGGTCCACCCGGATCTCGGGATCGGGGATCCCGACGCGGCGCATCACGTCGATCGCCGCAGCCCGGGCCTCGGCGCGGCTGTGCTTCCCGTGGGCCCGCAGGCCCTCGGCGATCTGCCAGCCGACCGGGTAGACCGGGTTCAGCGCGGTGGAGGGCTCCTGGAAGACCATGGCCGCGTCCCGGCCCCGCACCTCGCCGAGTCGGGCGCGCGACAGGGTGGCGACGTCATGGGTGCTGCCGCCGTCCTTGCTGGTGAGCAGCACCGCGCCACGGACGGTCGCGGTCTCGGGCAGGAGCCCGAGGATGCTGCGGGCGGTCACGGTCTTGCCGCTGCCGCTCTCCCCGACGATGGCCAGCACCTCCCCGGCGGCGACCGAGAGGGTCACCCCCGTGACGGCGGCGACGTCGCCGGCATCGGTGGCGAAGGAGATGCTCAGGTCCTCGATCCCGACGACCTGGCGGGCGGGAGGAGCGGTCACGGTCTGATCCCCCTCACGGGGTCGCGGTCGGCCGGAACGGCGGCGGCGGCCGGCACCACGGAGGTCGCGGCGACGTCGGCCGGGGTGGCGGGCCCGCGGCGACGCGTGCGCAGCCGCGGGTCGGCGAGGTCGTTGAGGCTCTCGCCGACCAGCGTGAGCCCGAGGACGACGAGCACGATCGCCAGGCCGGGGAACACCGAGGTCCACCAGATGCCGCTGGTGACGTCGGACAGCGCCTTCTGCAGGTCGTAGCCCCACTCGCTGGCGGCCGTCGGCTCGATCCCGAAGCCGAGGAAGCCCAGCCCGGCGAGGGTGAGGATCGCCTCGGACGCGTTGAGCGTGAGGATCAGCGGCAGGGTGCGCGTCGCGTTGCGGAAGACATGCCGCGACATGATCCGCCAGTGCCCGGCGCCGATGACCCGGGCGGACTCGACGTAGGCCTCGGCCTTGATCCGCACGGTCTCCGCGCGCACCACGCGCAGGTACTGCGGCACGAAGATGACCGTGATCGAGATGCTCGTGGCCATGATGCCGCCGACGAGGCTGGACTCGCCGCCGTTGAGCACGATGCCGACGACGATGGCCAGCAGCAGCGCCGGGAACGCGTAGATGGCGTCCGCGACGACGACCAGCACGCGGTCCAGCCAGCCGCCGAAGTAGCCCGACACCAGGCCGAGCAGGACCCCGAGCACGATCGACATGAGCACGGCGGTCACGATCACGAGCAGCGCCGTGCGCGAGCCCCAGATGACGCGGGACAGGACGTCGTAGCCGCCGACCGTCGTCCCCAGCAGGTGCTGGGCGGACGGCTCCTGCTGGGCGCCGAACGGGCCCGAGGAATCGCGCAGCTGGTCGTACCCGTACGGCGCCAGCAGCGGCGCGAAGAGCGCCGTCAGCAGGAAGATGCCGGTCAGCACGAGCCCGGCGACCAGCATGCCGCGCTGCAGACCCACGCTCTGCCGCACCTGGCGGATCAGCGGCAGCCCGCGCCGGCCGCGGCGCCGCCGGCCGGGAGACGGAGCCGCCGCGGCGGTCGCCCCCGGGGTCACGGTCGTCGCCATCTCAGTACCTCACCCGGGGATCGATGAGCGCGGCGATGACGTCGACGACGAAGTTGACGACGGCCACGATCACGGCGGCCAGCACGACGATGCCCTGGACGGCGACGAAGTCGCGCGCCTGCAGGTACTCGACGAGCTGGAACCCGAGACCCTTCCACTCGAAGGTCGTCTCGGTGAGCACGGCGCCGCCGAGCAGGAGCGCGATCTGCAGGCCGATGACGGTGACGATCGGGATCAGCGCGGGGCGGTAGGCGTGCTTGCGCAGCAGGCGCCGCTCACTCACCCCGCGGGAGCGGGCCGCCTCGACGTAGCCGCTGCCCAGCGTGCCGATGACGTTGGTCCGCACCAGCCGCAGGAACACCCCGGCGGTGAGCAGCCCGAGGGCGATGGCCGGCAGGACGGCGTGCTCGAGGACGTCGGAGATCACCTCGCCGTCCCCGAGCCGCAGCGCGTCGACCAGGTAGATCCCGGTGCGGCCCTCCAGGGTCTGCAGCTGGATCTCCGCTCCGGTCGAGGCCCGCCCGGCGACCGGCAGCCAGCCGAGGTTGACGGCGAAGACCAGCTTGAGCACGAGGCCGGCGAAGAAGACCGGGGTGGCGTAGCAGAGGATCGCGAAGATCCGCAGGACGGCGTCGGGCCAGCGGTCGCGCAGGAAGGCGGCCAGCCGGCCGAGCGGGATGCCGACGACGAAGGCGACGATCAGCGCGTAGACGGTCAGCTCCAGGGTCGCCGCACCGAAGGTCGTGAGGACCTGGGTGACCTTTCGGCCGTCGCTCAGGGCGGTGCCGAAGTCGCCCTGTGCCAGCTGGGTGAGGTACTCCCAGTACTGGACCAGGATCGGCCGGTCGTACCCGGCCTCGCGGACGCGGGCGGCGAGCTCGTCGGGCGGCAGCCGGCCGCCGAGAGCGGCGGTGATCGGATCACCGGTCAGGCGCATGAGGACGAAGACCGTCGTCACCAGGATGACGATGGTGGGGACGATGAGGAGGAACCGGACGAGCAGGTAGCTGCCCAGCCCACCGCCGCCACGGCGCCGTCGCGCCGCGGCGGGCGCGGCGTCGGGAGCGGCAGCGCCCCCGGGAAGCTCCGTCGTGGTCGTGGTCATGGCTCCCACTCGTGGTCGTGCGCGTGCGGAGGTCGGCCCCGGGCGATCCGCGTTCAGCAGGTCACCCGGGGCCGGATCCCTCCAGTCTCCCGGAGGTGGGATCAGCCCTTGCTGAGAGCGCCGTAGCGGAACTTGAAGGACGGGTCGAGCGTGTCCTCCGCCCCCTCGACGTCGGCACCGACGACCGCCACCTGAGCACCCTGCAGGTAGGGCACCGTCGACAGGTCGTCGCCGACCAGGTCCTGGATCTGCTCGATCAGGGCCTGGCGCTCGGCCGGGTCGGCCGTCGTGGCCTGCTGCAGGATCAGGTCGTTGACCTGCTGGTTCTCGTAGTGGTTGCTGAGGAAGTTCTCCGTGAGGAAGAACGGCGTCAGGTAGTTGTCCGCGTCCGAGTAGTCCGGGAACCAGCCCAGCTGGTAGGCCGGGTAGGCGTCGGCGGTGCGCTGCTCGGAGTACTGCGTCCACTCCGTGGTCTGGAGGTCGACGGTGAACAGGCCGTCGGCCTCGAGCTGGTCCTTGATCAGCGCGTACTCGTCGGCCGAGGACGGACCGTAGTGGTCGTTGGAGTACTGCAGGCTCAGCTGGACCGGGGTCTGGACGCCCGCGGCCTCGAGCCGCTGGGCGGCCTTGTCCGCGTCAGGGCCACCGCTGCCGTCGCCGTACTTCTCCCGGAGCGGCTCGATCGCCCCGGTCAGGCCCTCGGGGACGTGGGAGTACAGCGGGGTGTAGGTGCCCTTGTAGACCTGGTCGGCGATCTCCTCGCGGTCGAGGAGGTCGGCGACCGCCTGGCGGACGGCCTGCGCCTTGGCCGGGTCGGCCTCGGGCGTCGTGGTGCCGAAGGGCTGGGTGTTGAAGTTGAACGTGATGTAGCGGATCTCGCCGCCGGGACCGTCCACGACCTCCACGTCCTCGTTGCCGCGGAGGTCCTCGATGTCGGTCGCGGTCAGGCTGCGCCACGCGACGTCGATGTTGCCCTGCTGGATGTCGAGCTTCAGGTTCGAGGCGTCGGCGTAGTACTTGACGTTGACCTGGTCGGTCTTCGGCGCGCCCAGCAGGCCCTGGTAGTCCGGATAGGCCTCGTAGGAGATCAGGTTGTTCTGGTCGTAGCTGGTGATCACGTACGGGCCGTGGAAAGCCTCGCCGTCGACGATCTCCTGGTCCGGGGTCACCTCGGTGGCCGAGAAGACGTCCTCGTCCACGATCGGACCGGCCGGGCTGGACAGGATCTGCGGAAAGACCTGGTCGTTCTCGGTCTTGAGGTTGAACACCACCGTGGTGTCGTCCGGCGTCTCGACGCCGGCGAGGTTGTAGAGCAGCGACGACGGACCGTTCTCGGCGGCGATCGCCAGCTGCCGGTCGAAGGTGAACTTGACGTCGGAGCTGGTCAGGTCGTTGCCGTTGGCCCACGTCAGGCCCGGCTTCAGGGTGACCGTGTACTGGGTCGGCGAGGTGAACTCCGCCGACTCCGCGATGTCGGGCTCGACGTCCGGGCTGCCGAAGGGGGTGTTCAGCAGGAACGGGAACACCTGGTTCATCACCGCGAACGAGCCGTTGTCGTACGAGCCGGCCGGGTCGAGGAAGGTGATCTTGTCCGTGGTGCCGATCGTCAGGGTGCCGCCGTCGCCGCCGCCGGAGCCGCCGCTGCCGCTGTCGCCGCCACCGCAGGCCGCCAGCACCAGGGCCGTCGCCGCCATGCCCGCCGTGGCGACCACGCGCCGACGGCTGCTCGAACCGGAAGTCATCCGCTACCTCGTCCTCATGACAGCGGACCGCGGGCACGCCTGGCGCACCACGGCCCGCCGTTGCCGGCCATTGGAGGACGTAGGTCTAACACGCAGCTCAGGCCGCAAGGAATCCTGTGCCGACACCGTTACCGCGTCGTGATTGCGGCGAGGAGCCCAGGCAGGCGGACGAGGCCACCCGCGTGCCCGGGCCTCCCGGATGCTCAGAAGGCCGGCAGGACCGCGCCGGCGTAGGTGTCCTCGATGTACTGCCGCACCTCGTCGGAGTGCAGCAGGTCCTCCAGGGTGCTGATCCGCTCGTCGTCCTCGTCGCCGCTGCGCACCACGAGCAGGTTGGCGTTCGGGTTGCCCTCGGCCTCCTCCAGCACGAGCGCGTCCTCGGCCGGCGAGAGGTCCGCGTCGATGGCGTAGTTGCCGTTGATCACCGCGGCGTCGACGTCGGCCAGCGACCGGGGCAGCTGCGCGGCCTCGACCTGCTGGATCTCGAGGTTCTTCGGGTTGTCCTCGATGTCCAGAGCGGTCGGCGCGGCGTCCCCGGTGTCGGCGAGGGTGAGCAGGTCGTTGTCCTCGAGCAGGCGCAGCGCCCGGGCCGCGTTGGTCGGGTCGTTCGGAATGGCGACCGTGCCGCCGTCGGGCAGGTCGGCCACGTCGGTGAGCGACTCGGAGTAGAGGCCCAGCGGCTCGATGTGCACCGGCTCGAGGGCGGTGAAGTCGTAGCCGGCGCTGGCCTCCTGCTCCTCCAGGTAGGGCACGGTCTGGAAGAAGTTCGCGTCCAGCGAGCCGTCCTCGAGGGCGACGTTGGGCTGCACGTAGTCGGTGAACTCGACGATCTCGAGGTCCAGCCCCGCGTCCTCGGCGAGCTCCTCGTCGACGAACCGCAGGATCTGGGCGTGCGGCACGGGCGAGGCGCCCACGCTCAGCGGCTCGTCCGCGCCCGAGAGCTCGGCCTCCCCCCCTCCGCACGCGGCGAGGCCGAGCATCGCGGCGGTGGCTACGGCGACCAGGGCGGACCTGGGAGGGCGGTGCATGTTCAGTCGTCTCCTTGCGGGATGGCTGGCGAGGTGCGGGGGGTCAGACGTGCGCGAGCCGGCGTGCCCAGCGGTCGCCGGCCCACTGCAGGACCTGGACGACGACGAGCAGCAGGACGACGGTCGCGACGGTGATGTCGGTGCGGAACTGCTGGTAGCCGTAGCGGATGGCGAAGTCACCCAGGCCACCGCCGCCGATGGCGCCGGCCATCGCCGAGTAGCTGATGAGGGCGACGACGGTGACGGTGATGCCGGCGACCAGGGACGGCAACGCCTCCGGCAGCAGAACGGTACGGACGACGTCGCGACGGCGCGCGCCCATCGCCAGCGTCGCCTCGACCTTGCCCGGACCGACCTCGCGCAGGCTGCTCTCGACCAGGCGGGCGAGGAAGGGCACGGCGCCGATCGTCAGCGGGACGATCGTCGCCGTCGACCCGATCGTGGTGCCGACGATCCCGCGGGTGATGGGGGCGACCAGGACCAGCAGGATGATGAACGGCAGGGAGCGGCCGAGGTTGACCAGCAGGCCGAGGACCCGGTGCACTGCCGGGCTCGGGGAGAGCGCGCCGGGCGCGGTGATCGTGAGCAGGACACCGAGCGGAACGCCGATCAGCACGGTCAGCACGGTGCTGACGCCCACCATGTAGAGGGTGTCCCACGTCGCCTCGGCCAGCTGCGGACCGATGCGGTCCCAGTCGTTCACCGCTGCACCTCCGGTGCGTCGAGCAGGTGCGGGACCACGAGCCGGTCGGGCGCCGCGCCGTCGGGCTCGTCGTGGGCGCCGAGCGGGGGCGGTTCGTCGCCCGGGGTGGCCCGCTCGACCAGCGAACCGCCGTCGCGCAGCCGCTGCAGGGCCGCGTCGAGCCGGCCGTCGCCGCCGGTGACCGACAGGAGCAGGCGACCGAAGCGGCGCCCGGCCACCGTCTCCACCGAGCCGCCCACGACCTCGACGTCCAGCCCCAGCTCGCCCGCGAGCACGCGCAGCACCCGGCCCTCGGGCGCGGCCTCGGTGACCGTCACCCGGACCAGGTCCCCCCGAGCCCCCGCGACGGCGGGGGCGGGCAGCAGCTGGGCGGCCAGCGGCGAGTGCGGCCGGGTCAGCACCTCGGTCAGCGGGCCGCCGTCGACCACGCGGCCGCGGTCGAGCAGCACGGCACTGTCGCAGACCGCACGGACGACGGCCATCTCGTGGGTGATCAGCAGGACGGTGAGGCCGAGATCGGCACGCACCTGCCGCAGCAGGTCCAGCACGCCGGCGGTGCTCGCCGGGTCCAGCGCGCTCGTCGCCTCGTCGCAGAGCAGCACCTTCGGTCGCGCGGCGAGGGCCCGGGCGATGGCGACGCGCTGCTTCTGACCGCCGGAGAGCTGCGCCGGACGGGAGGCGTGCCGGTCGGCGAGGCCGACGAGGTCGAGCAGGTCGGCGACGCGGCGGCGCCGCTCGGCCTTGCCGATGCCGGCCAGTTCGAGGGGGTGCTCGACGTTGCCGGCGGCGGTGCGGGAGTCGAGCAGGTTGAAGTGCTGGAACACCATGCCGACGGCGCGGCGGGCCCGGCGAACGCCGTCGTCGTCGAGGTCGGTGAGCACCTGGCCGTCGACGACGACCTGGCCCGAGGTCGGCCGCTCCAGGAGGTTCACCAGGCGGACCAGGGTGCTCTTGCCCGAGCCGCTGGGGCCGACGACACCGGCGAACTCCCCGTCGGCCACGGACAGGCTGACCCCGTCGACGGCGACCACCTCGGCCGCTCCACGGCGCGCGGGGAAGACCTTGCGGACGTCTCTCAGTTCGATCACGGGGCCTCGGCAGGGCTCGGCGGTACAGCGCGGACGACGGGTCCGGGCACGGACGGTCTCCCTCGCGTACCCGGATGGCGCCGGACTAGAGCCGGCTCGACGTGCGCATGAGGTCGACGGCCCGACGACGCGTCAGCGCACAGGTCCTCCGCACCGGACGATCATCCCCCGCCGTGCGGAGCGCGGCCACGCGCGGCACCCATCGTTGACGACGCTCAACCGGGCGAGCCGCTGGAACGGCCCCGGTGCAGGGGCCCGCGCCGAGCGTGCGAGGCGTGGGGGGCACCGGGGTCCTTCAAGCGTCGATGCGGCGGCGACCCTCGAACGCCCGGCCCAGCGTCACCTCGTCGGCGTACTCCAGGTCCCCGCCCACCGGCAGTCCGCTGGCCAGCCGCGACACGGTCAGCCCCATCGGCCCGACCAGGCGTGCCAGGTAGGCGGCCGTCGCCTCCCCCTCGAGGTTCGGGTCGGTGGCGATGATCAGCTCGGTGACGGCGCCGTTCATCAGCCGGGTCATGAGCTCCTTGACCCGCAGGTCGTCGGGGCCGACGCCGTCGATCGGGCTGATGGCGCCGCCGAGCACGTGGTACCGCCCGCGGAACTCGCGGGTGCGCTCGACGGCGACGACGTCCTTGGGCTCCTCGACGACGCAGAGCACGTCGTCGGACCGGCGGGGGTCACGGCAGATGCGGCACTGCTCGGCCTCGGCCACGTTGAAGCAGGTGACGCAGAAGCGGACCGACTCCTGGACGCGCGTCAGCGCAGCCACCAGACGGCTGACGTCGGCGGACTCGGACGACAGCAGGTGGAAGGCGATGCGCTGGGCGCTCTTGGGCCCCACGCCGGGCAGGCGACCGAGCTCGTCGATCAGGTCCTGGACGGCACCCTCGTACACGGTGCTCCTCGGGTGTGCGAAGTGGAACGGGCCGAACGGCCCGATCAGAGACCCGGCAGGCCCAGCCCGCCGCCGGAACCACCCAGGCCACCGGCGAGCGGACCCATGCGGCTGGCGGCCAGCTCGTCGGCCGCCCGCTTGGCATCGCGGACGGCGGCGACCACCAGGTCCTGAAGCGTCTCCAGGTCGTCGGGGTCGACGGCCGCCGGAGCGATGGTGAGCGCGGTGAGCTCCCCGTCACCGGTCATGGTGGCCGACACGAGCCCACCACCGGCGGTGCCGGTGACCTCGCTCTCGGCCAGCTCCTGCTGAGCGGCTACGAGCTGCTGCTGCATCTGCTGCGCCTGCTGCATCAGCTGCGACAGGTCGGGCTGGCCTCCGGGGAACATGCTCCGAGAGTAGGCCGCCGGTACGACACCCAGCGGCAGGCGAGCGGCCCGGCCCCCAGCGGGTCCCGACGGGAGGCCGCGGGCGGTGGGTGCCGGGACGTCCTCCCTCAGCTCTCGACGGGCCGCGCCCCGAGCTCTGCGCGCAGCAGCTGCAGGGCCGCCTGCTCCTGGTCGACGGCGGGTTCGGGCTCGCGGTCGCCGCCGGAGGACACCTCTGCCGCGCGCTCGGCCATCAGCTCCCGCGCCTCGGCGGCCTCCGCCTGCCGGGCGGCCTCGCGCGCCACGTCGGGGGCGACCGGGGGCCCGGCCGCCGGGCCGGCACCCTCCACCACGGCGTCGACCCGCCAGCGCACCCCGAGCAGCTCGTTGAGCGCCTCGCGGACGACGTCCTTGTTGAGGTCGTCACCGATCCGCCGGGCGAGCGCCGGCGAGGACGTCGACAGGGTCAGGACCCCGTTGGCCAGCTGGTGCACCTGCGCGTTCTTCAGCAGCGCCTCGGTGGTGCGCTTGTGCCTCTTGACGACGGCGAGCAGCTCCGGCCACACCCGCCGGACGTCGGCCGTCGTGAGTTCCCCGTCGCCCGGCTGGTCCGCCTCGGGACGTGCGGTCACCACCGGCGTCGGCTCGCCCCCCCGCGGAGCCGGTGCCGACTCCGCCGCCGCACGCGGCGGAGAGGCCGGCGGGCGCGGCTGCTCGAGCCGCTCCTCCGCAGCACGGACGGCGGCCG
>DASPIH010000217.1:0-5452 GCA_035629195.1 Blastococcus sp. | reverse complement strand
CACCGCCACCGCCTCGGCGGAGACCCCACCGCCCGCGAACGCCTCCGCCACCGCAGGCAGGACCTCCAGCGCCCGCCCGTTGCGCACCAGCACCGCAGCGGCCCTGGGCGAGAACCGGGCATGCCCCCGCAGCCAGGACTGCATCGAGGCCTTTCCGTCGTGCTCGGCGGCCCCGGCCAGCTCGCACTGCCGCACCGTGCGCGTCACCTCGGCGGTCAACCGGTTCACCGACCGCAGCAACGGCACCAACCGCTCCAGCAGCTGCGGCCCGAACATGCCGTCCAACCGCTCATCGGCGAGCGCGTCCAGAGCCGCGTCCAGCCCCTCCGCGACACCCGACGGGCCGTTCGAACACATGTGCGAAGTATAGCGGGGCGACGAGCAGGCGGCAGCACGAATCCGCAGGTCAGGACGCCGTCCACAGGTCCGCGTCGGGGCTTGACAACGCCGCAGGACTACCGCCCCGGCCCGGGCAGGAGCCCGCGCTCCACCGCCACCATCACGGCCCGCGTCCGGTCGTCGACGCCCAGCTTGGCGAAGGCCCGGAGCAGATGGGTCTTCACCGTGGCCTCGCCGATGAACAGCTGCCGGCCGATCTCGGCGTTGGTCAGCCCGCGCGCCACCCCCGCGAGCACCTCGAGCTCGCGCGCGGTCGGCACGTCCGCCGAGGGCGCCCGCAGTTGCGACACCAGCCGGGCGGCGACCGGCGGCGCGAGCACCGTCTCGCCCCGGGCGGCCGCGCGGACGGCGTCGGCGAGCTGGGGCAGCGGCGCGTCCTTGAGCAGGTAGCCCGTGGCACCGGCGGCGACCGCCCGCACGATGTCGGCGTCGGTGTCGTACGTGGTCAGCACCAGCACGCGGACAGCGGGATGCGAGGCGGCCAGCCTCTCGATGGCGGTGACGCCGTCCATCCGCGGCATCCGCAGGTCCATGAGGACGACGTCCGGCAGCGTCGCCGCCACGAGAGCGAGCGCTTCCAGCCCGTCGCCGGCCTCTCCCACGACGTCGAGGTCGTCCTGGGCGGCCAGCCAGCCGACCAGCCCTCCGCGCACGACGGGGTGGTCGTCGACCACGAGGACGCGGATCACGAGCCCGGCACCCGCACGGTCACCCGCGTGCCGGCCCCGGGCGCCGAGGAGACGTCGACCTCCCCGCCCACCTCGGCCACCCGACCCCGCAGGCCTTCCAGCCCCGAGACGGTGACCGACCCCGGATCGAAGCCCACGCCGTCGTCCTCCACGTGCACCGAGACCTGCCCTCCGATCCGCGCCAGCCGCAGCACCACCGCCGACGCCCCGGCGTGCCGGCGGACGTTGGTCAGCGCCTCCTGCGCTCCGCGGAGCAGCACGACCTCCTCGTCGGTGCGCAGCGCCGGCACGCCGTCGAGCGCACCGGTGTCCACCCGCACCGGCAGCCCGGTCTCGCGCGCGAACCTGTCGGCCAGCCGCTCCAGCGCCTCGACCAGCGTCGACCCGTCCAGCGCCACCGGCCGGAACGCCGCCACCACCGCCCGCGCCTCGGCCAGGTTGTCCCGGGCGACCTCCTCGATCACCGCCAGGCGCTCCCGGGCGGCGTCGGGATCGACGGTCACCAGCGCGGACGCCGTCTGCGCCAGGACGACGATCGAGGTGTAACCCTGCGCGAGGGTGTCGTGCACCTCCCCCGCCAGCCGCTCGCGCTCGGCCAGGACGCCACGCTCGCGCTCGGCCACCGCCAGCTCCGCGCGGGTGGTCTCCAGCTGCGCGATCAGCGAGGCCCGGTGCGCGCTCTCGTGCAGCACCCGGCTGACCCACACCCCCAGGGCCAGGCTGAACGCGATGCCGATGCCGGTCTCGAGCAGCACGTCGCCGGCGTTCCTGCGGGCCGTTCCCGTCACCGCCGTCAGCACGGGCCCGGCCGCGCTGGCCAGCCCGAGCAGCAGGGTCCACGAGATGCCGGTGAGGGTGCCGTGGACGACGAACCACACCTGCGGATAGGCGAGGAACAGCAGGAACAGCAGCCCGGGCGCCAGCCAGCCGATCAGCCCGAACGCGACGACGAGCACGGCCAGGTAGAGCACCGCCCGCCGCTGCGCCCCCGCCCCGATCGCCGGCATGCCCAGGAAGGCGTAGGCGACGCCCAGCCCGGCCAGGATCGCCAGCGCGGCCGTCCGCCGATCCTCGTCGACCGAGTCCCCGACCGCCGCGGAGACCACCGCCAGAGCCCAGACGGCGGCGGAGATGACGTGCATGCCGGCGACGGTCGCCTGCCATCCGCGCTCCGACAGCGGCTCGCCGTCGTCGTCCGGTCCGGGGACGACGACGGCGGCCAGGCGGCGCGTCAGGCTCATGCCGCCCGGCGCCAGCGGAAGGTCCGGGCACACACCACGGCACCGATGATCACCCATGCGGCCAGCACCAGGGCAGTGGTTCCGTGCTCCCAGCTGCCGGCCTGCTCGGCGACGGCGGCGGAGTCGGGCAGGAACACCGACCGCATGCCCTGCACCATCCACTTGAGCGGGAAGATCGCCGCGATCTGGTCCATCCAGCCCGGCAGGTCGGAGTCCAGGAAGAAGACGCCGGACAGGAACTGCAGGACCACGGCGAAGGCGGGGATCCCCGCCCCGGCGGAGCGGGCGCTGCCCATGAGCGACGCGACCGCGAGTCCGAGGACGGTGCCGGCCAGGATCCCCAGCACGACCACCCAGGTGAAGGTCAGCCACCGGCCGGCCTCCGTCGGCAACGGGACGTCGTAGGCGACCGCGGCCACCGCCAGCAGCACCGCGAGCTGGGCGATCGTGGTGATCACCACCTGCCCGGCCTTGCCGATCCCGTAGGCCAGCGCGGGAGTGCCGAGGGTCTGCAGACGGGCGAGGTCGCCACGGTCCCGCTCCTCGGTGACCGCCGTCCCGACCGCCTGGAAGCTGGTCAGCATGACGCCGGTCGCGGCGATACCGGCGAGGAAGTACTGCCGGAAGCCGACCCCCGGCACGACCTCCTCGTCCCCGAAGACCGAGCCGAAGATCACCAGCATGATCACCGGATAGGCGAAGGAGAAGGCCACCTGACCGGGATCGCGGACGAACAGCCGCAGCTCCAGGCCGATGCGCGCGAGCCCGATGGCCGCGGCCGACGGCAGCGCGGGCCGGGTGGTCGGGGTGGCCGGAACGATCCGCGTAGCGGTCATCGCTGCTCCTCCGGGGTGGCGACCAGCTGGAGGTAGACGTCCTCCAGGCCGGGACGGGTGACGGTCAGGTCGGGCACCTCGCCGTGCGGAACGGCGGCGAGCAGGTCCCGCAGCAGAGCGGTCGGGGCCGCGGTGACCACCTCGCGGGTCCGGCCCTCCTCGGCCCAGCGGACCGTGGTCTCATGGCGGAGCGCGGCGCCGAGCTCGGCCGGTGGGGCCACCTCGACCAGCCGGCCGGCAGTGATGACGCCGACCCGGTCGGCCAGGTGCGCCGCCTCGTCCAGGTAGTGCGTGGTCAGCACGACGGTGGTGCCACGGTCGCGCAGCCCCTCCACCAGGGTCCAGAACTGCCGGCGGGCCACCGGGTCCATCCCGGTGGTCGGTTCGTCGAGGAACAGCAGCTCGGGCCGGCCCTGGACGCCGAGCGCCACCTCCAGGCGGCGCCGCTGCCCGCCGGAGAGCTTGTCCACCCGCTGCGCGGCGGCCTCGGTCAGCCCGACGTCGGCCAGCAGCTCGCCGGTGGGCACCGGCGCGGCGTGGTAGTGCCCGAAGTGGTCGAGGGTCTCCCGGACGGTGAGCGCGTTGCCGGCACCCGTGGTCTGCGCCACCACGCCGACGCGGTCGCGCCACCGGCGGTCCCCGCCGGCCGGGTCCACGCCGAGCACCGCGACGGACCCGCCGTCGCGCGGTCGCAGCCCGGCCAGGATCTCGACCGTGGTGGTCTTGCCCGCGCCGTTCGGACCCAGCAGCGCGAAGCACTCGCCGCGCCGCACGTCGAGGTCGACGCCGTCGACGACGGTCCGCCTCCCGTAGCGCTTGACCAGGCCGCGCACGCGCACGGCCGGTCGCTCGTCGGGTGCCGCGTCCCGCGGGGCCGGCACCGGATGGGTCGTCGTCGTCATGGTCCGAGAGTGGTCCCGCGGCCGTCTGCCCGGGACCGCCGAACCGCTGGTCCTCCGTCCACCGTCCGGTGGACACGAGCGCCCACGGCTCCGTCCGAAAACCGCCAGATGCCACCCGCCGGCCCTGGCATGCTCGTGCCCGTGAGGGAGCCCCTGGACCACGAGCGCTGCTACCGGGCTCTCGCCGGCCGGGATGCCCGCTTCGACGGCTGGTTCTTCACCGCCGTGCACACCACCGGGATCTACTGCCGGCCCTCCTGCCCGGCGCGCACCCCGCTGGCGCGCAACGTCTCCTTCTTCTCCACCGCCGCCGCCGCGCAGGGCGCCGGCTTCCGCGCCTGCCGCCGCTGCCGGCCCGACGCCGCACCCGGGTCGCCGGAATGGGACGTGCGTGCCGACGTCGTCGCCCGTGCCGTGCGGCTGATCGCCGACGGGGAGGTGGAGCGCTCCGGCGTCCCGGGGCTGGCTGCCGGCCTCGGCTACTCCGAGCGGCAGCTCAACCGGCTCCTGGTGGACGAGCTCGGGGTCGGCCCGCTGGCGCTCGCCCGGGCGCAGCGCGCGCAGACCGCCCGGGTGCTCGTGGAGAGCACCGACCTGCCGATGGCCGACGTCGCCTTCGCTGCCGGGTTCGCCAGCATCCGGCAGTTCAACGACACCGTGCGAGAGGTCTTCGCGACGACGCCCACGCAGTTGCGCCGTGCGCGCCGCGGTGCTCCCGACGGCTCCTCCGGCCGGCTCACGCTCCGGCTGACCGCCCGCGCCCCGTACGCCGCCGACGAGGTGCTGCTCTTCCTGGGCGCCCATGCGGTGCCCGGGCTCGAGGAGTGGGACGGGACCACGTTCTCCCGCGTCCTCGACCTGCCGCGCGGGCCGGCCGTCGTCTCCCTCTCCCCCGCCGCCGACGGCGCGGCCGCCGTCACCGCGCGACTGCGGCTTCCCCAGCTGCGCGATCTCGGCGCGGCGGTCAGCCGCTGCCGGCGGATGCTCGACCTGGACGCCGATCCCACCGCAGTGGACGAGGTGCTCGGCGCGGACCCCGCCCTGGCGCCGCTGGTCGCCGCCGCACCCGGGCGCCGGGTGCCCGCCTCGCCCGATGCGGACGAGCTCGCCGTACGCGCCGTCCTCGGGCAGCAGGTGTCGGTCGCGGGCGCCCGCACCCTCACCGCCCGGGTGCTGACGGCGGCCGGCACGCCGCTGGCCGAGCCCGTCGGCGGCCTCACCCACGCCTTTCCCCGGCCCGAGGCGCTGGCCGACGCCGACCTCGGCGCCGTCGGGCTCACCGGGGCCCGCCGCCGGACGGTGCACGCGCTGGCCGCCGCCCTGGCCGAGGGCGCGGTGCAGCTCGGACCGGGCGCCGAACGGGCCGAGGCGGAGCGGGCGCTGCG
>DASPIH010000216.1:0-5882 GCA_035629195.1 Blastococcus sp. | reverse complement strand
CAGCTGCTCCGCGGGGCCGACCTCGACGTCGCGCTGCAGTTCGACAACTACCGCTGACCTGAGGGCAACGCGCAGATCAAGGAGTCGCTGAAGCTACGCGGTCCGCACGGAGTCCGCAGATGCGCCCAGCGCGGCGGCCATCAGGTCGCCCGCTGCGGCGCGCGTGCGGTCCTCTGCGGTGGGCCGGAGTTGAGCGGCAGGCGACCGCTGCTGACCAGCCAGTGACGGTGCTGCACCTCGGTGAGGGGCACATGCCCGGCGAGAAGGGCGTCCACCGTGCGCGTGACGTGGCGAGCGAGCTCTTCACCGTGCTCGTCCCGGTACCGCGGTCGACGGGGACTGCCCCGACTTCCGTCGTCCTGGACTCGCAGGGGCGAACAGGCCGCACGGGCGGCCCGGCGTCGCCCGGGATCGGCTCAGGGGACACGCGCCCCGGGCGTGGTGGCGATGCTCGGTACCCCGACCGGGTGACATGCCAGGAAGTCACCGACGGCGCACCGTCACGATCCGTAACGTCCGAAGCTGTGACCCCGCGATCCGCTCTGCGCCCTCGTCACCTCCCTCGCCTGCTGGCCGCCGTCGGCGCCCTGCTTCTCGTGACGTCATGCGCCGAAGAATCCGCCTCCGGCGAGACGGGAGCCTCCACCTCGAGCAGCCCGAGCGGCTCGAGCAGCGCCCCGGCCACCGAGGAACGCGCTTCGGCCGAGGAGCTCACCGCTGCCCTGCTGCCGGCCGAGGCCTTCGGACCCGGGGCGCAGGTGAGCACGGTCAGCGTGCAGCAGCTGGCCACCAACCCCGGCGCCATCTCACCGGAGTCCACGATCGACCCCGACACCTGCACCGAGGGCGTCGGCGGCACCCAGCCGGCCTTCACCCCCGACGACGGGACCATCGTCGCCCAGACCGGCATCACCGACACCAGCGTCACCGTCGAGGTCCTGGTCGACGCCGAGGACATCGACGGGCTCACCCCCGATCTGGCCGACCTCGCCGCACAGTGCCCGCAGGTCACCGTCAACGCTCCCGACGGCAGCACCGCGACCATCGACTTCGCTCCCCTGGACGTCCCCGAGACGGGCGACTTCTCCGAGGCCGTCACCGCCGACCTGGCCCTGACTGCGCCCGACGGCACCAACCTGACCTTGATCAGCCTGCTGGCCGTGGCCGTCGACGGGGACCGGTTCCTGTTCCTGCAGCAGACCGCCCCGACCAGCACCCCGCCGGACCCGGCCGCGTTCGCCGCGCTGTTCGAGGACGCCTTCGACGCCCAGCACCAGTCCTGAACCCCGGGCGGACCTCGGCTCCGGGAGGGCGGACCTCCTGCACCGCTGTGCGCAGTGCCCGGGGCCGACGGCTGTCCGCCGGAGGACTCAGCGCGGACCGAGCCCGCGGGCCATCGCCTCCAGCCGGGCGATCCGCTCCGGCATGGGCGGGTGGCTGGCGAACAGGGACGCCATCCCCTGGCCGCGGAACGGACTGGCGATCAGCAGGTGGCTCTGGGTGACCAGGCGCTCCTCCTGCGGCAGGGGGCGGGCAGCGGTGCCCCGCTCGATGACGCGCAGGGCGTCGGCCAGGGCCAGCGGGTCCTGGGAGAGCTCGGCGCCCGAGGCGTCGGCCTGGAACTCGCGGCTGCGGCTGACCGCCATCTGCACCAGGCCCGCGGCGACCGGGCCGAGCAGCATGAGCAGCAGCCCACCGAGGGCGTTGCCGCCGCCGCGGTCCTCCTCGGAGCGGCCGCCGAACAACGAGGCGAACATCGCCATGTGCGCCAGGTAGGTGATCACCGTCGCCATGGCGCCGGCGACGGAGCTGATCAGGATGTCGCGGTTGTAGACGTGCGACAGCTCGTGGGCGAGCACAGCGCGCAGCTGCCGCCGGTCGAGCAGCTCGAGGATCCCCTGGGTGACGCACACGGCCGCGTTGCGCGGGTTGCGGCCGGTGGCGAAGGCATTGGGCTGACGGGTCGGGCTGACGTAGAGACGCGGCATCGGCTGACGTGCGCCGGTGGCCAGCTCCCGCACGATCGCGTAGAGCTGCGGGGCCTGCGTCTCGGTGACCGGAAAGGCCCGCATCGACCGCAGGGCCAGCTTGTCGGAGTTGAAGTACGCGTAGCCGTTGACGGCCAGCGCGATCAGGAGCGCCACGAAGAGGCCGCCGCGACCGCCGATGAGCGCCCCGGCCATGAGGATCAGCCCGCCCATGAGACCCAGGAGCAGGGCGGTCTTCACTCCGTTGCTCCAGCGCTGCACGACCGGTCCAACGCGGTCGTCGGGATGCCCGTTCCCGTCGGACAGGCGCCGTCATCCGCGGAATGACGAGGGGGTCACCGCCGTTGGCACGAAGGAACGCGGTGAGATCCTCACTGCTCCAGCGTGTCCGGTGCACAGCCGGGCGCGGACACACGCACGTAACCTCGCCCGGTGGAGGTAGACCGCTGATGACTGGCACCAATCCGACCGTCGCGCCGTCGCACTCGGACGGCGCCCTGGCCACCACGGTGTCCAGCTCCGCTCCCGGCGGGCTCGTCAAGAGCGTCGTGGAGCTCGACCGCGTCGTCATCCGGCTGGCCGGCGACTCCGGCGACGGCATGCAGCTGACGGGCAACCGCTTCACGAGCGAGACGGCGTCCTTCGGCAACGACCTGTCGACCCTGCCCAACTTCCCCGCGGAGATCCGGGCGCCGACGGGGACCCTCCCGGGCGTCAGCTCGTTCCAGCTGCACTTCGCCGACCACGACATCATGACGCCGGGCGACGCCCCGGACGTGCTGGTCGCGATGAACCCGGCCGCGCTCAAGGCCAACCTCGCCGACCTCCCCGGCGGCGGCCTGCTGATCGTCGACGCCGACGAGTTCACCCCGCGGAACCTCGCGAAGGTCGGTTACGCGACCAATCCGCTGGAGGACGGCTCCCTCGAGGGGTGGCAGACCGTCAGCGTGCCGCTGACCTCCATGACCCTCGACGCGCTCGCCGACTCGGGCCTGGGCAAGAAGGAGGCCGAGCGCTCGAAGAACATGTTCACCCTCGGCCTGCTGTCGTGGATGTACCACCGTCCGACCGAGGGCACCGTCCGCTTCCTGGAGCGGCAGTTCCGCCGCAAGCCGGAGATCGCCGCGGCGAACATCGCGGCGTTCCGCGCGGGCTTCAACTACGGCGAGACCACCGAGGCGTTCGCCGTCTCCTACGAGATCAAGCCCGCCCCGATGGCGCCGGGCCGCTACCGGAACATCTCCGGCAACCAGGCCCTCGCGCTCGGGCTCGTGGCCGCGGCGAAACGCTCGGGGCTGCCGATGTTCCTCGGCGCGTACCCGATCACCCCCGCCTCGGACATCCTGCACGAGCTGTCCCGGCACAAGGCCTTCGGTGTGCGGACCTTCCAGGCGGAGGACGAGATCGCCGGGATCGCATCGGCGATCGGCGCCTCCTTCGGTGGCGCCCTCGGCGTGACGACGACGTCGGGGCCCGGCGTCTCGCTCAAGTCGGAGGCGATGGGCCTGGCGGTGATGACGGAGCTGCCGCTGGTGATCGTCGACGTCCAGCGCGGTGGGCCCTCGACCGGCCTGCCGACCAAGACCGAGCAGTCGGACCTCCTGCAGGCCATGTTCGGCCGCAACGGCGAGGCGCCGATCCCGATCATCGCGCCGCGATCCCCGGGGGACTGCTTCGACGCCGCGGTGGAGGCGTGCCGGATCGCGCTCGCCTACCGGACGCCGGTCATCCTGCTGTCCGACGGCTACCTCGCCAACGGCGCCGAGCCGTGGGCCGTCCCGGTCGCCGACGAGCTGCCCGACCTGTCGCCGGCGGTGCAGTTCGCCACCGAGCCCAACGGCGAGGACGGCGCGTTCCTCCCCTACCTGCGCGACCCGGAGACGCTGGCCCGCGCCTGGGCGATCCCGGGCACGGCGGGGATGCAGCACCGCATCGGCGGCCTGGAGAAGGCCGACAAGACCGGCAACATCTCCTACGACCCGGCCAACCACGACTTCATGACCCGCACGCGCCAGGCGAAGGTCGACGGCATCGCCGCGTCGATCCCGCTGACCGACGTCGACGACCCCGACGGGGACGCCCGGGTCGCGGTCATCGGTTGGGGCTCCACCTACGGGCCGATCGGGGCCGCCTGCCGGCGGATCCGCAACTCGGGCCGCAAGATCGCCCAGATCCACCTCCGGCACATCAACCCCATGCCGGCCGACCTCGGCGAGGTCCTGGCCCGGTACGACCGAGTTGTCTGCCCCGAGATGAACCTCGGGCAGCTGGCCCTGCTCCTGCGCGCGAAGTTCCTGGTCGACGTGCAGAGCCACACCCAGGTGCGCGGGCTGCCGTTCCGCGCCGCCGAGCTGGCCGCCGTCCTCCAGGACGCCATCGACACCACCGGCACCGGCACCACCGGCACCGGCATCGAGACCCCCGCAGCAGCTGTGAACGGAGCACTCCAGTGACCACCATCGACCTCGGCATGCCCGCAGGGTCGTCGGTCCCCGCCGGCCCCATCGCGGACGCCCTCACCGCCTCGATCGCGAGCCAGGGCGACAAGCGCACCGAGCTCAAGGCCAAGGACCTCAAGACCGACCAGGAGGTGCGCTGGTGCCCCGGGTGCGGTGACTACGTCATCCTCAACGCGGTCCAGAGCTTCCTGCCCAGCCTCGGCATCGCCCGCGAGGACATGGTCATCGTCTCGGGCATCGGCTGCTCGTCGCGGTTCCCGTACTACATGAACACCTACGGGATGCACTCGATCCACGGGCGCGCCCCGGCGATCGCGACCGGTCTGGCCGCCTCCCGTCCCGATCTCTCGGTCTGGGTCGTCACCGGGGACGGCGACGCCCTGTCGATCGGTGGCAACCACCTGATCCACACGCTGCGGCGGAACGTCAACATGACGATCCTGCTGTTCAACAACCGCATCTACGGGCTGACCAAGGGCCAGTACTCCCCGACCTCCGAGGTCGGGAAGGTCACCAAGTCGACGCCGATGGGCTCCCTGGACCACCCGTTCAACCCGGTGTCCCTGGCCCTCGGCGCCGACGCGACCTTCGTCGGCCGGGCGATGGACTCCGACCGCAAGGGCCTCACCGAGGTGCTGCGGCAGGCGGCCGAGCACAAGGGCACGTCGCTCGTGGAGATCTACCAGAACTGCAACATCTTCAACGACGGCGCGTTCGAGCTGCTCAAGGACCCGGCCACCGGCCCGATGTGGACGATCCCGCTCGAGCACGGCAAGCCGCTCGTCTTCGGCCCGGACGGCGCCTCGTGCGTGGTCCGTGACGACTTCGGAGGCCTGCGGATCGCCGAGACCAACCAGGTGGACGCGTCGCAGATCGTCGTGCACGACGCCACCCGCGAGGACCCGTCCTACGCGTTCGCGCTGTCCCGGCTGTCCTCCCAGGACCTGCGCTACACGCCCATGGGGGTCTTCCGGAAGGTCCAGAAGCCGTCCTACGACGCGATGATGGCCGAGCAGCTGCACCAGGCCGGACTGCAGGGCCCCGGCGACCTCGACGCCCTCCTCGCCGGTGGCGACACGTGGGAGGTCAAGGCCTGAAAAACACCCCGTCCTCCTCACCCCTCGCGAGCTCGGGGTGAGCCTCGGGACGGGGCCGTTCCGCGGGTCCGTCTTCCTACGGGAAGGCGGGCCCGCGGTCGTTCGCGGCCTGCTCTCCCAGGACCGCGGCGAGCACGGTCAGGGCGCGGTGCAGGTCCTCCCGGGCCGGGGCGGCGAACCCGAGCACCAGTCCCGTCCGGCGCCGGCCGGTGCCGGCTGCGGAGTGGTGGGCGAGACCGTCGAGAGCCACTCCGCGGGCCGCCGCCGCGGCGAGCACCGCGGCCTCGGCGTCCGGATCCGGCAGGGGCACGATCACGTGCGCGCCCGCCGGGTCGCCC
>DASPIH010000215.1:0-5801 GCA_035629195.1 Blastococcus sp. | reverse complement strand
CGCTGTCCCGGCTGCGCGCGCTGCCCGACGTGCCCGCCGCGCTGCGCGCGCGCCGGCCGGTGCCGCCGGAGGTCCGCGAGCAGATCCGCGTCCTCGCGGGGAGCACCGCGTGACGGAGCACCCCGTCCCCGGGACGGATCCGGGGGCTCTGCAGGAGGCCCCGGGCCGGCCCGATCCCCGGATCGCCGTCGTGGTCATCACCCACCAGCGACGGGACGAGCTCCTCGTGGCCCTCGACCGGCTGCTCGCCCTGCCCGAGCGACCGCACGTGGTCGTCGTGGACAACGGCTCCACCGACGGCACCGCCGAGGCCGTGCGGAGCCGCTTTCCGCGGGTCGAGCTGATCGCCAGCCCGGAGAACCTCGGCGCGGTGGGCCGCAACCTCGGCGTCGCCCGGCTGGCCACGCCCTACGTGGCCTTCTGCGACGACGACACCTGGTGGGAGCCGGGCTCCCTGCGCACGGCGGCCGACGCCCTGGACGCCCATCCCCGGCTGGCCGTCGTGACCGCGCGCATCCTGGTGGAACCCGGCGGAACCGAGGACCCGATCGTCCCCGAGCTGCGCGACTCCCCCGTGCGCGGCGCGGACTGGCTCCCGGGCCCCGCGCTGGGCTCCTTCCTCGCCGGCGCCTCGGTGCTGCGACGGGAGGCGTTCGAGCAGGTCGGCGGCTTCTGCGAGCGGCTGTGGCTCGGCGGCGAGGAGGAGCTCATGGCCGGCGACCTGGCCGCCCGCGGCTGGGAGCTGTGCTACCTGCCCCAGATCACCGTCCACCACCAGGCCAGCCGGGCGCGCGATCCGCACAAGCGACGGGCCGACGGCATCAGGAACACGCTGTGGACCACCTGGCTGCGCCGGCCCCTGCGGCCCGCCCTGCGCCGGACGCTGCACCTGCTGCGGACCGTGCCGCGTGACCGGGTGACGCTCCGCGGGCTGGCCGCGGCGGTCCGCGGGGTGCCGTGGGTGCTCCGCGAGCGGCAGGTGCTGCCTCCGCACGCGGAGGAACGGTTCGCCGCCCTGGAGAGCGCCCAGCGCGCCTCGACCGCCCGCCGCTACGTCAGCTAGCGCAGTCGATGCAGGTGCGCGCGGTGGGCCGCGCGGCGAGCCGCTCGGCCGCGATCGGCCGCCCGCAGCTCTCGCAGCGGCCGTAGGTGCCTGCCTCCCAGGCGCTGACGGCGGCGTCGGCGTCGGCGAGCCGCCGGCGCGCCTGCGCCAGCAGGGCCACGATCTGCTGGCGCTCGAAGGCGATGGTCGCTCCTTCGGGATCGTGCTCGTCGTCGGCGTTGGACGCCTGTGAGGCCGCCACGACCCCGTCGAACTCCCGGGTCAGCGCCTCGATCTGCGCCTGGGCAGCGGCTCGCTCCTGCCCCAGGGGATCGGTCACCGCGTCCGCCGCAGCAACCGCAGGGACCCGGTGCCGGGCAGCTCCTCGAAGTCCCCGGACTCCACGACCCGCCGGTAGACGCCGTAGGGCGCCTGCCCGCCGTCGGCCGGGTCGGGGAAGACGTCGTGGATGGCCAGCGTCCCGCCGACGGCCAGCTTGGCCACCCACGCGTCCTGGTCCCGGCGGGCGGACTCCTCGGTGTGGCTGCCGTCGAGGAAGAGCAGCGCCAGCGGGGTGCTCCACAGCGGCGCGAGGACCTCCGACCGGGTGACGACGGCGATGACGACGTCCTCGGCGCCGGCGTCGGCGATGGTGCGGCGGAACCGCGGCAAGGTGTCGATCCGGCCGACGGCGGGATCGACCAGCGACGGGTCGTGGTACTCCCATCCGGGCTGGTGCTCCTCGGAGCCCCGGTGGTGGTCGACGGTGACCACCTGCCGGCCGGTCTCGCGGGCGGCGGCGGCCAGGTAGAGCGCGGACTTGCCCATCCAGCTGCCGACCTCCAGCAGCGGGCCGGGAACGCCGACGGCGCGGGCTGCCTCGTAGAGGGCCCGGCCCTCGTCGTCCGGCATGAAGCCGGGAGCTGCCCGGGCGGCGGTGAGGAGTGGGAGGACCCCGTTCTCCTCCCGCCCCGCGCGCTCGGCGGGAGCCTCGGGACGGGGCCGGTCGATCGTCATCCGGAGAACCTGGCCCGCAGGGCGGTCACCCGGCGCTCGGTGGCGGCGCCGGGACCGGTGTCGGCGGCCTTGGCGAAGAACGCCCCCGCGGCCGTGGTCACCGGTACCGCCAGGACCAGCGCGATGGCGCCGACGAGCGTGCGGATGACCTCCTCGGCCAACCCCGAGCTGGTGAGCACGACCCAGCCCGGCTGGTCGTAGAGGTCGAACAGCAGCAACAGCGGCAGCGCGGCCCCGGCGTAGGCGAAGACGATCGTGTAGACGGTCGAGGCGATGTGGTCGCGCCCGACGGCCATGCCGCGGGTGAACAGCTCCCGCCAGGTCATCGACGGATCGACCTCGTGCAGCTGCCAGATCGCCGACGCCTGGGTGATCGTCACGTCGTTGAGCACGCCCAGCCCGGCGACGACGATGCCCGCGAGCACGAGCCCGGAGAAGTCCAGCGTGGGGTCGAAGTTGTTCAGCGTCGTCGTCTCCTCGCTGGTCAGGCCGGTCAGCCGGGCCGTCGCGACGGCGAGCGAGCCAAGGACCGCCACCAGGGCCAGCCCGAACAGGGTGCCCACCAGCGCCGTGGTGGTGCGGGCGGAGAACCCGTGCGCGAGGTAGAGGACGACGAACATGATCGCCGCGGAGCCGACGAGGCTGACGAGGGCGGGAGAGTCGTCGGAGAGCAGCCCGGGCAGGACGAACTGCAGCAGGACGACGAACGCGAAGGCCAGCCCGACCAGGGAGGCGAGCCCGCGCCACCGGGCCACCAGGCCCACCACCACGGCGAAGGCGACGGCGAGGGCGATGATCGGGGCGTCGCGCTGGTAGTCGTAGAACTGGTACGACGGGCCGCCCTCGGCTGCCGGGTCCCGGGTGAGCACCAGGGTGTCGCCCGCCTCGACGCCGCTGGCGACGACGTCGGCCGTCAGGTCGACCTGCTGGTAGTCACCCTCCCCGTCCCCGTCGAGGATCTCCACCACCGCCCGCGCGCACTCGGCCGGGGCGCCGTCGGGGGTGCCGCAGTCGTAGGTCTCGACCGACACCACCCGGCCGTCGGGATAGGTGGTGCCCGGCGGGAGGTAGGTGGCCGCGACCTGCCCGGCACGGGTGGGTTCCCCGTCGGGCCACATGATCAGCAGGCCGAGAACGGTGGCCAGCCCGACGGGGACCAGCAGCAGGAGCATCAGCCACACGGCCCTCCGCCGGCGGTTCAGCGCCTCCTGGCTGGGCGGGGGCGCGTCCGGATCCGGTCCGTGGGCGTGAGCGTGTGAGGACGGCACCCGGTCAGGCTAGGAGCACAGCGGCGGGAGCGACCGCCGCGACACCGGTCAGGCGTGCTGGGCCGGACCCGGCCGGGGGCCGCTCTCGTCGATCGGCTCGCTGGTCACCTCGCCGGACTCGACGACGGTGAACCGGTGCCACAACCCGGTGAGCTGGAGCGGTCGGGTCACCGTCGGCGGCGGGTCGACCAGCACCATCTCGATGGCGCGTGGAGCCGCCATCTTCTGCAGCTGCACGAGCACGGAGATCCCGGCGGAGTTCATGAAGCCGACCTGCCCCATGCCCAGTTCCACCCGCCGCAGGGATTGCTCGGCCAGCAGCAGGTCGGTGAGCACCCGCACCAGGGGGCGTCGGGCGGCGTCGGTGAGCTCTCCCTCCACGGTGAGCCGCGCCGTGTCGCCCACCACCTCATGGGTGACGTCGGGCTCGGATGGCTGCACGTCGGCGGCGGGCGGGTTCTGCGGCGGAGCGCCGGTCGTCTCGTCCACGCCGTGCTCCTGCCCCGGGGGTGCCGGGTTCACGCACGCCGTCGGCCATCGGCTCGACGGCTGCCCGGGAACAAAAAGTCGCGACAGACGTTTACCTGGGTACGCCGATGAGGTAATTTCTAGTTGCCACTAGAGGTTGCACCTCGGGCAGCGAACAGAAGATCTACCGTCCAGGAGGTTCCAGCCATGATGCTGACCGCTTACGACCCGTTCGCCGCCACGTCCGCCGCCTTCCGCGCGCTGGACCAGCTGACCGGCCGCGGCGGCACCGGAACGGCCCGGGCGCTGTCGGGCATGCCGATGGACGCCTATCGGGTCGGCGACAACTTCGTCGCCCACTTCGACCTCCCCGGCGTCGACCCGGGCTCGATCGACCTGTCGGTGGAGGGCAACACCCTCACCGTCAGCGCCGAGCGGTCCGTGCCGCAGCTGGAGAACGCGGAGTGGGCCGTCGCCGAGCGCCCGTTCGGCAGCTACACCCGCCAGCTGGTGCTCGGCCGCAGTCTCGACACCGACCGGCTGGAGGCCAGCTACCACGACGGCGTGCTGACCCTCAGCATCCCGGTGGCCGAGAAGGCCAAGGCGCGCAAGATCACCGTGAGCAGGGCAGACGCCCCCGCGGCCGTCGAGCACCGCACCATCGAGGGCGAGCAGACGGCGGTCGAGAGCTGATCGGCGACCACGTCGGCAGCAGCGTCGCAGGGGCCGGGCCCGCCAGGGTCCGGCCCCTGCGACGTTCCGGGCAGGACGACGACGGAAGGTGTGCCAGATGGATCCCGAGGCCGGACACCCCGACCCCCTCCGCCGGCTCGACGACCCGCACTACCCCGCGCTGACCATGAGCCAGGCCGCGGAGCTGCTGGGCGTCCAGGCCGCGTTCCTGCGCAGCCTGGACTCCGCCGGAGTGCTCCACCCCCACCGCTCCCCCGGCGGGCATCGTCGGTACTCCCGCGAGCAGCTCGCCCTGGCCGCGCGTCTGCGCGGACTGCTCGACGACGGCCACTCGCTGGGCTCGGCCGAGCTGATCGTCGGGTTGCAGGACCAGCTGGCGTCGGCCGAGGCGGACCTGGCGCGCCTGCGCGATCGGCCGCCGCACACCTCGCGGTGACTTGACACGGAACCCTAGGGGGGTATGGTTCCTTCTGCGTCCGGCGCCGCGCCGGACGACGGGAGGACGACGTGGAGACCACCGAGAGCAGCTGCGCCGGCCACGACCACGCGCACGGCTACATCCACCGCAAGGACGACTACCTCAAGCGGTTGCGCCGGATCGAGGGCCAGGCCCGCGGGCTGCAGCGCATGGTCGAGGACGAGAAGTACTGCATCGACATCCTCACCCAGGTCTCGGCCATGACCAAGGCGCTCCAGGCGGTCTCCCTGGGCCTGCTCGAGGAGCACCTGAGCCACTGCGTCGTCGATGCAGCCAAGGCCGGTGGGCGCGAGGCCGAGGAGAAGGTCCGCGAGGCCACCGAGGCCATCGCCCGTCTCGTCCGCTCCTGACCGCCCCACTCGAGAGGAACCCCCAGTGACCACCACCGCCAGCTACACCGTCACCGGCATGACCTGCGGCCACTGCGTCACCGCGGTCACCGAGGAGGTCACGCAGTTGCCCGGCGTGACCGGCGTCGAGGTCGACCTGTCCACCGGCGGCCTGACCGTCACCAGCGAGCAGCCGGTCGACGAGACAGCCGTCCGCGCCGCGGTCGAGGAGGCCGGTTACGAGGTGAGCGGCCGCTGAGGCGGCCGGTGCCATGAACACTCCCGCCCGGATCGCCGCGTTCGCGCTCGGCCTGATCGCCGTCTTCGGCGCCGCGGTCGGCGTGGGAGCGGCGGTCGGTCCCGTCGGGCCGGCCGGCGTCGACGCGCCGGCCTCGACGGGGAGCGGGCACGGCGGCGAGGGTCACGGCGCAATCGGCCAGGGCACGATCGGCCAGGGCGCAGCCGCCGTCGGGCACGACATCCCACCCGGCGGGCTGCCGGTGTCC
>DASPIH010000214.1:0-3054 GCA_035629195.1 Blastococcus sp. | reverse complement strand
CCAGGTGGGCAGCCACGGCCTCGTCCGCGGGCACCGCCTGCAACTGGCGCGGGCCGCCCTGCGGCTCGACACCCCGCGCCCGCATCCAGTCGTGCAGGGAGCCGCCGTCGAGGTCCTCGGCCGACAGGTGCGGGAAGAGTTCCCTCGGCAACCACGTGCGCATGAACACCAGCGGCTCTTCCTCCACACGCCGGATCCGCTCGAGGCGCCAGGTGTCGGTCACCCCGAGCGCGGCGGCGGCAGTGGACGGCGCCTGGTCGACCGCCAGCCCGACGATCTCGGTGCGGAGGTGGTGACCACCCGCCTCGACCTGCTGGCGGAGGCCGCCGGCCTGGTCCGCGCGCCGCCGGTGCTCGGGGCGTGGTGCCACGACGCTGCCGCGGCCGCGTTGACGGACGATCAGTCCGAGGTCGGCGAGGTCGCCCAGCGCCTGTCGGACCACACTGCGCGAGACGCCGTAGCGCGCCTGCAGCGCCTCCTCGGTCGGCAGCGGTGCTCCGGGCGGCAGGGAGTGGCTGTCGATCTGCTGCCGGAGCGCGTCGCGGATCTGCGCGTACAGGGGCACACCGGCGGCGCGGCCGAGTTCCAGCGGCGGCGGAACGTCGTCCGTGGCCTCGGACGCCATGGACCCCTCGACGGACATCCCGCCCTCCTCCCGTTGAGCGCCGCGGCGCCGCCCCGGCCGCCGTCCTTCCCCCCAGCATCGTGCCCTGTCCGATCGAGGGGGTTGACGACGTGGCGCGCGTCACCCTACCTTCATACGGACAAATTGTACGGACACATTGTCCGGTCGATGGAGGTCCCCCGTGAGCGATGTCCTGCGGACGAGCCCGTCCAAGGTCCCCATGTTTGAGGCGATGCGCCGGGTCCCGGGCGGCCTGATGCTCATCCCGCTGACGCTCGGCGTTCTCATGAACACCTTCGCGCCGGACGCACTCGGGATCGGGAGCTTCACCACCGCCCTGTTCAAGGAGGGCGCCCTCGCCCTCATCGCCTTGCTGGTCCTGGCCACCGGGGCGTCCATCACCGGCACGCACAACGGCAAGGGCGCCGCCGGGACGACGCTGGTCGTCCTCCTCGCCAAGACCCTCATCCCCATCACGCTGTGCGTGGTCCTCGGACTCACGGTCGGCGTCGACGGGATCCTCGGCGTCTCGATCCTCGGGCTGATCGCCATCTTCGGGAACAGCAACGGCGCCATGTGGCTCGCCTTCGCCGGCGAGTACGGGGACGAACGGGACCGCGGCGCCTACGTCGCCAGCGCCTTCGACGACGGCCCCTTCCTCGCCCTCGTGTTCCTGGGCGCCTCGGGCCTGGCCGACATCCCCCTCCTGGCGCTGGTCGCCGCGCTGGTGCCCTTCCTCATCGGCCTGTTCATCGGCGCGGTGGACCGCGAGTGGACCAAGGTCCTGGACGCCGTGCCGAACGTCGTCATCCCGTTCATGTCCTTCGCGGTGGGCACCGGCATCGACCTGCGGACCGTCCTCACCGGGGGTGCCGCCGGTGCCGTCCTGGGTGTCGGCGTCGTCGTCCTCACCGGCGGGCTCACCTACCTCGGCTACCGGTTCCTGCTCCGCCGGGGCCGCGAGAGCGGCATCGGCTTCGCGGCCGGCACCACGGCCGGCAACGCGGTGGCTGTTCCTGCCGCCGTCGCCGCCGCGGACCCCAACTTCGCGCCCTTCGTCGCCTCCGCGTCCGCCCAGGCCGCCACGGCCGTCCTCGTCACGGCCCTGCTGGCCCCCACCGTCGCGGCCTGGGTCATGAAGCGGGCGGGAGCCCTCGAGCCCGTCCCCCTGCCCGTGGTCCCGCCGAAACCCCACCACGCGTGACCGCGCCCTCCCGCCCGCACCGACCCGAGGACCCCGACATGCGTGACCCCCGCCGTATCCGCTGCACCTACTACATCGAGGCCGTCGACGTCGCACGGGCCGCGGCCGCTCTCGCCGGCGAGCAGTCGAGCGGGACCTTCATCGCCGTCCCCGGAGAATCCGACCGGATCCGCGAGCGCCATGCGGCCGAGGTCGTGGAGATCCGCGAGCTCGGCGAGTGCGCGCCCTCCCTGCCGTCGAGGCGCCGGCCGGAGCGGGTGACCGCGGCCGAGGTCGTCGTCGAGTTCCCGATGGTGAACATCGGTACCGACATCGCGACCCTGCTCACCGCGGTCGCCGGCAACCTCTTCGAGCTCGTCGAGCTGTACGCCTGCCGGCTGCAGGCGATCGAGCTGCCCGAGGAGTTCGTCGCGGCCCACCCCGGCCCCGCCTTCGGCGTGGCGGGCACCCGCAAGCTCATGGGCGTGCCGGACGGCGTGCTGATCGGCACGATCGTCAAGCCGAACGTCGGCCTGGTGGAGGACGAGTTCCGCGGCGTGGTGCGCGAACTGGCCCGCGCCTCGATCGACCTCATCAAGGACGACGAGCTGATGACCGATCCGGCCTACCTCCCCCTGGAGACCCGCGTCCGTGTCGCGCTGGAGGAGATCGCCGACGCCGAGCAGGTCACCGGGCACCGGACGATGTACGCCTTCAACATCACCGGGGACCTCGCCGGCCTCCAGCGCCGTCACGACCTGGTGGTCGAGGCGGGCGGGAACTGCGTGATGCTCAACGTCCCGGTCATGGGCCTGCCGGCGCTCGCGTGGCTGCGCGGCTTCGCCCAGGTGCCCATCCACGGCCACCGGGCCGGACTGGCCGCCTCGATGCGCTCTCCCGCCCTGGGGGTGGACTTCACGGTCTGGCAGCAGCTGGCTCGCCTGGCCGGTGCCGACCACGTCCACTCCAGCGGGCTGGGCAGCAAGTTCTACGAGCGGGACGAGGAGGTCGCGGCCAACATCCGCAGCCTTCAGGCGCCGCTGGGGACGACCATCGCCCCACTCCCGACGCTGTCGTCCGGTCAGAACGTGCTCACGCCGGGTCCGACGTTCGCGGCGGTGAAATCCACCGATCTCCTCATGCTGGCCGGCGGTGGCATCGCCGCCCACCCGGACGGCCCGGCCGCCGGTGTCCGCAGCCTGCGCCAGGCGTGGGCTGCGGCGGTGGGTGGGAACCCGTTGGCGGA
>DASPIH010000213.1:0-4420 GCA_035629195.1 Blastococcus sp. | reverse complement strand
TCGACCGTGACGGACTTCGCCAGGTTGCGCGGCTGGTCGACGTCGAAACCGCGGGTGTCGGCGATCTCGCAGGCGAGCACCTGCAGCGGCACGGTGGTGACCACCGGGGCGAGCAGGGTGGGCGTGCGCGGCACCCGGATCAGGTGGTCGGCGTAGGGCACGACGTCCTCGTCGCCCTCCTCCGCGATGACGATCGTGCGGGCACCCCGGGCGCGGACCTCCTGGATGTTGGAGACCACCTTGCCGTGCACGGAGTTCCGGCTGCGCGGCGACGGCACGATGACCACGACGGGGGTGCCCTGGTCGATCACCGCGATCGGCCCGTGCTTGAGCTCACCGGCGGCGAAGCCCTCGGCGTGGATGTAGGCCAGCTCCTTGAGCTTGAGCGCCCCCTCCAGGGCCACCGGGAAGCCGACGTGCCGGCCCAGGAAGAGGATGGTGTTCGCGTCGGCGAGGGAGCGGCCCAGCGCGCGCACGGGTTCCATCAGCTCGAGCACGGTCGTGACGGCGTCGGGCAGCGCGCGCAGGTCGTCGACGATCGAGGCGATCTCGTCCTCGTACTTGATGCCGCGCACCTGGGCGAGGAAGAGCCCCACCAGGTAGCAGGCCACGATCTGCGCCAGGAACGCCTTGGTCGAGGCGACGGCGATCTCCGGGCCGGCATGCGTGTACAGGACGGCGTCGGACTCCCGCGGGATGGTCGAGCCGTTCGCGTTGCAGATGGCCAGCACGCGCGCCTTCTGCTCCTTGGCGTGACGCAGCGCCATCAGGGTGTCCATGGTCTCGCCGGACTGGCTGATGACGACGACCAGCGTGGAGCGGTCGAGCACCGGGTCGCGGTAGCGGAACTCGCTGGCCACCTCCACCTCGACCGGGATGCGGGTCCAGTGCTCGATGGCGTACTTGGCGATCAGCCCGGCGTGGTAGGAGGTGCCGCAGGAGACGACGAAGATCTTGTCGATGTCCCGCAGCTCCTCGTCGGAGAGGCGCACCTCGTCGAGCACCAGCTCGCCGTCCTCGCCCAGCCGGCCGAGGAGCGTGTCGGCCACCGCCTGCGGCTGCTCGGCGATCTCCTTCAGCATGAACCAGTCGTAACCGCCCTTCTCCGCGGCGGCGGCGTCCCAGTCGACCGTGTACGCCGTCGGCTCGGCGGGCGTGCCATCGAAGCCGGTGACGGTCAGGCCCCGGGTGCGGTCGATCTCGACGACCTGGTCCTGGCCGAGCTCGCGCGCCTCGCGGGTGTGCCCGATGAAGGCTGCGACGTCGGACCCCAGGAAGTACTCGGCAGTGCCGTCGGCCGTCTCCCCGATGCCCACGACCAGCGGACTGCTGCGCCGGGCGGCGACGAGGGTGTCGGGCTCGGCGACGTGCGCGGCGACGAGCGTGTACGCGCCCTCCAGCCGCTGGCACACGCCGCGCATGGCCTCGGCCAGGCGGCTCTCGCCCTCGGGCGTCGACTCGTAGACGGCGGCCAGCAGGTGGGCGACGACCTCGGTGTCGGTCTCGGAGGTGAACTCGATCCCCGATGCCTCGCACTCGGCGCGCAGCGCGGCGAAGTTCTCGATGATGCCGTTGTGGACCACCGAGACCGCCCCGTCCGCGGAGACGTGCGGGTGCGCGTTCCGGTCGCTCGGCCCACCGTGGGTGGCCCACCGGGTGTGCCCCAGACCGATCGTGGCCGCGGGGAGCGGCTCGTCGGCGAGCACCTTCTCCAGGTTGGCCAACTTGCCGGCTTTCTTCGCCGTGCGGAGCTCGCCCCCGACGACGACCGCGATACCCGCCGAGTCGTAGCCCCGGTACTCCAGCCGACGCAACCCTTCCAGGACGACGTCCCGGGCGTCCCGCGAACCGACGTAACCCACGATGCCGCACATTTGACCGAGGGTACCGGGGGGAACGGCTCCGGCCGTCACGCTCGACGTGGTGTCCCCCTCGTCGGGGTGGGCCCGCTCCGCCGCGGGGACCGGGTCAGCGGACCTGCGCGACCACCGTCGCCAGACGGGAGGCGACCCGGTCGGCCTGGTCCTGCGTGGGTGCCTCGACCATGACGCGCACCACCTGCTCCGTGCCCGAGGGCCGCAGCAGCACCCGGCCGGAATCCCCCAGCTCCTGCTCGACCTCGTTCACCGCGGCGGCCACCTCGTCGCTCGCGGCGACGGCGAGCCGGTCGGTCACGGGCACGTTCACGAGGACCTGCGGCAGCCGCCGCACGACCGAGGCGAGCTCGGCCAGCGACGATCCGGTGGCCGCCATCCGGGACAGGAGGGCCAGGCCGGTGAGCAGCCCGTCGCCGGTCGTGGCGTGCTCGAGGAACACCAGGTGGCCGCTCTGCTCGCCCCCGAGGCTGAGGTCCTGGGCGCGCAGTGCCTCCAGCACGTACCGGTCACCGACGGCGGTGGTGTGCACGGCGATGCCGGCGTCGCGCATCGTGTGGTGGAAGCCGAGGTTGCTCATGACCGTCGCCACGACGGTGTCGGACTTCAGCGCGCCGCGCTCGTGCAGCGCCAGGGCACAGACGGCGAGGATCGCGTCACCGTCGACCACCTCGCCGGACGCGGTGACCGCCAGGCAGCGGTCGGCGTCACCGTCGTGGGCGATCCCGATGTCGGCGCCGCGCTCGCGGACCGCCTCGACGAGGGGGCCGAGGTGGGTGGAGCCGATGCCGTCGTTGATGTTCCAGCCGTCGGGCGCGCAGCCGATCGCGTGCACGGTGGCACCCGCCCGGCGGTAGATCTCGGGCGCCGCCCCGCTGGCCGCCCCGTGCGCGCCGTCGACGACGACGGAGAGCCCGGACAGCGGGCGGTCCACCGTGGACAGCAGGTGGTCGAGGTAGGCGTCGGTGCCGTCGGCGAGCGCGCGGACGCGGCCGATCGCGGCGCCGGTGGGGCGGTGGCCGTCGGAGGAGCCGGAGGCCACGGTCTGCTCGATGGCGGCCTCGAGGGCATCGGGCAGTTTGTGCCCACCGCGGCTGAACAGCTTGATGCCGTTGTCGGGCATCGGGTTGTGGCTGGCCGAGATCATCACGCCGAGGTCGGCGTCGTTGCGGCCGGTCAGATAGGCCAGCGCCGGCGTGGGGACCACCCCGGCGAGGAGCACCTCCGCTCCTGCGCTGGTGAGGCCCGCGACGACGGCGGCCTCGAGCATCTCCCCGCTGGCGCGGGGGTCGCGGCCGACGACCGCGACGGGACGTGAGGTCCCGTCGCGGTCGGCGAGCACGCCTGCGGCGGCACGAGCCACCGAGAGGGCCAGCTCCGGCGTGCGGTCGGAGTTGGCCCGACCCCGGACGCCGTCGGTCCCGAAGAGTCTCCCCCCCATGGCCGGCGCAGCCGTACCGGTCAGCGCTTGGAGTACTGAGGCGCCTTGCGCGCCTTCTTGAGCCCGTACTTCTTGCGCTCCTTGACCCGCGCGTCACGGGTGAGGAAGCCGGCCTTCTTGAGGGCCGGACGGTCCTCGGCCTCGATCTCGATGAGCGCGCGGGCGATCGCCAGGCGCAGCGCCCCGGCCTGCCCGGTGACGCCACCTCCCTTGAGGAGGCCCACGACGTCGTACTGCTCGGCCTTCTCGAGGGTCACGAACGGCTCACGGATGAGCTGCTGGTGCACCTTGTTCGGGAAGTACTGCTCGAGGGTGCGGCCGTTGAGCGTGAACTGGCCGGTGCCGGGGAGCAGCCGCACGCGGACGACAGCTTCCTTGCGACGGCCGACGGTCTGGATCGGACGCCCGTCGGCGTCGGTCACGGTCAGTGCGCTGGTCACTGGGCCACCTGCTTGATCTCGTAGGTCTGGGGCTGCTGCGCAGCGTGCGGGTGCTCCGGGCCTGCGTAGACCTTGAGCTTCTTGATCATCTGCCGACCGAGCGTGTTGTGCGGCAGCATGCCCTTGATCGCGCGCTCGATGACGCGGTCGGGGTGCGTGCGGATCTGGTCGCCCACGTTGATGGTCTTGAGACCACCCGGGTGACCGGAGTGCCGGTAGGCGACCTTGTCGTCCCGCTTCGACCCGGTCAGGGCGACCTTGCCGGCGTTGACGATGACGACGAAGTCGCCGACGTCGACGTGCGGGGCGTACTGGGGCTTGTGCTTGCCGCGCAGGAGCTGCGCGGTCTGGCTGGCGAGTCGGCCGAGCACCACGTCGGTGGCGTCGATGACATGCCAGGCCCGGGCGACCTCGCCGGGCTTGGGTGAGTACGTGCGCACGGCGCTCGTGTCCTCCGTCGTCGTCGGGAAGGCTGGTGGGATCGCCTCACCGAGTACGGGAGACGTTGCGACACGCGGGCACCAGCCGGCTTGCGCGCGCCAGCCGACCACGATACCAGTCGGAGGACCCCGCCCTCAGCGGACCTCGTGCAGCTTCCCGGTCCCGACGTCGTACACGGTGCCCCGGACCTCGCGCGACACCAGGTAGGGGCTCTCCTTGATGAG
>DASPIH010000212.1:0-9271 GCA_035629195.1 Blastococcus sp. | reverse complement strand
GCTGATCGCCTTCACGCCCAGCTCGATCGCGCCCTCGACGCAGTCGAACAGCGACGACTCCCCCGCCTCGTGCCCCGCGGTGCGCGGCAGCCCGCGCTGCTTGGCCCAGCGGCCGTTGCCGTCCATGACGATCGCGACGTGCTCGGGGATCCTGTCCGCAGGCAGCTGCGGCGGGCGGACGCCGGACGGGTGCGGGTTGGGCGCCTTGACCTCACGCCTCATGCAGCAGGCTCATCTCCCGGCGGGGTGCCGATTCGGTCCGGTCCACCAGCGGCAGGGACCGCAGCCCGCGCTCCAGGTGCCACTGCAGGAGTGCGGCCACCAGGCCGCTGCCCTCACGCCGGTTGATGCCCTGGCTGGCCTCGGCGCGCGCCCAGTCGCCGGTGAGCAGCGCGTCCAGCAGCTCGACGGTGACCGGGCTGGGCATCGCCGAGCCGGTGGGCCGGCAGTCGGGGCAGACGGTGCCGCCGGCGGGCACGGAGAAGTGCCGGTGCGGGCCGGCCTCGCCGCAGCGGGCGCACTCCGCCAGCGCCGGCTCCCACCCGGCGACCGACATGGCGCGCAGCAGGAACGCGTCGAGGACCAGCCCCGCGGGGTGGGTCCGCTCCCCCAGCGCCCGCAGCGCCCCGACGACGAGGAGGAACAGCCGCAGCGACGGTTCCTTCTCCTCCGCCGTCAGCCGGTCGGCGGTCTCCAGGACGGCGGTACCGGCGGTGTAGGCCGGATAGTCGGCGACGATCTCCTGGCCGTAGGACCGGATGGACTCGGCCTGGCTCACGATGTCGAGGTTGCGGCCGGTGTAGAGCTGCAGGTCGACATGGGTGAACGGTTCCAGCCGGGCGCCGAACTTGCTCTTCGTGCGGCGCACGCCCTTGGCCACCGCACGGACCTTGCCGGTGCGCCGGGTGAGCACGGTGACGATCCGGTCGGCCTCACCCAGCTTCTGGGTGCGCAGCACGATGCCCTCGTCCCGGTAGAGGGCCTTCGGGGTCGTGCTCACGGCCCGGTTCCCGCATCGCTCCCGGCGGGCATCAGTAACCGAGCCTGTTCAGCTTCTTGGGGTCGTCCTGCCACTCCCCCAGCACCGTGACGTGCAGCTCCAGGTGGACGCGGGCGTCCAGCAAGGTCTCCATGCCGACGCGGGCCTCGGACCCGATCGCCTTGATGATCGATCCGCCCTTGCCCAGGAGCATCGGCTTCTGGCTGGGCCGCTCGCAGTGCAGCAGGGCGTGCACCTCCACCAGCTCGTGCCCCGGCTTCTTGGGATCGGGGCGCCGGTTCATCTCCTCCACGGTGACGGCGAGGGAGTGCGGCACCTCCTGGCGCACCTTCTCCAGAGCGGCCTCGCGGACCAGCTCGGCGATCTGCCGCTCGACGTCCTCGTCGGTGGTCTGCTCCTCCGGGTACAGCGGCGGGCCCTCGGGCAGCAGGCCGACCAGCAGGTCCTCCAGCAGCTCCACCTGGTCGCCCCGCACCGCGCTGACCGGCACGACCTCGGTGGCCTCGACCAGCTGGCTGGCGGCGACGAGCTGCTCGGCCACCTGCTTCTTGCCGGCGGCGTCGGTCTTGGTGACGACGAGGACCACCGGCGCCTTCACCTCGCGCAGCTGGCGGGCGATGAACCTGTCGCCGGTACCCACCGGCTGGTCGGCCGGGATGCAGAAGACGACGACGTCGACGTCGGACAGCGTGTCGCGGACGACGTCGTTGAGCCGCTTACCCAGCAGGCTCTTGGGCTTGTGGAGGCCCGGGGTGTCCACCAGCACGATCTGCCCGCCGGCCCGGTGCACGACGCCCCGGATGGCGTGCCGGGTGGTCTGCGGGCGGTTGCTGACGATGCCGACCTTCTCGCCGACCATGGCGTTGGTCAGCGTGGTCTTCCCGGCGTTGGGGCGGCCCACCAGGGCGACGAAACCGCTGCGGTGCGGTGTCTGCTCAGGGCTGCTCACGGCTCCAGTCTCCCACCGGGTGCTGACGGCGGCGGGCCAGCTCCCGGGGTGTCCCCCACCACGGCCCGCACCCCGTCTCCCTCGGCTGGGATGATCTCCGGCGTGGCAGGACGGGAGCGTGACCGGTCGCGGCCGCCGCAGGCCGCCGTGGACCGCGCTCGCCGGCTGCACGTCGAGCAGGTGCGTGGCCACCGCTTCGTGGCCGGCTGGGGGCCGAAGCGCTCCGCCACCGTCGTCCCGGCACCGCTGCGCTACTGGCAGTACCGCTTGCCGGGCCCGACGGCGGTCGCGCTCGCGCTGGCGGTCGTCGGCCTCTGGCTGGCCCTGTTCGCCTGGCGCGGCGGGTGGCCGGCCGTCCGCGACGAGCTCCCCGTCGCGATGGCCGCCGGGCTGGCCGTGTACGCGGTCAACACCCGCCGGGTCACCGTCTCCGACTCCGGCCTCTCGTTCGACACGGCCGGCAGCCGCACCGATCCGGCCGACGTCGTCCCCTCGGCCCTGGTGCGGGCCGTGCACACCGGCAGGGCGCCGGAGGAGTGGCCGCGCCCCGAGAACCGTGGCGGGTGGTGGCCCGGGCGCACCCGCGTCGCGGTCCGGTACCTGACCGACGACGGCGAGCGGGCGTTCACCCTGTGGGTCCGCGATCCGGAGGCGCTGGCCGAGGCCCTCGGGGTCCCCCTGACCCGTTAGGCGGCGGGGCGATGCCTTCTCTCAGCGCAGGTCGATGCCCTTCGTCTCGGGCGTCAGGAACGTGGTGATCAGGCCCATGATGACCAGCACGACCATGTACACGGAGAAGAGCCACACGAGGTCCTGGGAGTGCAGCCAGGTCAGGACGTAGGGCGCGGTTCCGCCGAGCAGCGCCACGATCAGGGAGTAGGGGGCCCCGACGCCGGAGGCCCGGACCGCGGTGGGGAAGAGCTCGGCGAAGAACGCCGGCATGATCCCGACGAACGCGCCGAGGAAGAACAGCGCCACCGACATGACGAGGAACAGCCGCAGCGCCGAGTCGTTGACCAGCGCCATGAGCGGAAAGGTCAGCACGAGGAAGGCGACACCGTAGGCGATGAAGATCGGCTTGCGGCCGAACGTGTCCGACAACCTGCCCCAGAGCGGCAACGTGACCATGAACACCACGTTGGCGGCGACGCTCGCCCACAGGCCGTTGGTCGCGTCGACGCCCTTGTTCGCGATCGCGAACCCGGTGATGCCGACCGCCCAGGTGTAGTAGACGACGGTCACGCTGCCGGCGAGGCCGACGACGCGCACCACGCTCCGCCAGTTCTCGACCAGTCCGCGGACCAGGGTTCGGGTGGTGACGTGGTGCGATGCGCCGGCGTCGTCCCCCGCGAAGGCGGCGGTCTCCTGGAGGCTGCGCCGCATCCAGAGACCGACGACGGCGAGCAGGCCGCCGAAGATGAACGGCACGCGCCACGCCCAGTCGGTCAGCGCCTCCTCGCCGAAGATGGACGAGAAGGCCGCACCGAACAGCGAGGCCAGCACGATGCCGGCGGTCACCGACACGTAGACGCTGGTCGACCACAGGCCACGACGGGCACGGGGCGCGACCTCGGCGACGTAGGTGTAGGAAGCCGCGATCTCACCGCCGTGCGCCAGGCCCTGGATGAGACGGGCGATGAGCAGGACCAGACCGGCCCACACGCCGATCGTCGCGTGGGTCGGCGCGATGCCGATCAGCAGGCTGCCCGTGGCCATCGTGATCATCGACGTCGTCAGCGCGTACTTGCGGCCACGCCGGTCGGCCAGCCAGCCGAAGAAGAATCCCCCCAGGGGCCGCATGAAGAACCCGGCGGCGAAGATGGCCAGCGTGGACAGCAGCGCGCTGGTCGGGTCGTCGCTGACGAAGAACTGCGCGGCGAAGAACGGCGCGAAGATCGCGTAGACGCTCCAGTCGTACCACTCCAGCGTGTTGCCCACGCCCGCGCCGAGCAAGGTGCGGAGCTTGCTCTGCTGGGGAAGGTCCGCGGGTGGCGGCTCGGCGGCGACTGCGGAAGTGGACGAGGACGGAATGGACATTCGGGTCTCCTCGACGGCGTTGTCCGGCAGAACCTGAGGGTGCTGTCGGGACAACGGCGGCGCAGACCCGTCCCGACCGGTCAAGCGGACGCCGGAACGGGCTGGTCCGCAACCGCGTCGAGCGGACGCACGGCATCGCGGCCTGGGATCCGGCAGAAGAGGCCGGTGCACTCCCCGGCGGCGTACGGCGATCGCCCGGCCGGCGGACGCCTACCGCGGGGCGGGGAGATCAGGTCGTTCGCAGCAGGGTGCCGTCGGGGCCGGCGAGGTGCACCGGCGCTCCCGCGGTGAGGTCCCGGACGGCGGCCAGCCCGTCGGGCTCCACGGCGTCGGCGGCGGAGACGACCACGGCCGCCTCCAGGCCCTCCACCCCGCTGGAGACGGCGGCGGCGACGGCGGCCTGCAGCGCCGACAGCTTCAGCGACGGCAGCCCCACGCTCGCCGCCACGTAGGTGCGGCCGTCGGTGTCGCGCACCGCAGCGCCCTCGGCGGCACCGGTGCGGCTCCGCGCCGACCGGGCCAGGGTGACGAGCTTCGCGTCCTCGGGGTGCAGATCAGCCACAGAGTCATCCTCGTCCGGTGGGGCGGCCCTCCTGCAGGGGCCCGCTGCTGGCCCCGTCCGGAGGCTCGCCCCGAGCGTGCGAGGGGTGAGAGGGACGGGGTCCTCTCACGGTGGGGCAGGAGGGTCCTTCCTCAGCCTTCCACCACGCCTGCCGGCTGCTCGGCCCGGGTCGCCCCGGACAGCTGCTCGTCACCGTCCTCGCCGTCCTCCGACGGCTCGGGGAGCCGGCAGACCAGCAGGGTGTCGATCCGGTTGCGCCGTCCGCCGGTGCTCTCGGCGACCAGTCGCAGCCCACCGACCTCGGCCGCGGCGCCCTCGATCGGCACCCGGCCCAGCTCGCGGGCCAGCAGCCCGCCGACGGTCTCGACGTCGTCGGTCTCGGGCAGCTCGACGGCGAAGAGCTGCGCCAGGTCCTGCACCGGTAGCCGGGCGGTGACCCGCATCGACCCGTCGTCCAGCTGCTCGACCTCCGGGCGCTGGAAGGCGTCGTGCTCGTCGGCGATCTCGCCGACGATCTCCTCGAGGATGTCCTCGATGGTGACCAGGCCGGCGAAGCCGCCGTACTCGTCGACGACGATCGCGATGTGGATCCGCTGCGCCTGCATGTTCCGCAGCAGCTCGTCGACCGGCTTGGACTCCGGGACGAACGTCGGCGGCCGCATGAGCTCGTCCACCCGCGGGCCTCGCTGGTCGGCGCTGTGCTGCGACCGGCGGACCAGGTCCTTGAGGTAGACGACGCCGACCACGTCGTCGACGTTCTCGCCGATGACCGGGATGCGGCTGAAGCCGCTGCGCAGCGCCAGAGCGAGCGCCTGGGGCACGGTCTTGGTGCGCTCGATCCAGACCACGTCGGTACGCGGGACCATCACCTCGCGGGCGATGGTGTCGCCGAGCTCGAACACCGAGTGGATCATGTTCCGCTCGCCGGACTCCACGACACCGCGCTCCTCGGCCATGTCGACCAGCTCGCGCAGCTCGACCTCGGAGGAGAACGGCCCGTCGCGGAAACCCCGCCCGGGGGTGATGGCGTTGCCGATGAGGATGAGCAGCGTCGCCACCGGTCCGAGGACCCGCCCGAGGAACCTCACGACGCCGGCGGTGGCCAGGGCCGTGGCGTAGGCGTGCTGGCGGCCCAGCGTCCGCGGACCCACGCCGACCAGCACGTAGCTGACCACGGTCATGACGCCGGCGGCGACGAGGAAGGTGCGCCAGCCACCGCCCCAGAGGTCGTAGAGGAGGACGGTGGCCAGCACCGCCGCGACCATCTCGCACAGGATGCGCAGCAGCAGGAGCAGCGACACGTGCCGCGCGCGCTCCGCGACGACCTGCTCGAGCGCGGCCGCGCGCTTCACGCCGTCGCGGCGCAGCTCCTCCACGCGCGCCTTGGACACGCGCTGGAGCGCGGCGTCCATGGCGCCGAAGACGCCGGCCAGCGGCACCAGGCAGATGGCGACCACCAGCATGGTGATCGCGGCGCTGCTCACTGCCCGGCTCCGAGCTCGTCCCGCTCGGCGCTCGCCGGCGATCGCTGCGAGGCTCGCTCGCCCGTCGCCTTCGCGGAGCTCATCGGGAACCGGTCTCCTGCGAGGCCGCCGCGCCGGTCACCGGCTCGCGCGGGGCGGCGCGCCAGGCCTCGATGAGCGTCGACTGGAGACCGAACATCTCCTTCTCCTCGTCGGGCTCCATGTGGTCGTAGCCGAGCAGGTGCAGCACGCCGTGGGTGGCCAGCAGCACCAGCTCGTCGTCCATCGAGTGACCGGCCGCCCGAGCCTGCCGCACGGCGACCGCCGGGCACAGCACGATGTCCCCCAGCAGGGCGGGCCCCGGGTCGGGGTCGTCGGGGCGGCCGGTGTCGAACTCGTCCATGGGGAAGGCGAGCACGTCGGTCGGGCCCTTCTCGCCCATCCACCGTTCGTGCAGGCTGCTCATGTACTCGGTGTCGACGCACAGCACCGACAGCTCGGCCATCGGGTTGACCTTCATCTCGGCCAGCACGAACCGGCAGACGCCGGTCAGCTCGGCCTCGTCCACGGCGATCTCGGACTCGTTGGACACCTCGACGGGCACGGCGGTCAGCTCCCCTGGCGGCGCGGTCGGGAGGTCCGGGCGGGCGCGCCGGCGGCCGGCCGGGATGCGGGGGGCTGCCGGGTGGCATCCCACCGCTCGTAGGCGTCGACGATGTCGCCGACCAGCCGGTGGCGGACGACGTCGGAGCTGGTCAGGTTCGCGAAGTGCACGTCCTCGACGCCGTCGAGGATCTCGCGCACGATCTTGAGCCCGCTCTGCGCGCCCCCGGGCAGGTCGACCTGGGTGACGTCGCCGGTGACGACGATCTTCGAGCCGAAGCCGAGCCGGGTGAGGAACATCTTCATCTGTTCCGCGGTGGTGTTCTGAGCCTCATCGAGAATGACGAACGCGTCGTTCAGGGTGTTGTGCGTGACGAGGAAGTCGTCCGTCACGTACAGCGAGTCCTGCGCAGCGACCTGGATGCACATCGTGTCCACCTCGCCGACGGGCTCGATGGAGTGGATGAACCGCATCGGACGCCCACCGCCTGCTGCGTCGTACGCCTGCCACTTGCGCTCGAGCCGGAACGGCTGGAGATCCGCGGGCAGCCGGATGTCGACGGTGTGAGCAGCACGTCGGTGGTGGACGGGTCGACCCTGAGCGAGTCCGGGCCGGCGCCCCGTCGCCGGGCGGGTCCGGGTGTAGGCCACCCCACCCAGGGAGCGGACCAGGAACACCACGTCGTCGCGCAGCCGCTCAGACGTGGTCGTGTACTGGATCCTGCAGGTGCGGCCACGCTGGCTTACCGGGCCCCCGTCACTGTCCAGCAGGCCCTGGAGCAGCGCCAGCCTGACCTCGGCGGAGTTGTGCGTGTAGGTCCACGGAACGAACTTGGTGTCCGAGCGGGTGCCGGCGAGCCCGAGCTCCCGGATCGCCTCGGTGACCGGGTTGGCGATCCGGAGGCCACCACGGCCGCCGTTCACGTGCTGCAACACGTAGTCGGGGCCGGCCTTGTGCCGCACGGCGATGCCGTCGAGCACCGACTCGAGCGCGACGACCAGCTCCGGGTCCGTCGTCGAGAAGGACGGAGTCGTCGACGTCGTGAGGCAGCCGTCGCCGAGGAGGAGTCCGAGCGCGTAGGGGTCGAGCGGCACCTCCTGCGGCTCGAACTCGACCGCATCGACCAGCGGGAGCTCGTACCGGTGCGCGCCTGCACCCCAGCGGAGATCCCCGGCCATCTCCTGGGTCTCGAGCGTCCGCGTCGTGCCGCGACGGCGGTCGTCCGGCGTGGTGACGGTCCAGAGGTGCTCCCCGCAAGCCAGCGTGGAAGCACCGTCCTGCGTCGTGACGCGGTAGACGACCTTCTTGCCCTGCGGGTAGATGCCGAGCACCGGTGTTGGCAGACCGTCGGATCCGACCACGAGGTCGCCGACCTGCAGCGAGCCGATCGGCAGGAAGCCGTTGGGAGTGAGCACGTTCGCGTCGTACGGCTGAGCCCGGCCCCGCATGTAGGCCAACGGGGCGACCTCGATGGTCCCTGCCTGCATGAGCCGCGGAATTGATTCCGGGTCGACCATGTCGTGCAGCGCGTCGTACAGCGGCCGCAAGTAGGGGTCGATCTTCTCCGAGAGGGTGCCGGGCAGGTAGCCCAGGCGCTCCCCCGCCTCCACCGCGGGACGGGTCAGGATGATGCGGTTCACCTGCTTGGTGGTGAGCGCCTGCACCGCCTTGGCCATGGCCAGGTAGGTCTTGCCGGTACCGGCCGGGCCGATACCGAACACGATGGTGTGCTCGTCGATGGCATCGACGTAGCGCTTCTGGTTCAGCGTCTTGGGCCGGATGGTCCGGCCCCGGCGGCTGATGATGTCCAGGCTCAGCACGTCGGCGGGGCGCTCGGAGCCGCCCGCCTTGAGCATGGCGATGACCCGGCGAACCGAGTCGGGCCGTAACGCCTGCCCGGTGCCGATCAGGGCGATCAGCTCGTCGAAGACCCGCACGGCGAAGGCGTTGTCCGCCGGCTGGCCGGTGACGGCCACCTCGTTGCCGCGCACGTGCACGTCGGCGTCGACCTCGGCCTCGACCAGGCGGAGCAGCTCGTCCCCGGTGCCCAGGAGGGCGACCATGGGAACGCTGTCGGGAACGGTGATGGTGGTGCGGACGGCCGTGCTCGCCGGCCTGGCGGAGGCGGGGTCGCCGTCCGCCGCGGCGGCCTGCGCCGATGCCTCACGCGACGTGGGGGCACCTGGCACGGAGACGTTCGGGGAGGTGTCGGGCAAGAACCCTCGACCCTGCCTTCCTGCTACGAGAAGGTGCCGGAACGGCACCGGGACCGCCCCAGACTACCCGCGTACGCCCCCGCCACGCGCCGGTCGCCCGACCGGGTCACCGCCCGCTGTACGTCGCCTTCCCCGCCCCCTCGGTCAGGAAGGAGGCGACGGCGCCGCGCAGGTCGTCGGTGGCGAACAGCGGGCCGGAGATCTCGGGCACGAGGCCATCCTGCGCGGACCGTCAGCCGGGGGGCCAGCCGAGGCCGCGGCCTCCCAGCACGTGCAGGTGGACGTGGTGCACCGTCTGACCGGCGGCAGGGCCGGTGTTGGCCACCAGCCGGTAGCCCGGCTCGGCGCCGTCCCCGCTGACCAGCCCCTCCTGGCGGGCCACGGCGTGCGCCGCGGCGACGACGTCGCCGAGCAACCCGGGGTCGGCCTCGGCGAGCGCT